>NZ_MTBE01000003.1:0-281918 GCF_002916785.1 Diaphorobacter sp. LR2014-1 | reverse complement strand
GGGAGTGTCAGGATTTCTGTGTGTGAGGCTGTTGAATCCGTCACTCAATCGTGAGGCGGCTTGGTGATCTTACTGGCCCGATCTGGTAAATCGGTCCTCGTAGAGGATCGCAAATTGGTTCATCGCTGATTTCCAGTGGTTGGCCGCCCGCCCCCAGTCCGCGGTGATGTTGCGCAGCGCCAGCCAGATCAGCTTGGTGGCCGCCTCGTCGCTGGGGAAGTGGCCGCGCGTTTTGATGATCTTGCGCAGCCGTGCGTTCACGCTCTCGATGGCGTTGGTGGTGTAGATCACGCGCCGCACCTCGGGCGGGAAGGCGAAGAACGGGATGACCTTGTCCCAGGCCCGGCGCCAGGCGCTGACCACGGTCGGGAACCGCTGCCCCCAGGGGCCGGCCGCAAACGCATCCAACTCGGCCTCGGCCGCCTCGGCGCTCACCGCGGTGTAGATGGGTTTGATGGCTGCGGCCAGCGCCTTGCGGTCTTTCCATGACGCAAAGTCCAGGCCACCCCGGATCAGGTGCACGATGCAGGTCTGCAGCGTCGTCGCCGGGAACACTGCGCCCAGCGCCTCTGGCATGCCCTTGAGGCCGTCGGTGACGGCAATCAGGATGTCCTGCACCCCGCGCGTCTTCAGATCGTTGAAGACCTTCATCCAGAACTTCGCCCCCTCGGTGTTCTCGATCCAGATTCCCAGGATGTCGCGCGAGCCGTCAGGCAGTACGCCCAGCGCCAGGTAGACGGCCTTGGAGCGCACCACCGCATCCTCGCGAATCTTGACCCGCAGCGCATCGAAGAACACCACCGGGTACATCGCCTCCAGCGGCCGTGTCTGCCAGGCCGTGACCTCGCCCATCACCTCATCGGTGACACGGCTGATGAGCTCGGGCGAGACGTCCACCGAGTACATCTCAGCCAGGAAACCCTGGATCTCGCGCACCGTCATGCCGCGTGCGTACATGGCGATGATCTTGTCGTCGAAACCCGTAAAGCGCCGCTCGTGCTTGCCAATGAGCTGCGGCTCGAAGCTGCCTTCGCGATCGCGTGGGACATCGATGCGCAGCGCCCCCACATCGGTCAGTACGGTCTTGGTGCTCTTGCCGTTGCGGTGGTTGGCTGATCCGCCTGTGGGCTTGGCTTGGCCGGGCGCATAGCCTAGGTGATGACTCATCTCGGCGCCCAGCGCCCGCTCAAGAATTGACTTCTTGAACTGATCGAACAGCCCTTGGACTTGGCCCGGCGTCATGGGCCCGGTCACCAACTGGTCAAGCAGCTCGGCCGGGATGTGAAATTGCGGCTGTGCCGCCTGGTCCGCCAAAGCGGTGGGTTTGGTCTTGCGTGGCATTCATGCTCCTTGTCGACATGCTATGCCTCACACACAAAATTTCTGACAAGCTCCCAGATCCAGCATTCCACTCGAATCTGCCCCGGCCTCGTTCAAGAGCGCCAAGGCTTTCGATGCATGGTTGAGGAAGAACCATGCCGCTTCGGGCGGCCTCTGGCTCAAGATCGCGAAAAAGGGCGCTCCAGAACCCAGCGCTACTTACCCCCAGGCGTTGGAAATCGCACTCTGTTGGGGCTGGATCGACGGTCAGAAAAAAGCTCTCGACGATCAGCACTACCTCCAGCGTTTCACGCCGCGGCGTGCGCGCAGCATCTGGTCGAAAGTCAACATCGACAAGGTCGAGGCACTCATAGTGGCGGGCCGCATGCAGGCGCCGGGCTACGCCCAGATCGAAGCGGCCAAGGCCGATGGGCGCTGGGCACGGGCTTATGACAGCGCTCGTACGTCCACCGTACCCGAGGATCTGTTGGCCGCGTTGGAAATCGATCCAAAGGCAAAAGCCTTCTTTGCAACGATCAATGCGGCCAATCGTTACGCGGTACTGTGGCGTATCCAGACAGCCGTGAAAGCAGAAACGCGCGCCAGACGAATCGCCCAGTTGGTTGATATGCTCGCACGCGGCGAAACCATCCACCTTTTCAAAGCTCGTTCTCGCGCCGGACAGTGAATGCCACGCGCATGGCGCGACGGCTTGCTGTCGGCACCAGTCCTTCAAGCACTACCTGACCCCAATGTCACACCCCGCTATCGCGTTGATAGCGGGGTTTTGTCTTTTCGTCTGCGATCAACGTGACAGCGGTCGGCTGCGCGACTGCTTTGTTCGGAAATTGCATTACGCGCAAATAGGCCGTTGCCTACGGCGCGGGATCGGTCCGCCTCACACCATGGGCTTCTCTTGCATTCCAATCCCACAACCTGGAGAAGACCCATGCCCAAGCCACGTTATGACGAAGCCCAGCTCAAGGATCTGCTGTTGCAGATGATGGAAACCGAGCTGGGTGGTGAGCAGGTGTACCGCGCGGCGATCGACTGCGCGACCAATGAAGACCTCAAGAAGGAATGGGAGGGCTACCTCGACGAGACGCTATCGCACCAGAACGTGGTGCGCACGACCTGCGAAAACCTGGGAATCGACCCCGACGAGGTGGTGCCTTCGCGCCTGGTGGTCAAGCACATCGGTGATTCGCTGGTCAAGGCGATCGAGTTGGCCCGGCAGGCCGGCAATCCTGCGCAGGCCCAGTTGGTCGCCTGCGAATGCGTGGTGCATGCCGAGACCAAGGACCACGCTAACTGGGAACTGCTGGGCAAGGTGGCAGAGGTAGCGACCGGTGATGTCGGTCGCGCCTTGAAAGATGCCCACGAGCGCGTGGAGAAAGACGAGGACCACCACCTGTACCATACCAAGGGCTGGTGCCGCGAGCTGTGGATTGCAAGCCTGGGCATGCCGGCGGTGCTGCCTCCGCCGGAAGAGGTCAAACAGGTAGAGACGGCCATTGGCGCGTCGCGCGCGGAGCAGCAACGCGACGCGATGCTCTGAGGAGGCTGCGTGGCGCGCCCCGTTGCATTGCGCCGCACGCCGCTGCCGCGCAGCAAACACGTGCTGCTGTTGGTGGATGTGATCAATCCGTTGAATTTCCCTACAGCGGCAGACCTGCTGCCCGGAGCGGTACGCGCCGCGAACGCCATTGCGCGGCTGAAGACACGCCTGGCGCGGCGCGGGGTCACGGCGATCTATGCCAACGACAACTACGGCACGTGGCACAGCGACTTCCGTGACATTCTCACCGCCTGCCGCGCGCTGCCGGGGGCGCGCGGCGAAATGGCCTGCCTGCTCGCGCCCGCGCCGCAGGATCTGGTGATCCTCAAGCCACAGCATTCGGCGTTCCATTCGACTCCCTTGCAGCATTTGCTGGACAAGATGCAGACCGAGCAGCTGATCATCGTGGGCCTGGCCGCCGACATGTGCGTGATGCTGACGGCCACCGATGCGCGCATGCTGGGCTACAAGGTGTGGGTGCCGTCGGATTGCACCGCCGCGGAATCGGAACACCGCAAGACGGAGGCCCTGCGGCAATTGCATGAGGTGTTCAAGTGCGCCGTACGGCCTGCGGTACGGGCGGCTGCACGCTGACTGACCGGAGCGACCGCTATGTTCAACCTGGACTTACCCGCCGCGGAGCTGGTGCTGCGCGCCGCCATGGTCTACGGCCTGCTGCTGGCGCTCATGCGCGTCAGCGGCAAGCGCACCGTCGGGCAATTCACGCCGTTCGACCTGCTGGTGGTGATGCTGGTCAGCGAGGCCGCGGGTCCGTCCATGACGGGCAAGGACCAGTCGCTGTGGGGCGGTCTCATCGTCTGCCTGGTGCTGATCGGATTGAACATCCTGGTGGGGGTACTCACGGCGCGTTTTCGCATGGCCGAGAAACTGCTGGAGGGCGAGGCGATCCTGCTGGGGCGCAATGGGCATGTCTTTGACACGGTGCGCAAGCGGCATCGCGTATCGGAGAACGACGTGGAGCGGGCGTTGCGCGAGGCCGACTGCGACAGGAAGGACATGCGCTACCTCTTCCTGGAAGCCGACGGCAGCTTGAGCGTGCAAAAGCACCGCGAGGGCTAGCCCCGTCGCCGCCAGGTTACCGATGGTGACGGCCCGTGCACCGCGGCTGCGGTATGGTGCTGCATTTTTCGGAGCAGGAGGCAACAGGCATGCGTTATTTCTTAAAGGCAGGCGGCGCCGTGGCCGTGGTGGGGCTGATGATGGCAGGTTGTTCGTCGATCGGACCGGGCAGCAGCCCGGCGCCCGCGCCCATTGGCGCCAGCACGGCCCCGGTGGGCGGTGAATGCAACGCCCAGGGCGCGCAGGCGGCGGTGGGTAAAAATGCCACGGCCAAGGTGGTGGAGGACGCGCGCGTGCGCTCCGGCGCGCGATTGGCGCGCGTGCTGCGCCCGGGCCAAATGATCACCAAGGAGTTCGATGGTCAGCGTCTCAACCTGGAGGTGGACGCCAGCGGCAAGATCACTGCCGTGCGCTGCGGCTGATCAGCCGGAGGAATGTGGCGCCGATGAAGTGTGCGCGGCTGTGACCGGGCACGCTTCGTCGGTGTGCTTTCGGCGCCCGCTCAGTCCGCCAGGAAGAGCGCCTGCAGGTCGCTCAGAAAGTCAAAGCCCCGCTGCGTGGGACGCACGCGCTCCATGTCGCGCGTGATCAGGCCCTGCGCCTCGGCCTGCTGCAGGCCAGCGGCTATGGCCGTGATCGCCAGGCCCGTACGGGCGGTGAAGTCCTGCAGCGCAAAACCCTCCTGCAGCCTTAGCGCATTGAGCATGAACTCGAACGGCAGGTCCGCGCGGCGCACGTCGTCGTCTTGCGCGATGGCGCGCCCTGCGAGTGCTCCGGCCATGTAGAGCTGCGGATCGCGCAGGCGCACCTGGCGCACCACCCGGTGCGCAAAGCTGAGCTTGCTGTGCGCGCCCGCGCCAATGCCCAGATAGTCGCCAAACTGCCAATAGTTGCGGTTGTGCACGCATTGGTGGCCCTCGCGTGCATAGGCCGATACCTCGTAGCGTGCAAGGCCTGCCGCGCCCGTCAGTTCGGTGATGCGGTCGAGCATGGCATAGGCGGCATCGTCCTCGGGCAGCGGTGGGGGGTACTTGGCGAAGTAGGTGTTGGGCTCGATGGTCAGGTGGTAGATGGAGATGTGCGGCGGCTGCAGCGCGAGCGCGGTGCGCATGTCCTCGTCCAGCTCGGCCGGCGTCTGGCCGGGCAGGGCGTACATGATGTCGAGGTTGAAGGTGTCGAAGGCCTGTGCGGCCTCTTCCACCGCGGCCAGCGCCTGTGCGCGGTTGTGCACGCGGCCCAGCGCCTGCAGGTGCCGGTCGTTGAAGCTCTGCACGCCGATGGACAGCCGCGTGACCCCCGCGCCGCGGTAAGCGCGAAAGCGCTCCTTCTCGAACGTGCCGGGGTTGGCCTCCAGCGTGATCTCGCACCCCGCGTCCAACCGCAGGCGCGCGCGGATGTCGCCCAGCAGCCGGTCGATGGACTCGGGCGCAAACAGGCTGGGCGTGCCGCCGCCGATGAAGATGCTGTGCACCGTGCGGCCCCAGATCAGCGGCAGGGCGGCCTCCAGGTCGGCCAGCAGGGCGTCGATGTAGCGCGCTTCGGGCACGCCGCCATCGCCGCCCATGCCGCCGCGCGCCTCGTGCGAGTTGAAGTCGCAGTACGGGCATTTGCGCAGGCACCACGGCAGGTGCACGTACAGCGACAGCGGCGGCAGGCTGGGCAGCTGCAGCAGGCCGGGGCGCATGTAGTGCTGCACGTCGCGCAGCGGCGCGCCGGACTGCGCGGCAGGGAGGATGGGGATGGTCATACGAGTCTAAAAACCATAGCTGCTGGCGCTT
This sequence comes from Diaphorobacter sp. LR2014-1, assembly GCF_002916785.1. NCBI lineage: Bacteria > Pseudomonadati > Pseudomonadota > Betaproteobacteria > Burkholderiales > Comamonadaceae > Diaphorobacter > Diaphorobacter sp. LR2014-1. The sequence goes on along the minus strand of NZ_MTBE01000003.1, from coordinate 276,182 downwards.
GCCTGACAACCGTTTCAGTATCAAAAGACATTGAAACCCTTATCTGGCAAGCGCTAACCGCTCACCTTTCTGAGGTTCCGGCAAACCAGTGCTCGCGCATCAGCTCCAGCATCTGGCGCGATGAGCGGCCGCGGTGGCTGTGGGCGTTCTTCACCTCGGGCGGCAGCTCGGCAAAGGTCTTGCCGAAGGCGGGCAGCACCATCACCGGGTCAAAGCCGAAGCCGCCCGTGCCGCGCGGCGCGCGTGCAATCTCGCCGGCCACGCGGCCCACGGCGATCAGTGGCTCGGGGTCCTGCGGGCTGCGCACGGCCACCAGCGTGCTGACCATCGCGGCGCGGCGGTCGTCGATGCCCTGCATCTGCTCCAGCAGCGCGCGCACGTTGTTGGCGTCGCCCTTGTCGTAGCCGAACTGCGTGGCGTAGTAGGCCGTCTGCACGCCGGGCTGACCGCCAAAGGCCTGCACGCACAGGCCGGCGTCGTCCGCCAGCGCGGGCAGGCCGGTGTGGGCGCTGGCAAAGCGGGCCTTGGCCAGTGCGTTCTCGACGAAGGTGTGGAACGGCTCCTCGGCCTCGCCCACGCCCAGTTCGGCCTGGGGAATGAGCTGCACGCCCAGCGGGGCCAGCATGGCCTGCAGTTCGGCGAGCTTGCCGCGGTTGTTGGAGGCGAGTACGAGTTTCATGGTCAAAAAGATCTTTAGCGCATATCAGTCAAGCGCAAACAGCTATCAATTGCGTAGCGACTGCCGTTGCAGGGCGACCAGCTCGGCAATGCCCTTCTCGGCCAGCGCCAGCAGTTGGTCCATTTCCTGGCGCGAAAAGGCCGCGCCCTCGGCCGTGCCTTGTACCTCCACATAGTGGCCGGCGCCGGTCATCACCACGTTCATGTCGGTGTCGCAGGCCACGTCCTCCACATATTCCAAGTCCAGCAGCGGTTGGCCCCGCACGATGCCCACGGACACGGCGGCCACCGCCCCGGTGAGCGGCGATGCGCTGATCTTGCCCGCAGCCAGCAGGGTGTTGACCGCGTCCTGCGCCGCCACCCAGGCGCCCGTGATCGCGGCGGTGCGTGTGCCGCCGTCGGCTTGGATCACGTCGCAGTCGATCTGGATCGTGCGCTCACCCAAGGCTTTGAGGTCAAAGACTGCCCGCAGGCTGCGGCCGATGAGGCGCTGGATCTCCTGCGTGCGTCCGCTTTGCTTGCCGCGCGCGGCCTCGCGGTCGCTGCGGGTGTGGGTGGAGCGGGGCAGCATGCCGTACTCGGCCGTCACCCAGCCTTCGCCGCTGCCGCGCTTGTGCGGCGGCACCTTTTCCTCGACCGACGCGGTGCACAGCACGCGCGTGTTGCCGAACTCGATGAGTACCGCGCCCTCGGCATGCATGGTGTAGTGGCGCGTGATGCGGATGGGGCGCAGCTGGTCCAGGGCGCGGCCGCCGCTGCGGGCAAAGGGGGTGGTGGTCATGGCAGGTCCAGGTCAAAGAAGGGGCTCCCCGCGCTCCTGGCGGAGAGCGGAGGAGGCGGTGCGCCCGGGCCGCGGCCTACAGCTTGCGCGCGGCAGAGCGCCGGATGGCTTCGTTGATTTCGGCGATCGAGCGTTCGATGGTCTCGTCGTCCAGGTCGTCCGCAAAGCTCTCCAGCGGGCCAGCCTGGATGGTGGAGGCGAACACGTCGTCACTGATGCTGTCGGTGGAAATGCCCTGGGTGGACTCGAACGTGTCGGGTGTTTCCCACTCCATGGCCACCACGGTCACGTTGTCGCTGCCGTCCCCGGCCTTGCGCAGGGCGTCCTCGACCAGGTCGGGCACGGCGTTGGAGACGGTCTGGCGGCCCAGCTGGCGTGCGATGGTCTCGTCGTCCAGCGCGCCCCACAGGCCGTCGGAGCACAGCAGGATGCGGTCACCCTGCTCCAGCAGCACGGGGCCGGCCACGTCGTACAGCGGCTTGGTGGGAGAGCCCAGGCAGGTGAACAGCACGTTGCGGTTCACGCGCTCCAGCCCGGCGATGGCGGCGTTGCGCAACTCCAGGTAGGAGTGGTCACGCGTGCGCATGAGCAGCTCGCCCCCGCGCACGAGGTACAGGCGCGAATCGCCGCAGTGGATCCAGCTGGCGCGCCCGTCTTGCACCACGGCGATCACCAGCGTGGTGCGCGGCGTGTCGAGCATGTCCTTGGTGGTGCCATAGCGCAGGATCTGGTGGTGCGCGCCCAGCAGTGCGGTGGAGAGGAACTCCTGCACATCCTTCAGCGTGGGCTTGGCCTGGCGCTGGAACATCGCGGAGACCGTCTGGATGGCGATCTGCGCGGCGATCTCGCCCTCCGGGTGGCCGCCCATGCCGTCAGCCAGCACGAACAGCACCGACTCGCGCGTGTAGCAGTACCCCATGCGGTCTTCGTTCTTCTCGCGCCCGCCGCGGCGGCTGATCTGAAAGACAGAGAACTTCATTTAGGCCGCGCTCCCAGACCGGTGGCTTCGCCCACCTTTTGCACGTTTTTCTTGGTGTCCGACACCAGGGTGTCGAGCTGCATGCGCATCTTCTCGGCCACCGACAGCTTGGTATAGCGGCGTTCGCCCTCGCGGCTCAGCTCCTTTTGCAGCGCGAACACCGATTGCGGGCGCGACAGCGGATCGAGCGCCATGCACCATTCGACCACCTCGATCAGGTTGTCCGAATACACGCCGCGCAGCTTGTTCAGCGCCAGCGACAGGCGGTCCTTCTCCTGGCGCTGCGGCGCCTCGTTGGGCGGAAATCCCTGCATGCACGCATAGATGCAGGCGCCAACGGCGTAGATGTCCGTCCAGGGGCCCATCTGCGAGTCGCGGCGGTACATCTCGGGCGCAGCAAAGCCGGGGGTGTACATCGGGCGGATGAAGTTGCCCTCTTTGGAGAGTACCTCGCGCGCGGCGCCGAAGTCGATCATCACCGCGCGGTTGTCGTCGGTGATGAAGATGTTGGCGGGCTTGATGTCCAGGTGCAGCATCTTGTGCTGGTGCACGATGCGCAGGCCGCGCAGCACCTCATCGAACAGTGAGCGGATGGTGGACTCGCGGAACACCTTCTGCGTCTTGAGGTCGCGTGCGGTGATGATGAAGTCCTGCAGGGTCGCGCCCTCCAGGTAGTTCATCACCATGTAGACGGTCTCGTTCTCGCGGAAGAAGTTGAGCACGCTCACCACGGAGGCGTGCGAGATCTGCGCGAGCGAACGGCCTTCCTCGAAGAAGCTCTTGAGGCCCAGGCGGTAGAGCGAGAGCTTCTCGGGCGGCACCTTGGGCAGCAGTTCGCCCGGTGCACGCGTGGCCAGAGAAGCGGGGAGGTATTCCTTGATGGCCACCTGCTGGCCTTCGGCGTCAATGGCGAGGTACACCACGCCAAAACCACCGGAGGACAGCCGTCGCACCACGCGGTAGCCGCCAATGGCGGTATCGGGGGGCAGGGGGGCCGGCTTGATTTTTGACATAGGAAGCGAAGGCAGTCGTGGGCGCGGGTGGGGAACCCGGATAATCGCTGGATCGCAAGCAACCAACCACCGAAAAGTCCAATGGCAGTTTACAGCATGACCGGATATGCCAGCGTGCAGCGCGGCGTGGCTACTGCAGGGGACGACAAGGACGGGCCCGTACGGCGCCTGGGCCTGGAAATACGTGCGGTCAACAGCCGCTTTCTGGACCTGTCTTTCCGCCTGTCCGATGAACTGCGCGCCCAGGAGCCGGCGCTGCGCGCCCTGCTCACGCAGCGCCTCAAGCGCGGCAAGGTCGAGGTGCGCGCTTTCGTGGACAACGACGACTCCGCCGCGCTCGCCGAGCCATCCCCGCGCATCTTGCAACGGGTAGGCGCGGTGCAGGATGCAGTGCGTTCGTGGCTGCCCGACGCCAGGCCGCTGTCGGTGGCCGACGCGCTGCGCTTGTGCGCCAATGCCGGTGCTCCTGCGCTGGACTGGAGCGAAACGGCAGCGCGCGCGGCCGAGCAGGCGCTGGACGACCTGGTGGCCGCGCGCCAACGCGAGGGCGAACGCCTGGCCGCCATGCTGCAGGAGCGCATCGCGCAGTTGCGCGAGCTGGCCCGCCAGGCGGTGCCGCTGGTTCCGCAGCTCGTGGAGCAGCAGCGCCAGCGCTTCATGGAGCGCTGGAAGGAGGCCATGTCGCTGGCCGAAGGCGCGGTGGTGCCCGAGGCGGCCCAGGACCGCGCCCTGACCGAGGCCACGGCCTTTGCCATCCGCATCGACGTCGCGGAGGAAGTCACGCGGCTGCAGTCGCACCTGGACGAGATTGCCCGCCTGCTCAAAAAAGGCGGCGAGGTCGGCAAGCGGCTGGACTTTCTGATCCAGGAACTGCACCGTGAAGCCAACACGCTGGGCTCCAAGTCGGCCGCCATGGACCTCACGCGCATCAGCGTGGACATGAAGGTGCTGATCGAGCAGATGCGCGAGCAAGTGCAGAACATTGAGTAGTGATTCAGGACGGTTCAGGACGTTCCACAAAGACGGCCATCACCCTGTAAAGCCCCGAAATACGGGGCTTTTTTCATTTCATGAGCTACCATAAGACACCACAACATCAAGCGATTTTCTCGTACCCCCTGTTGTACCCGTAAAGGAAACTTCGGAAAAGTACGGGTACAAGGAATTGAGGGCCGACATGGGCAAACTGTCAGACGTGCAAATACGGGCCTGGATCAAGGCCGGAGAACGATTCGAGGGGCGTGCCGACGGCGACGGCCTGTACCTGCGCTGGCGCCCCAGCGTGCCGACGCCAGAGTGGAGGTTCCGCTACCAGTTCGACCGCAAGCCCCGCGTGATGAGCCTGGGCACCTACGGCGTGCTGTCCCTGGCCGAGGCACGCCGCACCGCCAAGGAACTCTCTGCCCGCGTAGCCCTGGGGTACGACGTTGCCAGTGAAAAGCAAGACCGTATCCGCGAAACCGCCGAGCGGATAGAGGCCGACCGCAGCGCCTGGACGGTGGCCGACATGGCCGACGCCTATTTCCGCGACAAGATCATGGGACACTGGAAGCACCCCAACATCGTCCGCTCGCGCATCGAGAACGACATCAAGCCGCGCATCGGCAAAATGAAGATCGAGGACGTGACGACCACGGACATTGATGACGTGCTGAAGTCCATCATCAAGCGCGGCGCGCCGACCGTCGCCAGCGACGTGCTGCGCTGGCTGAAGCGGATGTTCAACTACGCGATCAAGCAACGGCCCAAACAGCTCCAGCGCAATCCGGCTCTTCCCTTCGATATCAACGACGCCGGCGGCAAGGAAGAAAGCCGCGACCGTTGGCTGAGCCGGGATGAACTGTGCCGGCTGTTCGAGGCAATGAGGGAAGCCGCTGGCCGGTTCACCATCGAGAACCACTGCGCCATACGTCTGCTTCTGCTGCTGGCTGTTCGCAAGGAAGAATTGCTCGCCGCCCCTTGGGCCGAGTTCGACTTGGACACCGGGGTATGGCACCTGCCCGCCGGGCGCACGAAAACCGGCGCAGCCACCGACATCCCCTTGTCTCCCTATGCCTTGGAAATCCTGCGCGAGCTGCAACGGCTGGCCGCCGGTAGCGCCTGGGTATTCCCTGCCGTGAAAATGCAAACCCGGATGACGCCGCACCGCGACCCCAACACATTGAACGCGGCCTTCTCCAAGCACATCCGCCCCTTGCTGCCTGACGTGCCGCACTTCGTCATCCATGACCTGCGGCGCACGGCCCGCACGCACCTGTCGGCGCTTGGCGTAGAGCCGCATATTGCCGAGCGATGCCTCAACCACAAGCAGAGGGGCGTGAAAGGCATCTATGACCGGCACGCCTACTTTGACGAACGCAAGGCGGCACTGAACGCATGGGCTTCCCTGCTTCAGCAGATCGAAATGGGCAACGTGCAGCCTAACGTGCTTCCCTTGCGAAAGGCTGCGGCATGATTCCCGCAGCCCTGATCGCCCACTACCAGCAGTTGATCGCCGGCACATCGCGCCGCGTAGTCAAGCAAGGCATCAGTGTGGGCATGTCAACAGCATGGGAATTCGGCACAGGCGACCTGGAAACGATGAAGCGCTTGATGGACAGGGACGTTACCGGGCAGAGCTGGCGCGACCTCGAAGCCGAGATTGGGGCAGATTGGTTGCCTCGCGTCTTCGATGCCTTGTGGACTTCAAACCACGATTGGCTATGGGTACGCAATGACGGGCAAAAGACCCGGAAGGCCCTCGCCGCTGCCAAGATTACTCAGATCAAGAGTGCAACGGAGAAGCTGGGACGGCTCTTGGATGAGTTTCGCAGCATCGTTGCCCCTACTGGCGCCGGCCCAGGTCAAAACCTAGACGCTTGGCCCGATAGCCCTGCACTGCGCAACGCGCTCTCATCATTGACCGAAAGATGCGAACGTTTCGATTTGGCGGGCATGCGACACAACCCTGCTGCCAACGCAGTCCTGTCCGCGAGGGAGTCCGGGCGGGAGTACCTGCGCGCACTCGTGGCAACACTCGATGGTATGGAATTTCGGTTCGGGGAGAAACGAACTCCCAGCAAGGCGCTGATCGACTTGGCTGACATTGCGGCCGGCACTGAGGGCGCAATAGATTACGACGCCTTCTATGCAGTCTTGCAACCCGAGAAGAAAAGCAGACGCCAGTAGCAAGTACAACGGGATTTCGGCTCTATAGCCTTTGCCATGTTTCATAAATCACCAAGAGGGTGCATGACATGGCGAAAGCGAGCGATGGAAAAGAAAAACGCATCCCTGATGCGCTGAGGAATTTTGACCAACTGCCCGACTCGGCCAACGTCGGGTTCGATATTGCCGCCGCGCTTTGCGGCGTGTCCGTCACCACTGCGTGGCGCATGGCCCGCGACGGGAATCTCCCCAAGCCCAAGCGCATTTCCCCTCGCCGTACCGTTTTCAACGTGGGCGAGCTGCGCGCGCACTTGGCAACCCTGTAACCGGGGCTGCCATGTCCACCAACCGCACTCCCGCATCGTACGCCCGCGCCAAGCTCGCCGGCGAACGCCAGCAGGCGTTTACCACGGCGATGACTTACGCACGCGCGTTGCGCGACCTGACGCGCCCCGGCTCTGTGAGTCCTCCGCCGCCCCGCCGGCAGCTCGCTCCGCTGGTTCACGCCTGGGCCGAGGCAATGAAGCACGTCCTGAACGCTGAGGAATAGCGCGCCATGCAGCAGCCTCCCTATCCCTCCACCACCAGAGCCGGCGGCTTCCGGTTCGAGCTGGATTGCGAACGCATCGCCCAATCCGATACCTGGGCGCTTGCCGACGCGCGCCAGCGCCCCCTGCTGCTGATGCTCTGGTTCATTGCCTGGCAGCAAACGCCTTGCGGTTCCCTGCCCGGTGAAGACGCCATCATCGCGGCTCGCCTGGGCCTGTCGCTGGACGAGTTCCTGACGGCCAAACCGATTTTGCTGCGTGGCTGGTCGCAAGCTAACGACGGGCGCCTGTACCACCCTGTGCTGACCGAGCTGGTGCTGGACATGATCGGCCGCAAGACCCGTGAAACCCAGCGCAAGGCCGCCTACCGCCAGAAGCAGCGGGAAGCCCGTGATGTCGAGTTGTCCCGTGGGACACATGCGGGACAGTCCGGGGACGGACAAGGGAACGACACGGAAGCGACGCGGGAATCCGGTGGGAGTGACGACACTACCACCACCACTACCACCATTAAAAAGAAACCCATTCCTGACGGAATGGGAGGGCATCAGGCCGAGCCTGACGCCCCTGCGTGCCCGCACCAGGAAATCCTGGCCTTGTACGCCAAGCACCTGCCTGGGCTGCCCCAACCCCGTGTGTGGGACGGCCAGCGGGTCAGCAGCCTGAAGGCGCGTTGGCGCTGGGTGCTCACCGCCAAGAAGCCCAACGGCGGGCGCTACGCCACCGACACGGCCAGCGGGCTGGACTTCTTCGACCGCTTCTTCGGCTACGTGGCCGAGTCCGACTTCCTGATGGGCCGTGATGGGAAGTGGAGCGGCTGCAACCTCGCATGGCTGGTCAAGGCCGAAAACTTCGCCAAGGTGCTGGAAGGCCAGTACGAGAACCGGAGCGTCGCATGAACGCCTACGACGACATGAGCGGCCTGCGCCTGCCGCCGCACAGCATCGAGTCCGAGCAATCCGTCCTGGGCGGCCTGCTGCTGGACAATGGCGCCTGGGAGCGCCTGGACGGGCAGCTCACCGAGGGCGATTTCTACCACGCCGACCACCGCCGCATCTTTTCCTGCATCGCGGCCATGCTCGACCGAGGGCAGCCCGCCGACGTGGTGACGGTGTACGAGGCCCTGCGCGCAGCCGGCGAAGCCGAGCAGGTGGGCGGCCTGGCCTACCTCAATGCGATGGCGCAGAACACGCCTTCGGCGGCCAACATCCGCCGCTACGCGGAAATCGTGCGCGGCTGCCGTGTGCGCCGTGACGTGATGGCGCTGGGCCAGGACATTGCCGCGCTGGCTGCCGAACCCTCGCGCGCCAATGACACCGCGGGCTTGGTGGAGCAGGTCACGGGCATGGTCATGGCCTTGGCCGACACCCGCCATGCTGGCCGAGAACCCCAGACCATCGGCGAGCTGCTGCCCGGCGTGCTGGACGCCATAGACCAGCGCATGAACGACGGCGGCGCCGTGTCCGGCCTGGCCACCGGCTTCCGCTTGCTGGACGAACTCACCTGCGGCCTGCAAGCCGGCGACCTCATCATCGTGGCGGGCAGGCCAGGCATGGGCAAGACCACGCTGGCAGTGAACATCGCCGAGAACGTGGCCTTGGCCGGGGGCGCGGCCTTCGTTGTGTCGCTGGAAATGTCCGCAGCCCAGCTTGCCGAGCGCAGCGTCGCGCGCTTCGGCGCCATCGACACGCAGGCCCTGCGCTCCGGGCGCATCAGCCAGGACGGCTTTACGCGCTTGTCGGCCGCCCTGGATCGCCTGCGCAATCAGCGTCTAGTCATTGCCGATGATCCGGCACTTGCCAGCGTGGCACGTATCCGGCTTGCCGCGCGCAAACAGAGCCAGCGCCTGGGGGCGCTCGACCTCATCGTGATCGACTACCTGCAACTGATGCGTGGCGACGGCGCCAACCGCAACGACGAACTGGGCGGCATCACGCGCGCGCTGAAGCTGCTGGCGCGGGAGCTGGCTTGCCCGATCATCCTGCTGTCTCAGCTCTCCCGCGCCGTGGAGGCCCGCCCGGACAAGCGGCCCATCTTGTCCGACCTGCGCGAATCCGGTGCCATTGAACAGGATGCCGACGTGGTGATGATGGCCTACCGCGATGGCTACTACCGCCCGGACGGCCCGTTGCAGGGGTTCGCCGAAATCCTGGTGCGCAAGCAGCGCATGGGGCCGACGGGCGACGTGCCGCTGATCTTCCAGGGCTGGCACTCCCGCTTTCTCGATGCCGACGTGCGCGACTTCGCTGCCGCCAAGGCCAAGGGCGAAGCACCTGCACGCGAAACCCGGAGGGGATTTGGTGACTGACCTTCCGCCCCTGTTGCCCCTGCTGCGGGCGCTCTCCCAAATCCCGGTGGCCTGCTGGCGACTTCAGCCCGCCCCCCAACCACAAAGCAAGGACGAACCGATGGCCGATGCCACGACCGAAACCGAGATGCCGAACGCCACGCACAGCGACTGGCTGGAAAACGTGCTCATGGCTGAAGACGGCCCGCTGCCGGCGCCCGTTCTGTTCGCCAGCAGCCCGAAGGTGGAGCAACTGGAATTGGTGCGCGTGATCGGAGACAGGCTGCGCCAGGCCCGCGAGCTGTGCAACCTCTCCCAGAGCGTGGCCGCGCAGCGCCTGGGCTACTCGAACTCGTCCAAGCTCTCCAAGGTCGAGGGAGCGACGGACACCAACAGCGTGCCCCTGTGGCTCATCCTGCGCGCGGCCAAGGTGTACGAGGTCAGCATCGACTTCCTGTTCGGCGTCACCGATGACTGGGAAGTCGGCGCGCCGCGCGGCACGCAGGAATGGTTGCTCAACGTCTGGCAGAAGCTGCGCGAGCGCGACATGGCAGCCCTCGATCACCTGCACCGCGAGGTTCTGGCCGTCAGCCGGCATACGGCGGCGCTGGTCGCCGGCGTGCGCGAGGTCGCCGAGGGCTTGAGCACCTACCGCGCGCGCAATCCGGGGTTCGATGAAACGCCGGCGTCCGCCACCCTTGCCGGCCGGCTCGAACGGTTGCAGGCTGGCGCCCGCGATGCAGACACGGCGCTGAAGCGGCTTCACCTGGGGGTGGCCGGCGGTGCAAGCGAGGCTGCCCGATGAACACGAAGAATCGCCCGCTCGGCAACGTTCGGGGGCACATCGGCGAAGCCGCGAAGCTCGCCAAGCAGGACGCGGCCCAGCGGAAGGCGGCAGAAAAGGCCGCCAACAGCATCATCCTTTCCAAGCAGGATGTGCAGGGACAGTACGACGCCTATCGCGCGTTGAAAACGACCCTTGGGGGCGTGCGCCGCGACATCACGGCCGCCGACCTCGGCACGTTCCGCCGCAACATGCAGACGGTGCAATCGCGCATCACTGCCGCAGGCATTACCGCCCAGCAGGTGATCGACCTGGCGGCCAGCAACCCGCTCAAAAACCCCCGGAACCCCGGCGACGAAGGTGACCTGGGCCGCGCCCGCAAGGAAATCCGCATGGCCGTTCCCGTCAGCAGCATGGTGTCGGCACGAGAGCGAGATAGCCTTGATGTCCGCTTCCTGACCGATGCCAGCCCGGACTCCGACGCAACGCGGCATCACGTCCTTGTGCGGTTCCGTGCATATGGCGAGATGGCGCGCCAAATGATGGTGACGCCCACGACCACGGAGGGGAAGAAGACGCCGAAAGCCCTCACCCCGAAACAGGCGGCCACCAGGATGCGCGAGGGCTACCTTGCCTTCGATTGCGATTGCGGAAGGACGCAATTTTTCCTGCGCTACCTGGCGACCATCGGCGGGTACAACGCCGGGCGCGATGAGCATGGCTATCCGAAGATTCGCAACCCCGGATTGCAGGGGGTGGCCTGCAAGCACGTCCTGCGCGTGATGATGGAAATCGTGCAATCTGCGGCCGTGCTCGGTTTTCTTGAGCGCGTCATGGCAAAGGCGCTTGCCAGCGCCGACAACAAGGTGCGGCACCAAGCCACGCAGGCCGAGGCTGATGCGTTGGCAGCCAAGCAGGCCAAGCGGCCGCGCGCTATCAAGACCAGCGAGCAGCGCGGCGCCGAAGCTCGAAAGGCTCAGGAGAAAGCCGCGCTCGCCCGCGCAGCGAAGGTGGCCGCCACCAAGCCGCCCAAGAAGGTCGCGGCGGCATCGCGCCGGGCCGCCAAGACGGCCGCCGAGACGCTGGGCAAGCAATTCAACCTTTCGCCGGATCAGGTTTCGGCGATTCGGGACATTCTGGCCCAGGCCGGCCAAGGAGGGGCGGCATGAAAGCGATTGTCCAAGACATCAAGATCAACCGCCTTGCCGCCAGGTGCGAGGCCCTGGCGCGGGAAATCGGCGCTTATCGCCCTGCGGCAACCTTCGTTCATGCTGCGATCTTTGCCGCGCAGGGGGAAGACCGGCTGCGCGATGAGGATGGCAAACCACTTGTCGGCGCCGTCGAGCTTGAGCTGCTGGGCCAGCGTGACGCCTTGCTGATGGCCGCATGCAAGGCTCGCGGCGTCAATCTGAAAGACCGCCACCTCGACCGCATCGCGCGGGAATATGGCAACGACCTCGCCCCCTGAACCCATCACCAACCGAAAGGAACCAGACCATGCCCAACAACACCCCGAGAGAATCCACCTACGCCCTGGAAACGGACGGCATCGTTCACGGTATCGCCTTGGCGTGCGTCAACACCCTGGCCGAAGCGGCCGCCGTCGCCACGCCGGAGAAGTTCATCCACTTGGCCGCTCGCCAGTTGGTCGAGGCCGGCCAGAAACCGACCGCCGCGCGTGTGGCGGAGCACCTTCACCAGACGCTCCGGGCCTTCGATGCAACCGTGAAAGAACTGACCGCAATCTAGGCACCAAAGCCGGAAAAACGTGCATTTATCCCGGTTATGCCGTGCAGACAATGCCGTATCGACTTTGGAGAAACCCATGACCTGCCCGCCCTTGCCCAACCTGGAAGACCTGATGGCCTTTCGCAATGACCCCGACGCCGTGCGCATCGCTCGGAAGCTGAAGGCCGACATTCGGCGCGCGGCGGATTCTGTCGCACTGGAAGCTCTGTACGCTGCGGCGGCGCACCGCTTCCCCAACGATGCGCCGATGCAGGCCCTTCAGAAGCTGGGCCTGGAAACCACGGCCTTGCTGCGCGACCTGGGCCGCCTGGGCGAAGATGCCCGTTCCGTGCAGGACGCCGAGCGCGCCAGGCTGGAGCCGCTGACGCGAGCGGCGACGAAGCGCATGTTCGCGGCCATTGAGCGGCTGGGTAGCATTCCGCGCATCGTCGCTGCGTATGAAGGCACTGCGCGGGAAAAGCGCCGGGAACTGAAGCTGCTGGGTGTCGAAGATCAGGCCATCATCGAGCGCGTGGCCCCCATGCCTGACCGCGAGCAGTTCGAGGCTGAAGAGAATGCGCTGAAAGCGGAGATTGCCGCGCTGGAGCGGTTCATCCGCACCGGCGACGAATCCGACCTGCCGCCCGGTATCGAGCCGGAACCCATGCGGGTGGCGGAGATGCGCCACATCGAGCAGAAATCGCGGCTTGCTCAGTTGGCGGAAGAAGTCGCCGCGCTACTGGCGGCGCCTGCCCGCCGCTGACCGATCAATGGCCGGGCGCAGAGGGGTCAATGCAACACCGATTCCAGTCTCGGAAATAGCCCCCGCGTCCCAACGCGGAACGCTCATTGAGGCCCGGCCGCCCTTTTTTTGGAGATAGCGATGCAATCGACTTCCAACACTCCTGTGAAACGCGCCCCCAGCATCGTAGGCATTCGAGCCAGTGCCGCCCGACACGCCCGCATTGCCGTGGAAACCCTGGCCGAGGTGGCGCGTGATGCCAGCGCCCCGACCGCCGAGCGAGTGAAGGCCGCCGAAACGCTGCTGGCGTATTCGACCGTGCCGAAGGTGGAATGATGGTGACCACCCTCGCACCCATCACCGTCACGGCCAGCGCCGACACCAATGCATTGACATCGCTCTGGAATGGCCTTTCTCCGCATCTGATTGCCAGCTTCTGGGAAGTCAAGCGGGATGGTTCTTCCAAGGATGGCTACTGGAGCCAGGTTGATGGCAGCCCCATCGTGCGCGCACCCTTGAGCGATGCGAATTTGGAAATGCTGCTCAACTGGCAAAGCCCGTTCGAGAACGCCGGGCCGGAAACGCGGGCACCGACGATCTTCGCCATGCTGCAATCGGGCACGCTCCAGCCCGTCATCGACGCGCTAAATCCGTTCAAGAGCGACAAGCAGACCTCCGGCAAGTTTGAAGCCGGGGCGGGTACGCTCAAGCAGTTCGAGGGGCGCACCGGCATCACGAAGCTGAACAGCACGCAGGTTTTCAACGGAATGCCGCCCGTCAAGATCACGGTGACGGCGCTGTTCCGGGCCTGGCGCGATTCGGCCAGCGAGGTCGAAGCGCCCGTCAACCAGTTGATGCAATGGGCGCTGCCCGTGCATTTGGACGAGAACAGCACCATCCTTTCCCGTGCCGCAGAAGCCGCCAAGGGCAGTCGGGAATGGGTGGATGCCTTACTGCCGTCCACGTCGCCCGTGAAGATCGCCATGATGTACAAAAACCGCATCTTCTCGCCGATGGTGATTGAGGCTATCGGCGTGCCCCTCAGTTCCCCCGTGGATGCCAAGGGGCGGTTCATTGAGCTGACCGTCCCCCTGACCTTGTGCTCGCTCACGGGCATCGACCGCAAAGACTGGGTGAACGCTGGGGATTCGTTGTCTGGCTTTGAGGGGTTCCGGACGTGAGCCTGTACAACAACGTGGCGGAAAGCCTCTCCAGTCAAGGGTTGCTCGGCTCCATTCGCTCCGGCCTGAACGCGGCCTTGGGCGGCGTGTCGGACTCGGCCACGCAGATGCTGGGCGGTGGCAAGCTCGCCCAGACCGTGGTGAGCATGGGCAAGAGCGCAGCCGAGAACGCGGGCCTGGGCTTGGTGAACAAGTACATCCCCATCCAGGCGCAGCGTGCGATCAACGTGGGCGCGGGCGCCGTGGGCGACCTCATGAACGGAGATTGGAACTCGGCGGGCCTGCGCGTGCTGGATTCCGGCCTGCTCAACGAGCTGCTGCCCGGCTTCGGCGGCGGCGTCGCCTCGCAGGTGGCGTACTGGGGCGCGGCCACGCCGCTGCTGGGCGGCATCAGCGCACGCGAGGCCAAGCGTATCTACGACCAGGTGCGCGGTGAGCGCCTCGCCAAGAAAAACCTCTGGCTGCTGGAGGTGACAAGCGCACTGAACAACGGCAGCATGAATATGCCTGACCGCTTCAACCTGTTCGCCACCGAGGTCGAGTATTCGCCGTTCATCATCGCCGGCGACAAGCGGCGAGTGGGCGGCGCCGTGGTTGATGCCGTGCAGGGGGCGGAGCCAATCGAGCTGCGCATGACGACGCTGGATGACCAGGCCGGTTCCCTGAAGATGTGGTTTGAGCATCATGCGGCAGCCGTGGCGGCCAAAGATGGCACTGTCGGTGTGCCTGCCAATTACGCCATCAGAATCAAGCTGGTGCATTCGTTCATCACGCCCGAAAGCAACCGGGGCGGGTACCAGAGCATCGGCCTGTTCCGCCCGATCAGCCTCGACGTGAGCCTTTCCCGCCGCGAAGACGGCTTGCAGGAGTTGGCGATGGCCTTTTCGCAGCTCGACACCTTCATGATGCCCTGACCAGGAGGAGCCATGCCGACCAGCAATCAGCAACCGGGCAAGCCGGACACCATGACCCGCGTTCTCTACATGCTGGAAACCATTGGGCGCGCGCATCTGCGTGGCGGCTTGCACATTTCTGAGACGCTGCCGCTCGTTCAGCAAAGCGAAGTCGGGGCCATCTTGGATCACTTGGCCGAGTTCGCCGCCAAGATCGACATCGTCCGGCAAGAACGTCATGAGCGCCCCGAATAAGCCGCCCCGCCCTCGCAAGTCCGGCAAGGCCCAGGCCACACCGGCACCGGCGCGCGGCCGCCCGACTCTCTACCGGGCCACCTACGCCGAGCAGGCCCGTAGGCTGGCGCTGCTGGGCCAGACCGATGCCGAAATGGCCGCGTTCTTCGGCGTGTCCGAGGCGACCTTTCACCGCTGGAAGAAGGCTCACAAGGATTTTTGCGAGTCCATAAAAGAGGGAAAGGCCGATGCCGATGCGAAAGTGGCCGCCGCTTTGTACCAGCGCGCCGTCGGCTACTCGCACCCGGACGTGCATGTCAGCAACTACCAAGGCGAAATCACGGTGACGCCGCTCACCAAGCACTACCCACCGGACACGGGGGCGGCCTTCATCTGGCTGAAGAACCGCCAGCCCGACAAGTGGCGCGACCGCATCGAGCACCAGGCCGACGTGACGGTAAACGGGCCGGACGGCGCCGCACTGGCGCGCCTGTTCGATGACCGGATGCGGCAGTCGCGGGAGCGGCAGGCGGCCGTGATGCGTGAGCGTGAGCTGAAAGATGAGTGCGATGACCAAAGCTAGGGGTGACAGCGGCCACCGGGAGCAGTCAGGCGTCATGATCGACGCGGCGGCCGATACCGAGTAGATCAGCTCCCGCCCCGCCTGCTACGATAGCCCCGTGCCTTGTGACCCAGCCGGAAGGGGGCTGGGGAACGTGGTTCCTCGGAACTGCACGGCCGTGGGCGGCTTGCTCCGTGCCCGGCTCAGTGCGCGAAGCCGTGACCCGCCCCCGGCGCTCTAGGCGCTGCCACGGCGGAGAGCAACCCTGGACGTTCGCTCCAGGCGCAGGGCACCCCCGATCAGGTGGCATCCATCTGGCCGCTGCTTTTCTGGCCCAGCCGATGGCGCCCGCCCCGCGCCAGGGCGCCAATACCGCGCCGTGGCCGAGCTGCGTGCCACGCGCCAAGCCGTCACGCGCGCGCCGGCGCAGCCGATGGGCCGCGACAGCCGGGGCCGGTTCGTGCGCGGCGCTGCTGCTGCCCGGCCTGCCGGCGGCGGACGTGACGCTGGCCTACGGATGCTACGATGCCTCTACGCCTCGGGAGAACCGCCGGAGGGTGGGACAGCACGCAGTGACCCGTTGCCCAGCGCCGCAAGGTGATCGCTAGCGGAGAGCGAACCTGGGAGAAGGCTACCCAGACCGAGGCGCCCCATTCCCCAGAAATGACAAACCCGGCGCGCGGCCGGGCATGTGGAATTTCTGGGTGGGGCAGGTGCCTACCTCATAACAGCCTACCCCCCTCCATTCACGACCTTGAGGCCCCTCCAGTCTTTGGCCTTTTTGGCACGCGCACGCGCCTTGCGCTGGGCCTGGATATATTTTTGGGCACGCTCTTTGAGCAACCCGATGAGCTTCATTCCCATGTCGTCCAGCCACGGCGGAGGCTCCGACCCATCGGGCAGCAATGCGGCTTCGACCACGGCTACCGTCACTTCGTCGGCATCCCAGACTGTCGCACCGGCATTCCGGATTGCCCGGCAACGTGCATCTTCGTCTTCAACCAGCGCCGAAGGCTGATCCTTGGCTGGCAACAGTGCGAGCGCATCATTGCCCGTCGTCGTCATGCTCTTTCCTTTCGTATTTCGCATAGATGTCCACGCCGAAGTATTCGCCGGCGGTCTTCTGGTGCTCGTTCTCTCCCGCGCGCAGCCACGCCATTTCGAGTAGGCGCGTGGTGGTCAGGTCGCTGCCGTTGTCACGGTCACGGATTGCCGACAGAAGCGCGAACACGTCCCTCTCTTGCTCAAGCAGGCACTCAAAGGCGAGGCGTGCTTCCAACATCGTGACCGCCGGGGCGTCGGGAGTGGATTGCGTCACGCTCACGCCGCACCTCCTTCCCTGGCCGCCAGAATGCACGCCTGCAACTCGTCGGCCGGCTCGCCGATGATGCTCACCTGGTAGTCGGCAGCGACGTAGGCCCCGAGCGACGACAGGGATTGGATAAGCGCGGTGCTTTGGGCACGGTCGCCGCTGTTGTTTGCTTCCTCGATGCACTGGAACAACGCCCCCAGCCAGTTGAACGCCTCGACGGAACGGTGCAGCGGCTGGACGATGTTCTCCGGGGAGCGGCCGAAGAACGCCTGAACGCCCTGTTCGGCATGGGTGACGGCTTGGCTCGCCGACCCTGCTTGTTCCAGCGCCTGAGCGCCTTCTGAAATGCTCTTGCTTCGCGCCATGTCAGGCTCCTTTGTGGTTGATGTATGTCTATGGTAGGAACTGGCATATATTGTTGTCAAGCACTTCCTAGAACTGCCATACTTCAGCCTACGAACAGTGATGGCGAAACCAATGACGAAATCGAAGACACAAGGTGCCCTGGAGTTGATCGAGAAGGGCACGACCCCCTATGCGGCCGCTCAGAAGATGGGGATTTCTCCCAGCACGGTGTATCGGGCGATGGGCCGCCGGCAGGACAAGAACGTGTGTCCTTGCTGCGGCCAGGTGGTGCGCGAGGGGTTCGAGATCGACCGCGCCGTGCTGAAGACTCAAGACTGAGCGGGGGCGCTGGCATGAAATACCTGTCCTTCGCACTCAACATCATGTCGGCCGTCTTCGCCTTTGCGGCGGCTATCCTCTGGTGGCTGGCCTCTGTTCGAGTGGTGCGTTCGGACTATGACGGCCCGATGGAAAGCGCGTATCAGGGCTTCATGGGCGGTCGGGATTCCGTCGGCATGACGCCCGATGGCGAGCGTTTCGACCTCATCGCTACCCTGAACGCGCAATCGAGGCTCAACTCCTGGGCGGCCAGGGCGGCAGCGGTGGCCGCCGTGCTCCAGAGCCTCAACGTGCTGATTGCCGGGTATGGTTCGCCTTGAATAAGGTAATCCATTGGATTAGAATAGGCCATGAATGAAGCCCTGCACGGCATCGCCGAGCTGCCCACCTATACCCGACTGGCCGACAAGCTACTGAGCGCGGAAGAGCGCCAAGACCTGATCGACTACTTGGCCGAACACCCCAAGGCCGGGGACATCATGGAAGGCACGGGTGGCGTGCGCAAGCTGCGCTGGCGCCGTGGCGGACAAGGCAAGAGCGGCGGTGTGCGTGTCATCTACTACTACCACGACGACCTCATGCCGCTGTACCTGCTGACGCTGTTTGCCAAGGGCGACAAGGCCAACCTGACCAAGGCCGAGCGCAACGACCTGGCCGACCTGGTTGATGTGCTGGTCGGAATCTGGAGAGGAAAGACATCATGAGCACCGCATTCGAGAGCATCAAGCAGGGCCTGCAAGAGGCCATCGCCCACGCCAGGGGCGACGAGAGGGGCGTGCGCGTGCATCGCCCGCGCGCCATCGACGTGAAGGCCGTGCGCGCCAAGGTGGGCATGACCCAGGAACAGTTCGCGGCCCGCTTCGGGTTCTCTACCGCGACGTTGCGGCACTGGGAGCGTGGCGACCGTACCCCGCACGGCCCGGCGCTGGTGCTGCTCAACGTGATCGAGCGCAACCCGCAAGCCGTCATCGAGGCTCTGGCCTGACACCGGGCACCTCGAAAAATCTTGTACCCGCTGCTGTACCCGCTGAAAGATCGCATTGGCTCAGAGCCTTGTTCCATGCGGGTTCCAGCGACGTACTAAAGATTCAAGTGCAACATCGAGTGATAATCCTGTTTTGATAGCGGCTCACGCACACTCCATATGGACTATCCCGGAAATTTGTTTGTAGTCTCTGCCCCCAGCGGGGCGGGTAAATCCAGCTTGGTCAAGGCCCTGCTGGAGCTGGACTCACATGTGCAGCCCTCCGTGTCGCACACGACCCGCGCGCCGCGCGGGCAGGAAAAGCACGGCCGCGAGTACTTCTTCGCTTCCGAGCAGGAGTTCGACGCGATGGTGGCGGCTAACGGCTTCGTCGAGTGGGCGAACGTCCATGGACGCCGTTATGGAACCTCCCGCAAGGTGATCGAGGAGCGCGTGGCCCAGGGGGCGGACGTGGTCTTGGAAATCGACTTTCAGGGCGCGCTGCAGATCAAGCAGGCCTTCGCGAACGCCGTGCTGGTCTTTGTGCTGCCGCCCAGCTGGGACGAGTTGCGCGCCCGGCTGGAACGCCGGGGCGAAGATGCGCCTGACGTGATCGACCTGCGCCTGGAGAACGCGGCAGAGGAAATGGCGCAGGCCAGCAAATTCGACTTCGTTATAATCAATGAGGTCTTTGAGCGAGCGCTTTTCGACCTGAAAACCATCGTTCATGCCCAGCGTCTCAAGTACGCAGCCCAGCGCCGCGCCCGGGCCGAAACCTTCGAGTCGCTCAATATTCCCTGATCCCTGGAGAACACCATGGCCCGCATTACCGTGGAAGACTGCCTCGAGCAGATTCCCAACCGTTTTCAACTGGTGCTCGCCGCCACCTACCGTGCCCGCATGCTCAGCCAGGGCCACGCCCCCAAGATCGAGAGCCGCAACAAGCCAGCCGTGACGGCTCTGCGCGAAATCGCCGCCGGCAAGGTCGGCCTGGAAATGCTCAAGAAGGTTCCGGGCTGAGCGATCGTCAGCCTCCGGTGATCCCGGTAAAAGAGCACCGCGTGGCGGTGCTTTTTTTTGCCTGCGCTTGCCGCTCGGGCGGGGCGCGCTACATTTAAGCCATGAACGTCGTGTTGAACAAGGCAGCTGTTGACAATCCGCAGGCCGTCCCTGTGGCGGTTGACAGTTCTTCTGCTGCGGCCGCCAACGCCGCGGCGGCGAGCTTTGCTGCGCTGCTGGAAAAACTCGACTACCTTGACGAAGCCAGCGTCGAGCAGGTGCGCCAGGCGTACCGTTACGCCGATGAAGCGCACTTGGGGCAGTTGCGCAGCAGTGGCGAGCCCTACATCACGCACCCGATTGCCGTGGCGGCGCTGTGCGCGAGCTGGAAGTTGGATGTCCAGGCCCTCATGGCAGCCTTGCTGCACGACGCCATGGAAGATTGCGGCATCACCAAGTCCGATCTCATCGACCGGTTTGGTGCGCCTGTGGCGGAACTGGTGGATGGTCTCACCAAACTCGATAAGCTGCAGTTCAATACCCGTGAGGAGAACCAGGCCGAGTCGTTTCGCAAGATGCTGCTGGCCATGGCACGCGACGTGCGCGTCATCCTCATCAAGCTGGCGGACCGCACGCACAACATGCGCACGCTCTCCGACATGCCGCGCAGCAAGTGGGGCCGCATTTCGTCGGAGACGCTGGAGATCTATGCGCCCATCGCGCATCGATTGGGGCTGAACCAGACCTACCGCGAACTGCAGGACCTCGCCTTTCGCCACCTGCATCCATGGCGCTATGCCACGCTGTCCAAAGCGGTCACGAAGTCGCGCAACCGACGCCGCGACATCGTGCAGAAGGTGCAGACGGAAGTGGATGCCGCATTTGCGCGGCTGGGCATGCACGTGCGGCTGGCGGGACGTGAGAAGACACTCTTTGCGATCTACCAGAAGATGATCACCAAGCACCTGAGCTTTGCGCAGGTGACGGATCTCTATGGCTTCCGTGTCATCGTGCATTCGGTGACGGACTGCTATACCGCCTTGGGCGTATTGCACCAGATGTACAAGCCGGTGCCGGGCAAGTTCAAGGATCACATCGCCATTGGCAAGCTCAACGGCTATCAGTCGCTGCACACGACGCTGGTGGGACCTGCTGGCCTGAATATCGAGTTTCAGGTTCGCACCGAGGAAATGCACATCGTGGCGGAAGCGGGTGTGGCGGCGCACTGGCTCTACAAGGCGAAAGATGCGGATGGCGCGGTGGCAGAACGCCTGGGCACCAAATGGCTGCAGTCCTTGCTCGACATCCAGAATGAAACGCGCGACGCGGCCGAATTCTGGGACCACGTCAAGGTGGACCTATTCCCAGATGCAGTCTATGTCTTCACGCCCAAGAGCCAGATCATGGCCTTGCCCCGCGGAGCCACTGCGGTGGACTTTGCCTATGCGATCCACAGCGACGTGGGCGACCGCACCACGGCGGCGCGCATCAACAACGAACAGGTGCCCCTGCGCACCGAACTCAAGAACGGGGATGTGGTGGAAATCGTTACCACCCAGGGCGCCCGGCCCAACCCGGCTTGGCTGGGGTTCGTGCGCACAGGGCGCGCGCGTTCCAAGATTCGCCACTATCTCAAGACGCTGGCGCAGAACGAGTCGGCGGGCCTGGGCGAGAAACTGCTGACCCAGGCGCTGCGCGCCGAGGGCATCGAACAACTGCCTGACGTGCAGACCCAAGCGCCCATTTGGGAAAAACTGCTGCGCTTTACGGGCAATCGCAGCCGCGCGGAACTCATGACCGATGTGGGACTGGGCAAGCGCATTGCCGGCATCGTGGCCAAGCGCCTGGTCGTGTTGCTATCGGAAGATGGCCAGCGGCCTGATGCATTGCTGCTGACCCGCGAGCGCTACAGCTCCCATGAAACAGTCTCGCAAGGGAGTATCACCCTCGACGGCGGCGAGAATGCATCTGTTCAATATGCAGCGTGTTGCCGCCCGGTGCCGGGCGATCCCATCGTGGGATACCTGGGCCGCGGCGAGGGCCTGGTGGTCCATCACGCGCAATGCGGTGTAGCCAAGAAACTGCAGCACAAAGATGGCGAGCGTTTCATTGCCGTCGACTGGTCCGATGAGCCTACCCGCCAATTCGAGACCGGTATCACCGTGACCGTGACCAATGGCAAGGGGGTACTGGCTCGCATCGCATCCGAATTTGCCAACTCAGAGGCAGATATCGTCCGTGTGGACATGGACGATGCGATGGACACCACTGATCTGCGTTTTGTGGCAGCTGTGCGTGATCAACACCATGTAGAGGCCGTGTTGCGCAATCTGCGCCGCACGCATTCCGTATTGCGAGCGTTCCGCGTGCTTCCCCAGCCCGCTTGAGGGCCTGGGTTCGTCACCGAGGCGCCGCGACAGGGTATTCGACACGCTGGATTTCCAAGGTACGTAGGCCGGCGGGAGTCTGCAGGGTCACTTCGTCTCCCTCCCGGGCTTTGAGCAGCGCGCGCGCCACGGGAGAAATCCAGCTGATCTGCTGCAGGCTGTTGTCGGCTTCGTCAATGCCCAGAATCGTCACCGTGCGCTCCATGCCGTCCTCCTCGGCGTAGGTGACCGTGGCGCCGAAGAAGACTTGGTCACTGCCCGCGTGTACCGATGGGTCCACGACATCCGCGATTTCCAGCCGTTTCGTCAGGAAACGGATGCGCCTGTCGATCTCGCGCAGCCTTTTCTTGCCGTACAGGTAGTCGCCGTTCTCCGAACGGTCTCCGTTGCTGGCAGCCCAATGGACAATTTCCACCACCTTGGGGCGCTCATCATCGATAAGGTCCAGCAACTCGCGGCGAAGGCGCGCATATCCCTGGGGTGTGATGTAGTTCTTGCCGGGCCCCACCGGCGCCTGCGGGGGGAGGGACGGTTCGTCGTCGGTATCGGTTTCTTTGGTGAATGCCTTGCTCATATGCTTATCGTGCCTGAAAGGGAGCAAATGCCAAAAACGAAAAAGCCCTGGAACCTTGCAGTTCCAGGGCTTACCGTTTGGTGCGGCTGGCAGGAATCGAACCCACGACCCCTTGGTTCGTAGCCAAGTACTCTATCCAGCTGAGCTACAGCCGCTAAGCTTTGAATTATAGCACGAAGTTTTCAAGCTATTTCAAAAAATCGTCACTGGTTAATTAACTAACTCAGTCGATCAGCGCATTGTGACGATGGCGTGATTGTAGCGGAGTTTTCGCCCGGTTTTGCGAAATCGCTCGATGTTGCTCACTTGCGTGTGTAGCCCAGGCAGGCGCCTGCGTTGGGCATGCCCTTGCACTCCCGGTAGAGGCGCCGGTCGCGCTCTGCCTGGCTTTCGCCGGAATGGTTCT
The DNA here is from genome assembly GCF_002916785.1 of Diaphorobacter sp. LR2014-1. Lineage (NCBI taxonomy): Bacteria > Pseudomonadati > Pseudomonadota > Betaproteobacteria > Burkholderiales > Comamonadaceae > Diaphorobacter > Diaphorobacter sp. LR2014-1. Next base: position 253,299 of record NZ_MTBE01000003.1, on the reverse strand, counting down.
GCGTGTGCTTGATCCGGATGGCTTTGGACCTCTTTGAAGCGCTGGCTGCCTTCTCGGGTGTGGCTGCGGCATGGCTGTGAAGTGACGTAAAGGACAACAAGAGCGCGGTCACGCCGACACCCACTGGCAGGGAAAGAGACCGGCGGACAAACGTATCCATGAAGCGCATAGTGGTCTTTCAGAAAGGGCGTTGCAACGTTTTGCAGTACGGTTTGCATCATGCCCGAAAGCCTGCTGCACAGGGGTTGGGCGGCGGCGAAGAAGTGGGGAAAAGCGCAGCGGTATAATCTCAAGGTTTTGCATGGTGCAAGACGCACGCTGTCGACCCTTCCAGTCGCGGCGCAAGTACAACCAGAGCCATAGGCAGTTGGTGCAGCAATGCGGCTGCCTGCTTGGGCTCTTCTATCAAGGAAAAAACATGATCGCATCATCCGTCAAGGCCGAAGTCGTCAAGGCCAATGCCCGTTCCGCCAACGATACGGGTAGCCCGGAAGTCCAGGTGGCACTGCTCACCGCCCGCATCAACGAGCTGACTCCTCACTTCAAGCAGCATGCCAAGGACCATCATGGCCGCCGTGGTCTGCTGCGCATGGTGAGCCGTCGTCGCAAGCTGCTGGACTACCTCAAGGCCAAGGACGCCGACCGTTATACGGCACTGATCGCCAAGCTGGGCCTGCGCAAGTAAGCGCGCCGGCATGCCGAGACGCCTGGGTTAGCTCTGTCTAGCTCAGGCGTTTTTTACTTCGGAGACGCAACTGCAGAGCGAAGCTGTGTCATTCCAGGGGCCTTGCCTTCCGATGGGCAGGGCAGGGCCGCTGGAATGGCATCGTGTTCTGAATTGCGCTCCAAGCCTTGCTGGTACAGCGTTGCCAGCTATTATTTTGAGAGCAAGGAGTCATTATGAGCATTTTTAACAAGGTCACCAAGTCGTTCCAGTGGGGTGACAAGACCGTTGTCATGGAAACGGGTGAGATCGCCCGGCAGGCCTCAGGCGCCGTGCTGGTGAACATTGACGACACCGTGGTGCTCGCTACCGTGGTGGGGTCCAAGCAGGCCAAGCCTGGCCAGGACTTCTTCCCGCTGACGGTGGACTACATCGAGAAGACCTACGCCGCCGGCAAGATCCCCGGCAGCTTCTTCAAGCGCGAGGCCAAGCCCAGCGAGTTGGAGACGCTGACCAGCCGCCTGATCGATCGCCCGATCCGCCCGCTGTTCCCCGAGGGCTTCTACAACGAGGTGCATGTGGTCATCCACACCATCTCGCTGAACCCCGAAGTGGACGCTGACATCGCCGCCATGATCGCCGTGAGCGCAGCGCTGTCCGTTTCCGGTATTCCGTTCAATGGCCCCATCGGCGCCGCACGCGTGGGCTACGTCAATGGCGAATACGTGCTGAACCCCGGGCAGACCGCGCGCAAGAGCTCGCAACTGGACCTGGTGGTGGCGGGCACCGAGGCCGCTGTGCTGATGGTGGAGTCCGAAGCGCAGCAGTTGTCCGAAGAGATCATGCTGGGCGCCGTGGTGTTCGGCCACGAGCAGGGCAAGGTGGCGATCAACGCCATCCATGAGCTGGTGCGCGACGCTGGCAAGCCCGTGTGGGACTGGCAGCCGCCTGCCAAGGACGAGACTTTCATTGCCAAGGTCACGGCCCTGGCAGAGGACAAGCTGCGCGCGGCTTACCAGATCCGCAGCAAGCAGGCCCGCACCCAGGCCTTGCGCGAGGCGTCGGCCTCGGTGCTGGAATCGCTGAAGGGCGAGGGCGTGGAGTTCGACGCCGTGAAGGTCGAGGCCCTGCTGTTCGACATCGAAGCCAAGATCGTGCGCAGCCAGATCCTGGCCGGCGAGCCCCGCATCGACGGCCGCGACACGCGCACCGTGCGCCCCATCGAGATCCGCAACTCCGTGCTGCCGCGCACCCACGGCTCCGCCCTGTTCACGCGTGGCGAGACCCAGGCGCTGGTGGTGTCCACGCTGGGCACCGAGCGCGATGCGCAGCGCATCGACGCACTGGCCGGCGAGTTCGAAGACCGTTTCATCTTCCACTACAACATGCCTCCCTTCGCCACGGGTGAAGTGGGCCGCATGGGCTCGACCAAGCGCCGCGAAATCGGCCACGGCCGCCTGGCCAAGCGCGCCCTGGTGGCTTGCCTGCCGAGCAAGGACGAGTTCCCCTACACCATCCGCGTGGTGTCGGAGATCACCGAATCCAACGGCTCCTCGTCCATGGCATCGGTCTGCGGCGGCTGCCTGTCGCTGATGGATGCCGGCGTGCCCATGAAAGCGCACGTGGCCGGCATCGCCATGGGCCTGATCAAGGAAGACAACCGCTTCGCCGTGCTGACCGACATCCTGGGCGATGAGGACCACCTGGGCGACATGGACTTCAAGGTGGCTGGTACGACCAACGGCATCACCGCCCTGCAGATGGACATCAAGATCCAGGGCATCACCAAGGAAATCATGCAGGTCGCCCTGGCGCAGGCCAAGGAAGCACGTATGCACATCCTGGGCAAGATGCAGGAAGCCATGGGTGAAGCCAAGACCGAGATCTCGTCCTTCGCGCCCAAGCTCTACACGATGAAGATCAACCCCGAGAAGATCCGCGACGTGATCGGCAAGGGCGGCGCCACGATCCGTGCCCTGACGGACGAGACCGGGTGCCAGATCAATATCGAGGAAGACGGCACCATCACCATCGCAGCCACCGAGGCTGCCAAGGCTGATGAAGCCAAGCGCCGCATCGAAGAGATCACGGCCGAGGTTGAAGTGGGCAAGGTCTACGAAGGCCCGATCACCAAGATCCTGGACTTCGGCGCGTTGATCAACCTGCTGCCCGGCAAGGACGGCCTGCTGCACATCAGCCAGATCGCCCACGAGCGTGTGGAAAAGGTGGGCGACTACCTGCAGGAAGGTCAGATCGTGAAGGTCAAGGTGCTGGAGACCGACGACAAGGGCCGCGTCAAGCTGTCCATGAAGGCGCTGGCTGACCGCCCCGCTGGCGACAGCGGCCGTCCCGCCCCTGCGGAGCGGGGCGAGCGTCGTGAGCGCCGTGATGGCGGTGCTTCCGAGCAACAGCAGCAGTAAGCCGGGGGTGTTTCTTCGGGAACGCCTGTTTGCTATTGAAATGAGAGCTGCTAACGCCCGGTGGACGGGTGCTAGCGGCTCAAATGATTCAAAACTGCCATGAATGACGTGATGCAGGCCGTAGAGATTGCGGCGTTTGGCCCGCCTGAGGGGCTGCGTCTCGCCGAGCGCCCGGTGCCGCAGCCGGGAGACGGCGAGTTGTTGATCCGCGTGGCGGCCAGCGGGGTGAACCGCCCCGACGTGCTGCAGCGCAAGGGCAACTACGCGCCGCCCGCGGGCGTCTCCGATCTGCCCGGGCTGGAAGTGGCGGGCGTTGTCGAGTCCGGCGATGCCGCCGCCATGGCGCAGGCGGGCCTTCGCGTGGGCGACCGGGTGTGCGCTTTGGTTGCGGGCGGCGGTTATGCGCAGTGGTGCGTCGCGCCTGTTGCGCAATGCCTGCCGGTGCCGCAGGGCTTGAGCGACGTGGAGGCGGCCTCGCTGCCGGAAACCTTCTTTACCGTCTGGAGCAATGTGTTCGACCGCGGCCGCCTGCAGGCGGGAGAGGTCCTGCTGGTGCAGGGCGGCAGTAGCGGCATTGGCGTTACGGCTATTCAGTTGGCGCGTGCACGCGGCGCCACGGTCATCGTCACGGCGGGTTCGGACGAAAAGTGCGCAGCCTGCCTGGCGCTGGGTGCGCACTACGCGATCAACTACAAGACACAGGACTTCGTGGCCGAGGCGCGGCGCCTTACCGATGGGCGTGGCGTGGACGTAGTGCTGGACATGGTGGCCGGCTCCTACGTGGCGCGCGAGGTTGAGTGCCTAGCCGAGGACGGCCGCGTGGTCATCATCGCGGTGCAGGGCGGGCTGGATGCGCAGTTCAATGCGGGGCTGGTGCTGCGCAGGCGGCTGACCATCACGGGCTCCACGCTGAGGCCGCGTCCCGTGGCGTTCAAGGGCGCCATTGCGCAGGCATTGCGTGAGCATGTCTGGCCGCTGCTGGCGTCGGGCGCGGTGAAGCCGGTCATCCATGCCACCTTCCCGGCCGCGCAGGCCGCGCGGGCGCATGCGCTGATGGAATCCAACCAGCACGTGGGCAAGATTGTTTTGACATGGACGACATGACACAGAAAAAGAAACTCATTGCCGGCAACTGGAAGATGAACGGCAGCCTGCAGGCGAATGCGGCGCTGCTGCAGGCGTTGCGTGATGGCTTGGGCGCGCCCGGTTGCGGCGTGGCGGTGGCCGTGCCGGCGCCCTACCTGGCGCAGGTGCAGGCCTTGGTCGCGGGCAGCGAAATCGCTCTGGCCGCCCAGGATGTGTCGCAGCATGAAAGGGGCGCGTTCACCGGCGAGGTCTCCGTGGGAATGTTGCGCGACTTTGATGCACGCTACGCGCTTGTGGGGCACTCCGAGCGTCGCCAATACCATGGCGAAACCGATGCCGTGGTCGCGGCCAAGGCCCAGCGGGCGCTCTCGGGCGGCGTCACGCCGATCGTATGCGTGGGGGAAACCCTGGCGGAGCGCGAGGCGGGCCAGACCGAGACCGTCGTCAAGCGCCAACTGGCGGCTGTGATCCATGCCGTGGGGCACTGCGTGAGCGAGATCGTGGTGGCCTACGAGCCTGTCTGGGCCATCGGCACCGGCCGCACGGCAACGCCAGAGCAGGCGCAGCAGGTGCATGCGGTGCTGCGCGCTCAGCTCGCCGCCGCGACCGAGAGCGCGGATCGCGTGCTCATCCTGTATGGCGGCAGCTTGAATGCTGCCAACGCAGCCGAACTGCTGGCGCAGCCGGATATCGATGGGGGCCTGGTGGGCGGTGCGTCGCTCAAGGCCGCGGATTTCTTGAAAATTATCGCTGCAGCGCATAGCTGACAAGCGCTGGTAGCTATTAAATTAGGAGTGATGGGATTATGGGACTGGTTGTGAACGTGATTCTGGCGGTGCAGATGCTGACCGCCCTCGGGATGATTGGGTTGATCCTGATCCAGCACGGTAAGGGTGCGGACATGGGGGCAGCCTTCGGTAGTGGCAGTTCCGGCAGCTTGTTTGGGGCCAGCGGCAGCGCCAACTTCCTTTCGCGCACCACGGCGGTCCTGGCGACGGTGTTCTTCGTGGCAACCCTGGCATTGGCATACTTTGGCAACCAGCGTCCGGTGAGCACTGGCAGTGTTCTGGAGACGCCCGCAGCAGCTGTCCCCGCCTCGACGGCGCCTGCGGTCGATGCCTCTGCGGCAGCTCCAGCGCCGGCGGTGGAGCCTGCCTCCGGCGCCGCTCAGATCCCGACCAAGTGAACGTTTGAGGCGTCGCAAAAAAACGCCTCATCCGTTTGTGACAGGGTTTTTCCGGGGTAGAATCCCGAATTGTCTGGAAAGCCAAAACCGTTATTTCCGGTCCTCATGCCATCCAGATGCATACAGCAGCCGTCGTGGTGAAATTGGTAGACACGCTATCTTGAGGGGGTAGTGGCGAAAGCTGTGCGAGTTCGAGTCTCGCCGACGGCACCAATCACAAGAAGCCGCCTCCCTGGTCCGCGTTGCGGGGCATGCGAGGCGGTTTTTCAGCGGTGAGCACATCTGCCAGATGAACCTCGATCAATACCTCCCTGTCCTATTGTTCATTCTGGTCGGCATCGGTGTCGGTGTGGTGCCGCTTCTTCTGGGCTATGTGCTTGGCCCCAATCGCCCGGATCCGGCGAAAAACTCCCCCTATGAGTGCGGCTTCGAGGCATTTGAAGACGCGCGTATGAAGTTCGACGTGCGCTACTATCTGGTGGCCATCCTCTTCATCCTGTTCGACCTGGAAATTGCCTTCCTCTTCCCTTGGGCGGTGACTCTGCAAGAGGTGGGGGTGACGGGCTTTGTCGCTGTGCTGGTTTTCCTGGCCATCCTCGTGGTGGGCTTTGCCTACGAATGGAAAAAAGGCGCCCTCAACTGGGAATGAGCCGCCGCTCAAAGGAATGACGCAATGATTGAAGGTGTGATGAAGGAAGGTTTCATCACCACGAGCTATGACTCGGTGGTGAATTGGGCCAAGACCGGATCCCTTTGGCCCATGACCTTCGGACTGGCCTGCTGCGCTGTCGAGATGATGCATGCTGCCGCCGCACGTTATGACCTGGGGCGTTTTGGCGCGGAAGTGTTCCGGGCGAGCCCGCGACAGTCGGACCTGATGATCGTGGCCGGCACGCTGTGCAACAAGATGGCGCCCGCTCTGCGCAAGGTGTACGACCAAATGGCCGAGCCGCGCTGGGTCATCTCCATGGGCTCTTGTGCCAACGGCGGGGGCTACTACCACTACAGCTATTCGGTGGTGCGTGGCTGTGATCGCATCGTCCCTGTGGATGTGTACGTTCCGGGTTGTCCTCCGACGGCCGAGGCGCTGATCTACGGGATCATCCAGCTGCAGCAGAAGATCCGCCGCACCCACACCATTGCGCGCGCCTGAAGGGACGAAGATGACTGCTATTGCCATTCACCCCGAGAGCCTGCGGGACGTGGTTGCCTCCGCTCTGGGTGACCGCGTGCGCCAGATCTCGGTGGCGCTGGATGAGGTGACCGTGGTGGTGTCCGCTGCGCGCTATCTCGAAGCCATGCAAATCCTGCGCGATGCGCCCGATTGCAAGTTCGAGCAATTGATTGATCTGTGCGGCGTCGACTATTCTGCCTATGGCGCCACGGGCTCGGAAGGACCGCGCTACGCCGTGGTTTCCCATTTGCTCTCCGTTTCCCTCAACCAGCGGTTGCGCGTGAAGGTGTTCTGCTCCGACGACGACTTCCCCATCGTCGCCTCGGTTACCGACATCTGGAACTCGGCCAACTGGTTTGAGCGCGAGGCATTCGATCTGTTCGGCATCGTGTTTGATGGGCACAACGATCTGCGCCGCATCCTGACCGATTACGGATTCATCGGCCACCCGTTCCGCAAGGACTTCCCCTTGTCCGGCTATGTCGAGATGCGCTATGACGCCGACCAGCGTCGCGTGATCTATGAGCCCGTGACCATCGAGCCGCGCGAAGTGACGCCGCGCGTCATCCGCGAAGACAAGTACGGAGGCCTGCACTGAGGCGGCATGCCGCTGGGTGATCGACCATGGCTGAAATCAAGAACTACTCCCTGAACTTCGGACCGCAGCACCCGGCAGCACACGGCGTGCTGCGCTTGGTGCTGGAACTGGATGGCGAGGTCGTACAACGTGCCGACCCGCACATCGGGCTGCTGCACCGTGCCACCGAAAAGCTGGCAGAGCACAAGACCTACATCCAGTCCTTGCCCTACATGGACCGTCTCGATTACGTGTCCATGATGTGCAACGAGCAGGCCTACTGCTTGGCCATCGAGAAGATGCTGGGCATCGAGGTGCCGCTGCGCGCGAAGTACATCCGAACGATGTTCGGCGAAATCACGCGCCTGCTGAACCACCTGATGTGGCTGGGTTCGCACGGCAACGACTGCGGCAGCTCCACGATCCTCATCTATACCTTCCGTGAGCGGGAGGACTTGTTCGACATGTACGAGGCCGTTTCTGGCGCTCGCATGCACGCGGCCTACTTCCGTCCGGGAGGCGTGTACCGGGACCTGCCGGACAGCATGGCCCAGTACAAGGTCAGCAAGATCAAGAACGCCAAGGCTATCGAGGAGCTCAACCGTAACCGCCAGGGTTCGCTGCTGGATTTCATCGACGATTTCACGCAGCGCTTCCCCAAGTGCGTAGACGAGTATGAGACCCTGCTGACAGACAACCGGATCTGGAAGCAGCGTACGGTGGGTATCGGCGTGGTGCCGGCTGAGCGCGCGTTGAACCTGGGCATGACCGGCCCGATGCTGCGCGGCTCGGGCATTGCATGGGACCTGCGCAAGAAGCAGCCGTATGACGCTTATGACCGTGTGGACTTCGATGTGCCGGTCGGGGTGACGGGCGATAGCTATGACCGCTATCTCGTTCGCGTGCAAGAGATGCGCGAGTCCAATCGCATCATCAAGCAGTGCGTCGATTGGCTCAGGGCCAACCCCGGCCCCGTCATCACGGACAACCACAAGATCGCGCCGCCCTCGCGCGAGGCCATGAAGTCCAACATGGAAGAGCTGATCCACCATTTCAAGCTCTTCACGGAAGGCTTCCGCGTGCCGGCCGGCGAGGCTTACGCGGCCGTTGAGCATCCCAAGGGGGAGTTCGGTATCTACATGGTGAGCGACGGTGCGAACAAGCCCTACCGCCTGAAGATCCGCGCACCCGGGTTCGCGCATCTGGCCACACTCGACGAAATGGCGCGGGGCCACATGCTGGCCGATGCCGTGGCCATCATCGGCACCATGGATATCGTGTTCGGAGAGATTGACCGATGATTACCGAAGCGACCAAGCAACGTTTTGCCCGCGAAGTGGCGAAATACCCCGCAGACCAGAAACAGTCTGCGGTGATGGCGTGCCTGTCCATCGTCCAGCAGGAACAGGGCTGGGTCAGCGCCGAGAGCGAGGCCGTGATCGCCGAGTACCTGGGCATGCCCCAGATCGCCGTGCATGAGGTCACCACGTTCTACAACATGTACAACCAGCAGCCGGTGGGCAAGTACAAGCTGGCCGTCTGCACCAATTTGCCGTGCCAGCTGCGCCGTGGGCAGGATGCGCTGCACCACCTTGAGAAGAAGCTGGGCATTTCCATGGGCGAAACCACCGCCGATGGCCTTTTCACCTTGCAGCAATGCGAATGCCTGGGGGCCTGCGCTGACGCGCCCGTGATGCTGGTCAATGACCGCAACATGTGCAGTTTCATGGACGACGACAAGCTCGACCAGATGGTGGATGGCCTGCGCGCTGCGGAGGGCAAACAATGACCACGGCTGCACAAGTGCTGTCGCAGTTTCAGGCGACGGGCGTACAGACCTGCTTCCATGACCGCCATATCAATCCGCAGATCTATGCGGGCTTGAACGGCAGCAACTGGAGCCTCAAGGATTACGAGGCCCGGGGAGGCTACCAGGCCCTGCGCAAGCTGCTGGGCAAGGATGGTGGTGAAGGCCTGACCCAGGACCAGGTGATCGCCACCATGAAGGAATCCGGTCTGCGCGGCCGTGGTGGTGCGGGCTTCCCGACTGGCCTGAAGTGGAGCTTCATGCCGCGTCAGTTCCCTGGCCAGAAATACTTGGTCTGCAATTCCGACGAGGGGGAGCCGGGCACGTGCAAGGATCGCGACATCCTGATGTACAACCCGCACATCGTGATCGAGGGCATGATCATCGCGGCCTACGCGATGGGCATCTCTGTGGGCTACAACTACATCCACGGCGAGATCTTCCAGGTCTACGAGCGCTTTGAAGCGGCGCTGGAAGAGGCGCGCGCTGCGGGCTATCTGGGTGACAACATCCTGGGCAGCAGCTTCAGCTTTCAGCTGCATGCGCACCATGGCTTTGGGGCGTATATCTGCGGCGAGGAAACGGCGTTGCTGGAATCGCTGGAAGGCAAGAAGGGCCAGCCGCGTTTCAAGCCCCCATTCCCGGCCAGCTTTGGCCTGTACGGTAAACCCACCACGATCAACAACACCGAGACGTTCGCCGCGGTGCCGTGGATCATCCGCAATGGCGGTCAGGCATACCTCGAGTGTGGCAAGCCCAACAACGGTGGCACCAAGATCTTCTCGGTGTCCGGCGACGTAGAGCGTCCAGGCAACTATGAAGTGCCCCTGGGCACGCCATTTGCCAAGCTGCTGGAACTGGCGGGTGGCGTGCGCAAGGGTCGCCAGCTCAAGGCGGTGATTCCGGGCGGTTCTTCCGCTCCCGTGTTGCCGGCGTCCATCATCATGGAATGCACGATGGACTACGACTCCATCGCCAAGGCCGGCTCCATGCTGGGCTCGGGCGCCGTGATCGTGATGGATGACTCCCGCAGCATGGTCGAGAGTCTGCTGCGCCTGTCGTACTTCTACCAGCACGAGTCCTGCGGCCAATGCACCCCTTGTCGCGAAGGCACGGGTTGGCTATGGCGGCTGGTTCACCGCATCCAGCACGGCGAAGGCCGAGCCGACGACATTGCCTTGCTGGATGATGTGTCTGTGAACATCATGGGGCGCACCATCTGCGCACTCGGCGACGCGGCGGCCATGCCGGTGCGCGCCATGATCAAGCATTTCAGGCCCGAGTTCGAAGCGAAGATCCAAGCCAAGAACCAAGCTGTTTCCCAGAAGGCCTCTGGCTGATCGAGAGAAGACAATATGGTTGAAATTGAACTCGACGGACAGAAGGTGGAAGTTGCCGAAGGCTGCATGGTGATGCACGCAGCCGAGAAGGCAGGCACCTACATTCCGCATTTCTGTTACCACAAGAAGCTGTCCATCGCCGCCAACTGCCGCATGTGCCTGGTGGACGTCGAAAAGGCGCCCAAGCCCATGCCGGCCTGCGCCACTCCGGTCACGCAGGGCATGATCGTGCGCACCAAGAGCGACAAGGCCATCAAGGCCCAGAAGTCGGTCATGGAGTTCCTGCTCATCAATCACCCGCTGGACTGCCCCATCTGCGATCAGGGCGGCGAGTGCCAGTTGCAAGACCTGGCCGTGGGCTATGGCGGTGACTCCTCGCGCTACGGCGAGGAAAAGCGCGTCGTCGCGCACAAGGACGTTGGCCCGCTGATCTCGATGGAAGAGATGAGCCGCTGCATCCATTGCACCCGCTGCGTACGCTTCGGCCAGGAAATCGCCGGCGTGATGGAGCTGGGCATGGTCAACCGCGGCGAGCACTCGGAGATCACCACGGTGATCGGCGACACGGTCGATTCGGAGCTTTCCGGCAACATGATCGACCTGTGCCCGGTGGGCGCACTCACCAGCAAGCCCTTCCGCTACAGCGCCCGCACCTGGGAGCTGTCGCGCCGCAAGTCCGTGAGCCCGCATGACTCCACGGGTGCCAACCTCATCGTCCAGGTCAAGAACCACAAGGTGATGCGCGTCGTTCCGTTCGAGAACGAGGACGTCAACGAATGCTGGCTCGCCGACCGCGACCGCTTCTCCTACGAAGCCCTCAATTCGCCCGACCGCCTGACCCGTCCCATGCTCAAGCAGGGCGGGCAGTGGAAGGAAGTTGACTGGCAGACCGCGCTGGAGTACGTGGCCAACGGCCTGCGGGGCATTCAGGCCGAGCACGGCGCGCACGCCATCGGCGCGCTCGTCAGTCCGCACAGCACCGTGGAAGAACTATTCCTGGCGGGTGCGCTGGTGCGCGGGCTGGGTAGCGACAACATCGACCATCGCCTGCGCAACGCCGAATTCGGCAGCGCGGAAGGCGTGCGGTGGCTGGGCACCTCGATTGCCTCTTTGAGCAAGCTGCAGTCCGTGCTGGTCGTGGGGTCGAACCTGCGTAAGGATCATCCGCTGTTTGCACAGCGAATTCGGCAGGCAGCCCGCCATGGCTGTGCGGTGAGTGCTATCAATTCAATAGTATCCGATTGGGCCATGCCCGTGGTCCATACCCGCGTCGCGCCTGCCAGCGGCTGGGGCACGGCGCTGGCCGAGGTGGCTGCGGCCGTTGCCGGGCACAAGGGCGTGTCCGCGCCCGTGCCAACGGCGGCCATCGGTGACGATGCGCGTGCCATTGCGGCGTCGCTGCTGGCCGGGGAGCGCAAGGCCATCCTGCTGGGCAACGGCGCGGCTCACCACGCCCAGGCGTCGGGTTTGCTGGCACTGGCGCAGTGGATCGGCGCGCAGACGGGGGCCACGGTCGGTTACCTGACCGAAGCGGCCAATACGGTCGGCGCGCAGTTCGTCGGCGCGCAGCCGCAAAAAGACGGCCTGAACGCAGCCCAGATGCTGGGCGGCAAGCTCAAGGCGGCGCTGCTGCTCAATGTGGAGCCGGTGCATGACTCGGCCTTGGGTGTCGCGGCCGCGCAGGCTTTGTCCAAGACCGACATGGTCGTCACCCTGAGTCCCTTCAAAGCCAATCTCGAATTCAGCGACGTGCTGCTGCCTATTGCACCGTTCTCCGAGACATCCGGCAGTTTCGTCAATGCGGAAGGCCGACTGCAGAGCTTTCATGCCGTCGTCAAACCTGCCGCTGACGCCCGCCCTGCATGGAAGGTGCTGCGTGTGCTTGGCAACCTGCTGGGATTGCAGGGCATGGACTACGAAACCTCGCAGGACGTGCTGTCCAGCGCCATGGGCAAGCCTGCGGGCGAATCGGCGTGCGATGGCACGCAGCTGCCAGCCGAACGCCTGAGCAACGCCACCAAGGCCGAGGCCGGGTTGTCTGCGGGCGAGTGCGGTGAACCCGTCGTGGCCGCCATCTACCAGCTCGACAGCCTGGTGCGCCGCTCACCCTCGCTGCAACTGACGGCCGACGCGCGTGCGGCACGTGAAGGAGTCGCCGCATGATCGACGCAATCTACAACGGCGGCCTGAATCTGGTGGCTGCCCCATGGTGGACGGGCGCAGCCTGGCCCGTTATCTGGAACCTCATCAAGATCGTCTGCGTTGTGTTGCCGCTGCTGGGCGCCGTGGCCTACCTGACGCTGTGGGAGCGCAAGCTGCTGGGCTTCATGCAGGTGCGGCTCGGCCCCAATCGCGTGGGCCCTTTCGGCTTGCTGCAGCCTATTGCTGATGCGCTCAAGCTGTTGACCAAAGAGCTGATTCAGCCCACGGCGGCTGCGAAGGGCCTGTTCTATCTCGGACCGGTCATGGCCATCATGCCGGCGCTGGCCGCCTGGGTGGTGATTCCCTTCGGCCCGGACGTTGCACTGGCCAATGTCAACGCAGGCTTACTGCTGGTCATGGCGATTACCTCCATCGAGGTGTATGGCGTGATCATTGCGGGCTGGGCGTCCAACTCGAAGTACGCTTTTCTGGGTGCCTTGCGGGCTTCGGCCCAGATGGTCAGCTACGAGATCGCCATGGGCTTTTGCTTCCTGGTCGTCATCATGGTTTCGGGCAGCATGAACCTGACCGAGATCGTGTTGAGCCAGGGTAGGGGCATGATGGCGGGCATGGGGCTGGACTTCCTGTCATGGAATTGGCTGCCCTTGCTGCCCATCTTCATGGTTTATCTGATTTCGGGTGTGGCCGAAGTGAACCGTCACCCGTTCGACGTGGTGGAAGGCGAAGCGGAAATCGTGGCCGGCCACATGGTCGAATACTCTGGTATGGGCTTTGCCATCTTCTTCCTGGCCGAATACGCCAGCATGTGGTTGGTGTCCATTCTGGCGGTGGTGATGTTCCTGGGAGGCTGGCTGCCGCCCGTCGATGCCCTGAGCTTCATCCCCGGATGGATCTGGCTGGGGCTCAAGACCTTCCTGGTGGTCTCCATGTTCATCTGGATTCGCGCGACATTCCCGCGCTTCCGTTACGACCAGATCATGCGTCTGGGCTGGAAGATCTTCATTCCGGTCACTCTGGTGTGGCTGGTGATCGTGGGCGGCTGGTTGCTGTCGCCCTGGAACATCTGGAAATAAGCGGGGACATCCATGGCTGCTGTTGCTGCTTCTGCATCCTTTTCCATCAAGGATTTCATCAAGAGCTTCATGCTCTGGGAACTGGTCAAGGGCATGGCCCTGACGGGTCGTTACGCCTTTCGCCGCAAGGTGACTGTGCAGTTCCCTGAAGAAAAGACACCGCTGTCACCACGTTTTCGCGGCCTGCATGCTTTGCGTCGTTATGAAAACGGCGAAGAGCGCTGCATTGCCTGCAAGCTGTGCGAGGCGGTTTGCCCGGCGCTGGCGATCACCATCGAGTCCGACGTGCGTGACGATGGCTCCCGCCGCACCACGCGCTACGACATCGATCTGACGAAGTGCATTTTTTGCGGTTTCTGCGAAGAAAGCTGTCCTGTGGACTCCATTGTTGAAACGCAGATCTTTGAGTATCACGGCGAGAAGCGCGGTGATCTGTATTTCACCAAGGACATGCTGCTGGCTGTTGGTGACCGCTACGAGCCCGAGATTGCTGCCGCCAAAGCGGCAGATGCCAAGTACCGTTGATCGGGTACCAGTACAACGTCTGAACTTTTGAAAAGACCCGATTCATGGACGCCAAGACCGGTTTCTTCTACTTATTCTCGGCAGTGCTGCTTTATGCAGCCTTCCGGGTGATTACGGCGCGCAACCCTGTGCATGCCGTGCTGCATTTGATTCTTGCCTTTTCGCAAGCTGCCGGTATCTGGCTCTTGCTGAAGGCGGAGTTTTTGGCCATCACATTGATCCTGGTTTATCTGGGGGCCGTGATGGTGCTGTTCCTGTTCGTCGTGATGATGCTGGACATACGCATAGACGCGGTGCGCAGGGGCTTCTGGAAGCATTTCCCGGTGGCCGCCCTCATTGGCGCCATCGTGACGTTTGAAATGGCGGCTGTGCTGATGACGGGCTTTCGTGGCATGGAGGAGCCCAAGGCCATCGCGGACGTGATGGTCAATGCGGCGGGGCAAACCGTGCCGTACTCCAACACCAAGGCTTTGGGCAAGCTGCTCTATTCCGAATACCTGTACCCGGTCGAGGTGGCAGCCGTCATTCTGCTGGTGGCGATGATCGCGGCCATTGCCCTGACGCTGCGCCAACGCAAGGACTCCAAGGCCATCGACCCCGCCGAGCAGATTCGCGTGCGCGCCGCTGATCGCGTTGTCATGATGAAACTACCGGTGACCGAGCAACCGGCCGCAGAGGCCGTACCCGCACCCGCTGCCGAGGAGAAGAAGCAATGACACCGACGCTGGGCCACTTTCTTTCACTGGGCGCCATGCTGTTTGCGATGGCGGTGATCGGCATCTTCCTGAACCGCAAGAATCTCATCGTCTTGCTGATGGCGATTGAGTTGATGCTGCTCGCGGTGAATTTCAACTTCGTCGCGTTCTCGCATTACCTGGGGGATATGCACGGACAGGTATTCGTGTTCTTCATTCTCACCGTGGCGGCCGCTGAGTCCGCCATCGGCCTGGCCATCCTGGTGCTGCTGTTCCGTAACAAGTCCAGCATTGACGCGGAAGACCTCAACACCCTCAAGGGTTGACGGGTCACCGGTATTTGCAAGGTTCTCAAGAATGAGTCAAACCCTTTCTGCTTCGATGCTGCTTGCGGTGCCCCTGGCGCCTCTGGCTGGCTCCGTGCTCGTCGGCGTGTTCGGTACCGCATTCGGCGGTAACTGGATCGGCCGCCGCCTTTCCCACTCCCTGACCATTCTGGGGGTGCTGGTCGCCTTCGTGCTGTCCGCCATGACGCTCAAGAGCGTCATGCTGGATGGCGCGGGTTTCAACGAGACGATCTACACCTGGATGGTCGTGGGTGGCCTGAAGATGGAGGTCGGTTTCCTGATCGACAGCCTCACGGCCATGATGATGTGCGTGGTGACCTTCGTGTCCCTGATGGTTCACATCTACACCATTGGCTATATGGAAGAAGACGACGGCTACAACCGCTTCTTCTCCTATATCTCCTTGTTCACCTTCTCCATGCTCATGCTGGTCATGAGCAATAACCTGCTGCAGCTGTTCTTCGGCTGGGAAGCCGTGGGCCTGGTGTCGTACCTGCTGATTGGCTTCTGGTACAACAAGCAGACGGCGATCTTCGCGAACATGAAGGCATTCCTGGTGAACCGGGTGGGGGACTTCGGGTTCATCCTTGGCATCGGTCTGATTGGCGCCTACGCGGGTTCTTTCAACTACGCAGAGATCTTCGCCAAGGCCAATGAACTCGCGGCAATCGGCTTCCCCGGCACCGACTGGATGTTGATCACCGTGATCTGCATCTGCCTGTTCATCGGCGCCATGGGCAAGTCGGCCCAGTTTCCGCTGCACGTCTGGCTGCCGGATTCGATGGAAGGCCCCACGCCCATTTCGGCGCTGATCCACGCAGCGACCATGGTGACCGCCGGCATCTTCATGGTGGCGCGCATGTCGCCGTTGTTCGAGCTGTCCGATACGGCCCTGAACTTCATCCTCGTCATTGGCGCCATCACCGCGCTGTTCATGGGCTTCCTGGGCATCATCCAGAACGACATCAAGCGGGTGATCGCGTACTCCACGCTGTCCCAGCTGGGTTACATGACGGTGGCCCTGGGCGCGTCGGCCTACTCCGTGGCTGTGTTTCACCTGATGACCCACGCCTTCTTCAAGGCGCTGTTGTTCCTTGGCGCGGGCTCGGTCATCATCGGCATGCATCACAACCAGGACATCCGCTGGATGGGTGGCGTGCGCAAGTACATGCCGATTACCTGGATCACCTTCCTGCTGGGTTCGCTGGCGCTGGTCGGTACGCCGTTCTTCTCGGGCTTCTATTCCAAGGATGCCATCATCGAGGCGGTGCACTTCAGCCAGCTGCCGGCCGCCGGTTTCGCACATTTCGCCGTGCTGGCCGGTGTGTTCGTGACGGCGTTCTATTCATTCCGCGTGTATTTCCTGGTTTTCCATGGCAAGGAACGCTACGACCAGAATCCCGACGCCCACCACGACGATCATGGCCATGGGCATGGTCACGATGCCAAGCCGCACGAGTCGCCTTGGGTGGTCTGGCTGCCATTGGTGCTGTTGGCCGTTCCGTCCGTAGTGATTGGTGCCATGACGCTGATGCCCATGCTGTTCGGTGACTTCTTCAAGGGCGTGATCCACGTCGATGCCGCGCGCCACCCCGCCATGGCGGAGCTGGCCAAGACCATCCACGGCTGGATGGAAATGGGCATGCACGGATTCGTTGCCGCGCCGTTCTGGTTGGGGCTGGCGGGAGTTGCTCTGGCCTACTACATGTACATGGTCAATCCGGCCCTGCCGACCGCCATCAAGCGGGCTTTCCAGCCGGTCTATACGTTGTTGGAGAACAAGTATTACCTCGACTGGCTCAATGAGAATGTCATTGCCCGGGGCGCACGCTGCCTGGGTACCGCCTTGTGGAAGGGCGGTGACCAGGGAGTGATCGACGGCGCTATCGTGAATGGTTCGTGGAAGCTCGTCGGTCGCATTGCCGGACTGGTGCGCTGGTTCCAGTCGGGTTACATCTACCACTATGCGCTGGTCATGATCCTGGGTGTGTTCGCACTCATGACGTACTTCGTCTGGCTCAACAAGTAGAGGGAAAACAAAAATGGGTTTGTTGAGTCTTGCCATCTGGGTACCCATCGCATTCGGTGCCCTGTTGCTGGCGTTGGGGCGCGATGAGCATGTGAGGGTGGTGCGCTGGCTGGCGCTCATTGGTGCGTTGGCGGGATTTGCCGTCACCCTTCCGCTCATCAGCGGTTTCGACAATGGCAGCGCTGCCGCGCAGTTCGTCGAAAAGGCCATGTGGATTGAACGATTCAACGTTCATTACCATCTTGGCGTGGATGGGATTGCATTCTGGTTCGTGCCGCTGACGGCCTTCATCACGGTGATCGTCGTGATTGCCTCCTGGGAGGCGATCACGGAGCGGGTGAACCAGTACATGGGTGCATTCCTGATTCTGTCGGGGTTCATGGTTGGCGTGTTCAGCGCCATGGACGGCTTGCTGTTCTATGTGTTCTTCGAGGCCACGCTCATCCCCATGTACCTGATCATTGGTATCTGGGGCGGGCCGAACAAGATCTATGCGGCCTTCAAGTTCTTCCTGTACACGCTGCTGGGCTCGCTGCTGACGCTGGTGGCTTTCATCTATCTGTACAACCAGTCGGGCGGCAGTTTCGATATTGCCACCTGGCACAAGCTGCCCCTGTCCAGCACGGCGCAGACCTTGCTCTTCTTCGCATTCTTTGCGGCGTTTGCCGTGAAGGTGCCGATGTGGCCCGTGCATACCTGGTTGCCCGATGTGCACGTCGAAGCCCCGACCGGTGGCTCGGCAGTGCTGGCGGCCATCATGCTGAAGCTGGGGGCCTATGGCTTCCTGCGCTTCTCGCTGCCGATTGCTCCCGATGCCTCCCATGAATGGGCATGGCTGATGATCGTCCTGTCGCTGGTGGCCGTCATCTACGTGGGGCTGGTGGCGATGGTGCAAAAGGACATGAAGAAGCTGGTGGCCTATTCATCGGTTGCGCACATGGGTTTGGTCACCCTCGGGTTCTTTGTGTTCAATGACATGGGCGTATCTGGCGGCCTGGTGCAGATGATTGCCCACGGGTTCGTCTCTGCCGCCATGTTCCTGTGCATTGGAGTGCTGTATGACCGCGTGCACTCCCGTGAGATCGCGGCCTACGGTGGCGTGGTCAACACCATGCCCAAGTTCGCGGCCTTTGCGCTGTTGTTTGCCATGGCCAACTGCGGCTTGCCGGCGACGGCAGGGTTTGTGGGTGAGTGGATGGTGATCATCGGCGCCGTGAAGTTTGATTTCTGGGTGGGCCTGGGCGCTGCCACGAGCCTGATTCTGGGGGCAAGCTACACCTTGTGGATGTACAAGCGCGTCTATCTCGGCCCCGTCACCAATGACAACGTGCGTGGTCTTGTGGACATTAACGGGCGTGAATTCCTTGTCCTGGGCCTGCTGGCGATTGCCGTGCTGTACATGGGCATCTATCCCAAGCCCTTCACGGATGTGATGGATGCCTCCGTGGCCGACCTGCTCAGGCATGTGGCGCAATCCAAGCTCAACTGACCAGACTGAATTGAGAGAAACGAGATGATTGACAACATCAGCTGGCTGGCGATTTACCCTGAGATCGTGTTGCTGGTCATGGCTTGCGTGATAGCACTGGTGGATCTTGGCGTAACCAGCACGCGTCGCACCGGCACTTATGTGCTCACCATGCTGACCCTGGCGGTGGTAGCCGCCTTGCAGGCCATGTATGCCACCAGCGGCAATACCTTTTATGCCTGGGGCAACATGGTGGTCAGCGACGCCATGGGTAACTGGCTCAAGTGCTTTGCCACCGTGGCCGTGATGGTCGTGCTGGTTTACGGCCGCCCCTATGCTGCGGATCGTGACATGTTGCGCGGTGGTGAATTGTTCACGTTGACCATGCTGGCCCTGCTGGGCATGTTCGTGCTGATTTCGGCCAACAATTTCCTGCTGATCTACCTGGGTCTGGAGCTGATGACGCTTTCCAGCTACGCGCTGGTAGCCATGCGCCGCGACAACACCACGGCGACCGAAGCCGCCATGAAATATTTTGTGCTGGGTGCGATGGCCAGCGGCTTCCTGTTGTATGGCTTGTCGATGCTCTACGGTGCCACAGGTTCGCTGGACATCGGCCAGGTGTTCAAAGCCATCAACGCAGGGCAGATTCGCCACCAAGTGCTGGTTTTCGGGCTGGTTTTTGTGGTGGCTGGCCTGGCCTTCAAGCTGGGTGCCGTTCCTTTCCACATGTGGGTGCCTGACGTTTACCAGGGTGCGCCCACTGCCGTAACGCTGTTCATCGGCAGTGCTCCCAAGCTGGCGGCCTTTGCCATGGTGATGCGCCTGCTGGTGGACGGCCTGCTACCGCTTGCTATCGACTGGCAGCAGATGCTGGCAGTGCTGGCCATCGGGTCGCTGCTGGTGGGCAACCTTGCGGCGATCATGCAGACCAACCTCAAGCGCATGTTGGCGTACTCCACCATCTCTCAGATGGGCTTCGTGCTGCTGGGCCTGATGTCGGGTGTGGTGCATGGCAACGTGGACGCCACCGCTGTGGAGAACGCCTACAGCTCCGCCATGTTCTACGTGGTGACCTATGTGCTCACCACGTTGGCGGCCTTCGGTGTGATCCTGCTGTTGGCGCGCGAAGGTTTTGAAAGCGAAGAAATTTCCGACCTGGCCGGTCTGAACCAGCGCAGCCCGCTGTACGCAGGCGTGATGGCCGTGTGTCTGTTCTCGATGGCCGGTATTCCGCCGCTGGTCGGTTTCTATGCCAAGCTGGCCGTGCTGCAAGCGCTGGTTGCGTCCGGGCAGGTACTGCACATCGCCTTGGCGGTATTCGCCGTCATGATGTCGTTGATCGGCGCGTTCTACTACCTGCGCGTGGTGAAGGTGATGTACTTCGACGCACCATTGACTGCTACCAGCGTGTCCGCACCGTTGGACGTGCGTGTGGTGCTGACCATCAATGGCGCTCTGGTCCTGGTCCTGGGACTGCTGCCGGGTGGGCTCATGGCCCTGTGCGCCGATGCCATCGTGCGCGCCCTCGCCACCTGACCGGGCGTCGCGGCTGCCATGACCCAGACGGGGGCCATCTGGCTGGTAATTTTGGCCGCCCTTGTGGCGGCCAATCTCCCTTTCATCAATGACCGGTGGCTGGTCGTCGGCGCACGTGCCCGGGAAGGCAAACCCTTCTTCGTCCGCGCGCTGGAATTGGTGTTGCTGTACTTCCTGGTCGGTGGTCTGGCGTTGGCGTTCGAGAAACGGGCAGGGCAGATTGCGCCCCAGGGCTGGGAGTTCTACGCGGTCACCGGGGCGTTGTTCGTGACGCTGGCATTTCCGGGGTTCGTCTACCGCTACCTGATGCGTCGCCGCGACCGCAGTGCCGCCGAGGACTGATGAGGGTTGGCCTTGAAGGTACTCGACCTGCTGTGTTCGCTCGACCACACGTTTGAAGGCTGGTTTGCGAGTGAGGGCGACTTTCACAGCCAGCAGGCGCGTGGCCTGGTGCAGTGTCCGATGTGCGGGGACTCGCAGGTGCGCAAGGGGGTCAGCGCTCCCCGCTTGAACCTGAGCACCGGAGCTTCCACATCGCGGGAAGCCACTGCGACGGTTCCCGCTCCCGTTCCGCCAGAGGGGGTATCTGCCGCCTTTCAGACCGCATGGCTTGCCATGGCGCGCCGGGTCATGGCGCAGACCGAGGACGTGGGAGACCGCTTCGCATCCGAGGCACGCCGCATGCACTACGGCGAGACGGAAGAGCGCGGCATACGCGGCCAAGCGACGCCCCAGGAAACCGCCGAGCTGCTGGATGAGGGTATTGCAGTGTTGCCGCTGGCGTTGCCGCAGGCAGCGAAAGAGCCTCTGCACTAGGGTTCTGGCTCTGGCTGGCTCTAGCGCGTCGGCGCCGCCCCCCCACTTTCCCTTCAACGCGAGAACTGCAGCGCTGCCAAGCGGGCATAGACGCCGCCCTGATGCAGCAAGTCCTCGTGCCGCCCCTGCTCGACGATGCTTCCATGGTCCATGACCACGATGCGGTCCGCATGCTGGACGGTGGCCAGCCGGTGGGCGATGACCAGGGTAATACGTTGGCGGGAATGCTGGCGAAGCGCGGTGTCCAGCGCAAGCTGCACGGCACGCTCGCTGTGCGCGTCCAGGGCGCTTGTGGCCTCGTCCAGGAGCAGTACGGGGGCGTTCTTCAGCAGCGCGCGGGCTATGGCAATGCGCTGGCGTTGGCCTCCTGAGAGGCGCACGCCATGCTCGCCGAGAAAGGTGTCGTACCCCTGCGGCAGCGCGTCGATGAATTCATGGGCAAATGCGGCGCGTGCTGCCGCTTCCACGGCGTGCCGGCTCGCCTGCGGATCGCCATAGCGGATATTGTCCAGGGCCGATGCGGAAAAAATCTCGGCGTCTTGCGGAACCACGCCAATGTGGCTTCGCAGCACCTGCGGGTCCATGTCGCGCAAATCCACGCCACCCAACGTGATGCGGCCCTCGCTCACGTCGTAGAAGCGTTGCAGCAATTGAAAGACGGTGGACTTGCCGGCGCCGCTGCTGCCCACCAACGCAACGGTTTCTCCTGGCAGCAGGCGCAGGTCGAAGTGGCGCAGCGCGGGTGGCACGGGGCGCGAGGGATAGGAGAAGCCTACGCCCGTGAACTCGATCGAAAGGTCTGTGGCCCGCGGCATGGCGGGCCGGGATGGTGCGGCAAGCGTGGGGCGTGTTGCGAGCAGTTCCATCAGCCGCTCCATCGCACCCGCGGCGCGCAATAGGTCGCCATAGACCTCGCCCAGCACGGCTACGGCACCCGCGAGAAACATCGCATAGAGAATGGTCTGCCCCAGTTGCCCGGCCGACAGCGTCCCTGCAAGGACCGCCTGGGCCCCGAGATACAACCCCCACAGCAACAGCGCGGCGCTGGCAATGATGATGAAGGCCATCAGCGCTGCACGGGCGCCGCTGCGGCGCAGGGCTGCACGCAGCGCACTCTCCGTAGCCGCCGCGAAGCGGGCGGCCTCGCGCGCTTCTGCGGTGTAGCTTTGCACCACGGGAATGGCGCCCAACACCTCTGCGGCGATGGCGCTGGCATCTGCCACGCGGTCCTGGCTTGCGCGTGACAGACGCCGTACACGCCGTCCGATCCACATCGACGGCAGCACGATGGCGACGATGGCCCCGAAGGCGAGCGCCATCACGTAGGGCGTGCTCCAGATCAGCATGCCCAGCGCGCCGGCGCCCAGCACGGCATTGCGCAGCCCCATGGACAGCGATGAGCCCACGACGGTCTGCACCAGTGTCGTGTCGGCCGTGAGGCGCGACAGCACTTCCCCCGTTTGCGTGGTTTCAAAGAACTCCGGGCTCTGCCGCAGCACGTGTGCGTAGACGGCGTTGCGCAGATCTGCCGTGACGCGTTCGCCCAGCCAGCTCATGAGGTAGTAGCGTGCGGCCGACGCCAATCCAAGTGCCACGGCGACCGCGAACAGCACTGCAAAGTGCGTGCGCAAGGCCGGTGCGCCGACGCCTTTTCCCCCGGGGGTGGCTGCGCTAATCGCGCCATCGATCAATTGACGCAGGGCCGTGGGAAAGGCCAGCGTTGCCAAGGCGGCGAGCAGCAGAAACGCCATCGCGCCAGCGAGGTGTATCCGGTAGGGACGCAGGAACGGCGCCAGTTCCCTCATCAGGTGGCGCATGTCCTGGGGTCTTTTCTGGGCGTTGGTGGACCTTGCCATGCGCCTCAGTGTAGGGCGGAAGAGTCGCTGGGTTACGTGGCGCCGAAGCGGTCCATGAACGCCGCTGCAAAGGCCGGGCCGCCACTGAGGGTCAGCGTCAAGGTCACCCATGCCTGGGGCTGGGATTGTGGTCGTGGATGAATTTGCCGTTCGTGGATGTCGAACCCCAGCGCCAGCAAGGGCAACCCGTCGCGCTCGCACTGCAGGTCGTAGTCCCACAGTCCTCCCATCTCGACCGGGCCGCGCAGAGCGCCGAACTCGGTGTGCGCCCAGTCCAGCAGCGCTGTAATCTCCGCCAGCAGCTCGGGCAGGCGTGCCGTGGGCACGCTGGCCACGGCATCCCAGGTGGCCGTGCCTTCCTCATCCTCGCTGTAGTCAAAATCCAGAAAATGCAAAGTCATGCGACAACCCAGCCCTGTGATGCGGGCGCTGTTTCCTCAGGAGAAATCATGCTGAAGGGCCCCGAGCCTATTGCATCCCCGCCCGCGTTGCGGGCCGACGGGATCTGCTTCGGCTTTGCGCAACGGCCCTTGTTCCAGCATTGGAGCGCGGATTTTCCCGCAGGCCTGGTGCTGGTGCAGGGTGGGGATGGGGCGGGCAAGACCAGCCTGTTGCGCCTGATGGCCGGAGAGTGGACGCCGCAGGCCGGGCGGATGCTGCTGCATGGCACGAGCGCGACGCAGCATCCGGCGCAATACCGGGCACAGGTCTTTTGGCGCGACCCGCGTGCGCCGTGGCCGCAGGCGATGACGGCGCAGGACTGGGCCGCCGGGCAGCGCACGCTCCATGCGCGCTGGTCCGAGGAGGACTGGCGCGCCCACGCCGCGGGCTGGGGCATTGCCGGGCATTTGCACAAGGCCATGCACCAGCTTTCCGCAGGCAGCCAGCGCAAGGTGCTGATGGCCGGCCTGGACAAGGCGTCCATCACCTACCTGCTGCAGGCGCTGCAGCGGGAGGCAAGTGCACCCCGCACCCCTGGGCGCGTGTTGGTGGTGGCGCATTACGATGCGTTGGGCGATCTGCCCTGGCGCCACCGGGTGGTACTGCCGGAATAAACTGACGCACCTTTTTCCGCGCCCGCTGGCGCAAGGAGTTGTCGTGGAAGCCCTGCTGTTTGCCCCCGCCGCCGTTGCCATTGCGCTCACGCCCGGCCCCAACAATTTCTGCGGGCTCAACAACGGCATCCGCGCCGGTGTCGCAGCCGCGCTGATCGCGACCGTGGGGCGGGTGGCCGCATTCGCCATTTTCCTCAGTGTCTCGGCCGTGGGATTGGGGGCCATGCTGCTGGCTTCGGAGGCCGCATTCACGGCCGTCAAATGGGCCGGCGCCGTTTATCTGTTCTGGATTGGCTGGCGCGCATGGCGCAGCCGGGAGTTCGGTGGCGCGGCGC
Organism: Diaphorobacter sp. LR2014-1; assembly: GCF_002916785.1. Lineage (NCBI taxonomy): Bacteria > Pseudomonadati > Pseudomonadota > Betaproteobacteria > Burkholderiales > Comamonadaceae > Diaphorobacter > Diaphorobacter sp. LR2014-1. Next base: position 229,144 of record NZ_MTBE01000003.1, on the reverse strand, counting down.
TGGTCGAGGGAGATGAGGCACCCGCACCCGCGCGCGCCTCGGTGCGCGCCCTGATGGCACAGGAGTTCCTGCTGGGTATCACCAACCCCAAGGCCATCATCCTCTTTGCGGCCGTCTTCCCGCAGTTCATCGATCCGGCACAGCCCGCGGCGCGGCAGTTCCTGGTACTGGGCAGCATCTACCTGATGGCGGAATTCGTGGCCACAGCGGTGTATGCCACGTGCGGGCGGCAGATCCGCCGCGTGATTCGCACGCAGCGCGGCGTGGTGCGGCTGAACCGTGCCACAGGTGGCTTCTTCATGGGAGCTGGCGGCTTGTTGCTGACGGCCAACCGCTAAAAAAAAGCCGGCCCAGGGGCCGGCTTGCGCGGTGTGCCGCAGGCGCGGGGCCTGCGCAGAGATATCAGACCACGCCTTGCGCCAGCATGGCGTCGGCCACCTTCACGAAGCCAGCCACGTTGGCACCGTTGATGTAGCTCACGCTGCCATCGGCGCGCTTGCCGTATTGCAGGCAGGCGGCGTGAATGCCCTGCATGATCTGGAGCAGGCGCGCATCCACTTCGTCGCGGGTCCACGACAGGCGCATGGCGTTCTGGCTCATTTCCAGGCCCGAGGTGGCCACGCCACCGGCGTTGCTGGCCTTGCCCGGTGCGTACAGCACGCCCGCCTGCTCGAACAGTTTGGCTGCCTCGTTGGTCGAGGGCATGTTGGCGCCTTCGGCCACGCACAGCACGCCGTTCTTGATGAGGGTGCGGGCGTCGTCTTCATGAAGCTCGTTTTGCGTGGCGCAGGGCAGGGCCACGTCCACCTTGACATGCCAGGGACGCACGCCGGCTTCGAACTTCACGCCGGTACGGGCGGCGTAGTCGCTCACGCGGCCGTAATGGTGGTTCTTCACGTCCATCAGGATGGCCAGCTTCTCGGGGGTGAAGCCGTCTTCGTCGATGATGGTGCCGCTGGAGTCCGACACGGTGATGACCTTGGCACCGAGTTGCATGGCCTTTTCCACGGCGTACTGGGCCACGTTGCCCGAGCCGGACACGGACACGCGCAGGCCGTCGAAGCTGCGGCCGCGGGTCTTGAGCATCTCGTCGGCGAAGTACACCGTGCCGTAGCCGGTGGCCTCGGGGCGGATCAGCGAGCCGCCGAAGGCCAGGCCCTTGCCCGTGAACACGCTGGCGGCGTTGTTGGCCAGCTTCTTGTACATGCCCGCCATGAAGCCGACCTCACGGCCGCCCACGCCGATATCACCCGCGGGCACGTCGGTGTCGGGACCCACGTGGCGGAACAGCTCCGTCACGAAGGCCTGGCAAAAGCGCATGACTTCGGCCGGGCTCTTGCCCTTGGGGTCGAAGTCCGAGCCACCCTTGCCGCCGCCCATGGGCAGCGTGGTCAGCGCGTTCTTGAAGGTCTGCTCGAAGGCCAGGAACTTCAGCACCGACAGGTTTACCGAGGGGTGAAAGCGCAGGCCGCCCTTGTAAGGGCCGATCGCCATGCTGTGCTGGATGCGATAGCCGCGGTTGATATGCACATTGCCGTGATCGTCGAACCAGGACACGCGGAACATCACCACCCGCTCGGGCTCCACCAGGCGCTCCAGCAGGCCTTGCTCGGCATAGCGCGGGTTCTTTTCGATGAACGGCCACAGGCTTTCCATGACCTCGGTCACGGCTTGCAGGTATTCGGGCTGGCCGGGGTTGCGCTGTGCAACCTGTTCAAGGAAATGGCCCACGGATTGGTGCTTCATAAGGACTTTCTGCTCAAGGGAAATTTAGCGATGCGGCAATGCAGCATCGAATTATGTCAAAACGACATGTGGTTATGCACCATTTTGGATTTGATGCCCCGCAATGGGACAGGTTTTCGGGGTTGTCGCGCGTTGCTGGTGCGTTTTCTTGCGCGCTTTTGGTGCGAAGTCGACGGCGAATGCCCTGTTGCGCGGGATTGCGCAACGGTTTGACAGGGGCACGGCTGCGCCGCCCTGGGCACCGCCAAAGCAGCGCTGGCAGTGCAAGGCAGTCGGGGAAGAAAGGAATGCCGCTGGGTGGTAGCGGCGTGAGAGGGTGTGTGGATGCGCTCAGCGCCCGCGCAGGAACAGCGCGTCCAGCTCTTTCATGCTGAGTTGGCGCCAGGTGGGGCGGCCGTGGTTGCACTGGTCGGAGCGATCGGTGACTTCCATCTGGCGCAGCAGGGCGTTCATCTCGTCCAGCGTCAACCGACGATTGGCCCGCACGGCGCCATGGCAGGCCATGGTGGCAAGGATCTCGCTCTGCGCGCGCTGCACCACGGTGCTGGCGTCATGGGTGGCCAGCTCGGCCAGCACGCTGCGCGCCAGCTCCACGGGGTTGCCCTGGGCCAGCGTCGTGGGCACGGCGCGCACGGCCAGGGTGCGCGGCGAGAACGGCACGACCTCCAGTCCCAGCTGGGCCAACGTGTCGGCATGCGCCTCGGCGGTCGCCACCTCTTCGGGGGTAGCGGCAAAGGTGGCGGGGATGAGCAGTGGCTGGCTGGCGATGCGTGCACCTTGGTCCACCTGGGCCTTGAGCCGCTCGTACACGATGCGTTCGTGCGCCGCATGCATGTCCACCACCACCAAGCCCTGCGCGCTTTCGGCCAGGATATACACGCCATGGACCTGCGCCACGGCGCGGCCCAGCGGCCAGGTGTGTGCATCCTCGACGGGCGCAGTCGCCATGTCGACGGCAGCCAGTGGAGCCGCGCTGGCGGGCGAGAAGGACGGCGCCGTGGGCGCGCCTGGAGCGACCGGTGCCATGGCGGTGGTTGCCGGCATACCGGGCGGTGGCGCAGCCGTGGATGTGCCCCAGAGTGCTTGTAGGTCAGAGACCTTGTGGCCCGCGCGCTCTTCAAATTTGATAGCTGCTTGCGCTTGCCAATAGGGGGGATGAGCCGGGTTTCTATCTGAATCGCCCACGGATGGAGCGGCAGGCGCTACAGAAGTTGAAGCGGCGGCAGCCGCCAGCGCCTGCGCGCGCGGCGCCGCCAGAGCGTTCTCCACCGCGTGGCGCACGGCCTGGTGCACCTCCCGGCTGTCGCGAAAGCGCACCTCGATCTTGGTCGGGTGCACGTTCACGTCCACACGCTGCGGGTCGATCTGTACGTACAGCGCGTATACCGGCTGCTTGTGGCCGTGCAGCACGTCCTCGTAGGCGCTGCGCGCGGCATGCGTGAGCACCTTGTCGCGCACGAAGCGGCCGTTCACGTAGCAGAACTGCTGGTCTGCACGCGAACGGGCGGCATCGGGCAGCCCGGCGCGGCCCGTCACCGTGACCGCGCCCAGGCGCAGGTGCACAGGAACGGAGTCGCGGATGAAGTCCTCGCCCAGCACGTCGCTCAGGCGCTGCTGCAGGGCCTGCTGGCGTTTGCCCTCGTCCGCTGTGGCAGCGGGGGTCAGGGTGGCGCGCCATTGCTCCACCAGCTTGCCTTCGTGCCAGATGGCAAAGCCCACGTCGGGCCGCGCCAGCGCATGGCGGCGCACGGCCTCGATGCAGTGGGCGAGCTCGGTCGCGTCGGTCTTGAGGAACTTGCGCCGCGCGGGGGTAGAGAAGAACAACTCCTTGACCTCCACGGTCGTGCCACGGCTGCGTGCCGCGGGGCGCAGTTCGCCGCTGCGCGCATCCAGCAGAAAGGCGCTGGCCTGCTGCGCGGTGCGCGACAGCAGTGCCATCTCGGACACCGACGCGATGGCGGCCAGCGCCTCGCCGCGAAAACCCATGGTGGCGACCGACTCCAGGTCGTGCAGGTTGGTGATCTTGCTGGTGGCGTGGCGGCGCAGGGCCACCGGCAGCTCATCCTGCGGGATGCCGCTGCCGTCGTCCTCCACGGCGATCAGGCGTACGCCGCCGGCCAGCAGGCGCACGGTGATCTGGGTGGCGCCCGCATCCAGGGCGTTGTCCACCAGCTCGCGCACGGCAGACGCGGGGCGCTCCACCACTTCGCCGGCCGCGATCTGGCTGATGAGCTCGTCGGGCAGGTCGCGAATGGGGCGCCGGGGCGCGGGGGCGAGGGCGGTGTCGGAAGGCTGTGCGGTCACGCGGGGATTTTAGGTGGCGATGCGACCGCGGGTGCTGTAAGGGTCAGTGGCGGTGGCGGTAGCCGCGGTCGTTGTTGCGGCCGACCTCGTTGCCGATCAGCGCGCCGGCGGCGGCGCCGCCCACGGTACCCAGCGTGGAGCCGAACACCGCGCTGCCCACCAGGCCACCGGCCACGGCGCCGACGCCCGTGCCGATCTGTGCGTTGCTGGGCCGGTGGGCGCAGCCGCCCAGTGCAAGGGCGCCCGTGAGCAGTGCGGCAGTGGCGATCAGGCGGCTGTGGCGGAGGACGGTCATGGCGGTTCCTTTCGGGAAAATGGTCTTGTAATGAGGTGCGGCGCGGTGCTCACGCCGTGGGTGCACTATGGCGCGGCCGTGTGAAGTGTGCCCCGCGGCTTGTTTGCCAATTGCCAACAAGTGTGAGCAATTGCCAATGGTGGTGTGGTGCAACCAGGGGCATTGGGGGCGCGGGTACATTACGGCGCACTTCGCCAACGGGAGGTTTGTGTTTTGGAAGTCTTTGCGTTCCTGATCGATTTCATCCTGCATGTGGACAAGCATCTCGCCGCCTTCGTGGCCAGCTATGGCCCCTGGGTGTACGCGCTGCTGTTCATCATCGTGTTCGTGGAGACGGGCGTGGTGGTGATGCCCTTTTTGCCGGGTGACTCGCTGCTGTTCGTGGTGGGGGCGCTCAGCGGTGCAGGGTTGATGAACTTCCCGCTGGCCTGCGCGGTTCTGCTGGCTGCGGCGATCCTGGGCGACCAGTGCAACTACAGCATCGGGCGCTATTTCGGACCCAAGGTATTCCAGTGGGAAAGCTCGCGCTGGTTCAACAAGAAGGCCTTCGACCAGGCCCATGCGTTCTATGAGCGCTATGGCGGCATCACCATCGTGCTGGCGCGCTTCATGCCCTTCATCCGCACGTTCGCTCCCTTCGTGGGCGGCGTGGCGGCCATGGGGCGGGGCAAGTTCACGGCCTACAACGTCGGTGGTGCGGTACTGTGGGTCGTGGGCATCTGCACGGCGGGGTACTTCTTTGGAAACATGGCCTGGGTGCAGCGGCATCTGGACAAGATCATCTGGGCCATGATCTTCATCCCCGGCCTGATTGCCATCTTTGGCGCATGGCGCGCCGGGCGCAAGGCACAGGGAACTGCGGTTGCTATTGAATAGATAGCTAGTCGCGCTTGCTAGAAGCGCGTTAAGGCCATATTCCATATAAAACGCCACCGCCTCGCGAGAGGGGTGGCGTTCTGCATGGTGAGGCTCTCAGGCGGGCCGTCAACGGCGGCGATCGCGGTCCCGGTCCTCACCCAGTTCGTGGCCGATCAGCGCGCCAGCGGCGGCGCCGCCAATGGTGGCGGCCGTGCCGCCCACGGCGCTACCGAGTGCGCCGCCAGCCACGGCGCCGACACCGGTGCCGATCTGGGCGTTGGTGGGATTGGACGAGCAGCCCACCAGGCCCAGGGCGGCTGCGCAGGCGGCGGCGGAGAGAAGGTGGCGGTATTGCATGGTGGCTCCTTATGGTCAACAGACCCCGGTGTGGGGCCGTGACTCAACTGTCACCCCGCAGGCCCCGCGCCGGTGTAGGCCCGTCTTGCCGGCGCGTGTAGGACGCGGCGGCCCCAGGCCCTAACCCGGTGCGAGACAGATCGTCACCAGCAGCGAGGCGTCCTGCAGCGCCCGCAGCACATGCGGAATGCGCGGCACCAGGTGCAGGAAGTCGCCTTCGCGCAGGGTATGCGACTGCGCGCCGGCCTGGAAAAGCACCTCGCCCTCCAGGCACAGCAGCGTGACCTCACCCGGTGCGTCGTGCTGGTGCTGCTCTTTACCGGCGGGCAGCACCACGCGGATCACTTCCAGCTGGCCGGCCTTGATGAGGGCGCTGGTGGGGGTGTCGTGCAGGCGCGGCCCCAGGGGCCGGAGGCTGACGACTTCGCAGGACTGGGCGTGGGGCAGTGCCATGGCGGTCTCCTGGCCGCCGGCACGGCCGCGCTGCTCAGACGGTGCGGCTGCGCGCCAGCGGCGGGTTTTTCGCGAAGTATCGGACGATGCCGCGCATCAGCGCGTCGGCCAACTGCTCTTGATACGCGGCGGACCGCAGCTTGGACTCTTCCTCGGGGTTGCTGATGAAGGCCGTCTCCACCAGCACGCTGGGAATGTCGGGCGCCTTGAGCACGGCAAAGCCCGCCTGCTCCACGCGCGGCTTGTGCAGCTTGGCCATGCCGCCGATCTCGCCCAGCAGCACGCTGCCGAGCTTCAGGCTGTCGTTGATCTGCGCCGTGGTGCTCATGTCCAGCAGCGCGCGCTGCACATGGCGGTCCTGCTGGGCGCCCAGGTTCACGCCGCCGATCAGGTCGGCCTCGTTCTCCTTGTTGGCCAGCCAGCGCGCGGCCGAGCTGGACGCGCCGCCCTGGCTCAGCGCGAACACGCTGGCGCCGCGTGCCGACGGGGTGGTGAAGGCGTCGGCGTGGATGGACACGAACAGGTCCGCCTGCACGCGCCGCGCCTTGTCCACGCGCGCCGCCAGCGGCACGAAGAAGTCACCGTCGCGCGTGAGGAAGGCGCGCATGGGGTTGCCGCCCACCTGCGTGGCATTGATGCGGTCGCGCAGCAGGTGCGCCACTTTCAGCACCACGTCCTTTTCGCGCGTGCCGCGCGGGCCGATGGCGCCCGGGTCTTCGCCGCCGTGGCCGGGGTCCAGCGCGATGATGATGAGGCGGTCGGTGGAATACGCCGCTCGGGCCGTCGTAGGCGGGGTGGCGGGCGCGGCAGGGCGCGCCGGGGCGGCGGGTGCCGGCGCCACGGGTGCGGTTGCCACCGCCGTGCCCGGCACGGGCAGGGCAGGGGGCATGGCCTGCGGTGCGGAATGCCGTGCAATCAGGTCACCCAGAGGGTCCGTCAATGGGGTGACTGCCATGGCGCGCCCCGTACCCGCGCTGCCGGGCAGCGGCGCGGTGGCGTCGCGCAGCCGCTCGGCGATCAGTGCCTCCAGCGGGTCGGGCGGCTGCGCGGGATACAGGTCGAACACCAGCCGGTGCTGGTACGCGGCCACGGGCTGCAGCGTGAAGACCTGCGGCCGCGCCGCCTGCTTCAGGTCCACCACCAGGCGCACCACGCCGGGCGCGTTCTGGCCCACGCGGATGCCGGCGATGTTGGGATCGTCTGCGCGCACCTTGGCGACCAGTTCGCGCAGCGAGGGGTTGAGGTCGATACCCTCGATGTCCACGGCCAGGCGCGGCGGCGTGTCCACGAAGGTCTGGCGGGCCGTGAGCGCGCGGTCCGATTCGATGGTCACCCGTGAATAGTCGGGCGCGGGCCAGACACGCACCGCGACGATGGTGGCGCCGCGTGCGATCTGCTGCGTGCCCAGCAGCAGCACCAGGCTACCCGCGCGCAGCAGGGTGCGGCGGCTGTGAAGGGGGGAAGGGCGGCGGGCATCGCTCATGGGGTGTCCAGTCCTTGCAGTATGGCGCTGCCATGGGGCGTGTGGGCTCGCAGCGTCACGTGCCGGGCTGAATCATCCTCCGCTTCAATGTGAATAGCAATATCCGCAGGCGGGATGAGGGTTCCTGCATGGCCAGGCCACTCGGCCAGCTTCAGGCCGGGGCTGGCGAAGATGTCGCGAAAGCCTGCGTCTTCCCACTCGCGCGGGTCGCTGAAACGGTAGAAGTCGAAGTGCCAGATGTTCAGTCCTGGTGCCTGGTGCGGCTCGACCACGGCGTAGGTGGGGCTCTTGACGCGCCCCTGCACGCCCAGGGCGCGCAGCAGGTGGCGCACCAGCGTGGTCTTGCCTGCACCCAGGTCGCCATGCAGGGCGATGAAGGCATTGCGCAGGCCGGGCTGCGCGGCCAGGCGCACGGCGAAGCGTGCCGTGTCCTCCTCGTCCTTCCATTGCAGCGACAGGCAGTGCGGCGTTTCTACAATCGGGTGTTGATGGTGTGCAGCAGTCAACTCGTTCCTCAAATACAAGGCTGGGCCCGCGAGCTGGGATTTTCCCAAATCAAGGTGGCCGGCGTGGACTTGTCCTCCGCCGAGCCCGGATTGATGCAATGGCTGGCCCAAGGGTTCCATGGCGAGATGCATTACATGGCGGCGCATGGCCTGAAGCGTGCCCGCCCGGCGGAGCTGGTGCCCGGCACCGTGAGCGTGATCACTGCGCGCATGGACTACCTGCCGCGCGCGATGGCGCTGGAAGCCTCCGAAGGCTGGCAGGCCATTGAACTTGGCCGGCTGGCGCGACCCACCGAGGCGGTGGTTTCCGTCTACGCCCGGGGACGCGATTACCACAAGGTGCTGCGCGCGCGGCTGCAAAAGCTCAGCGACCGCGTTGCTGAGGCAGTAGGGCCCTTTGGCCACCGCGTGTTCACCGACTCGGCGCCGGTGCTGGAGGCCGAGCTTGCGCGCCGCAGCGGCCAGGGCTGGCGCGGCAAGCACACACTGGTGCTGAGCCGCGAGGCCGGCTCGATGTTCTTTCTGGGCGAGATCTATGTGGATATGCCCCTTGAACCCACCGAGCCCGTCACGCACCACTGCGGCAGTTGCCAGGCATGTATCGATGTCTGCCCCACGCAGGCCATCATCGCGCCGTACCGCCTGGATGCGCGCCGCTGCATCTCCTACCTCACCATCGAGCACGCCGGGCACATTCCGCTGGAGTTGCGCCCGCTCATGGGCAACCGCATCTATGGCTGCGACGATTGCCAGCTCATCTGCCCGTGGAACAAGTTCGCGCAGACCAGCAGCCTGCCCGATTTCGATGTGCGCGCGGGGCTGGTGGGGCAGCAGCTCGTGCATCTGTTTACGTGGGACGAGGAGACCTTCCTGCGCATGACCGAGGGCGGCCCGATCCGTCGCATCGGCCATGAGCGCTGGCTGCGCAACATCGCCGTGGCGCTGGGCAATGCGTTGCGCGCGACCCGCGACCCTGTCGTTCGCGCCGCTCTGGCCGCACGCGCTGATGACCCGAGCCCGCTGGTGCGCGAGCATGTGGCCTGGGCGCTGGCACAGGAAAACTGAATAAAAATGGCCTGCAACGCATGCAGGGTAAGCGCGAGTAGCTATTAATTAAATAGCATCAACGCAACAAGCCCAGAGCGAAGGGCAGGCTCACCACCCCCAGCACCGTGGAGAGCGTGACCAAGCCCGCGACATACGCGCCGTTGTAGCCCATGCGCGCGGCGAGTACATAACAGGTTGATGCCGTGGACACGGCGCAGAACGCCATCAGCACCGAGGTCTGCGTGGCGTCCAGCCCCAGCAGATGCGCGAACCCCCAGGCGATCAGCGGCTGTGCCAGGTGGCGAATGGTCAGCACCGATGCAGACAGCAGCTTGCTGCGCGTGAGCAGGCCGAACTGCATGCCCGCGCCTGCCGCCATGAGCCCCAGCGCCAGCGACGCGGCGCTGATGCGACCCACCGTGGGCTCCAGCCACGGCGGGATGCGAAAGCCCAGCAGGTTGGCCGCCAGCCCCGTCGCCGTGGCGATGATCAGCGGGTTGCGCAGCAGTTCGCGCACGAAGCCCTGCTGGCCGCCGCGCGCCATGGGCCACACGGCGGCCACGTTCAGCAGCGGTACGCACACGCCAATCAGCACCGCCACCATGAGCAGGCCCTGCGCACCCGCCAGGCGCTCGGCCAGGGCCAGCACGATGAAGGAGTTGAAGCGGAAGGCCACCTGCGCCGCCGCCGCGTGGTCGCGCCGGTCGATGTGCCTGCCCAGCCAGGGCAGGTGCGGCAGGCTGTAGGCCAGCACCACGCCGCACAGGCCCGTGCCCACGCCGGCCACCACCAGGCCGGTGGCCTCGCCCACGTTGATGGGGCTCTTGACGATGGACTGGAACAGCAGCACCGGGAACAGCAGGTAATACACCAGGCTTTCCACCGGCTGCCAGACGGAGCGGTTGAGGGGCGTGTAGCGGCACAGCAGGTAGCCGAACAGGATCAGCGAGAAATCCGGGAGAAGAAGCTGCACGTAACTCACGGCGCGCAGCATACCGTGGCGCTGTAGGCCGGCGGCGCGAATGATTGGGGAAACTCCCAACAAATCAGCGCGGCGCCCGCGGTGGTCAAAGCGGCATGGCACCGTAGGATCGCCGCCTACCCCCTGTTTTTTCCACCAAACACAATTTGATGAGGAGATTTCGCATGCAACGTCGCAACCTGCTGGCTTTGGCGCTGGCGGCCACCGCGGGCACCGCCTTCGCCCAGGGCTACCCCAACAAGCCCGTCAAGCTGCTGGTGCCCTTCGCGCCCGGCGGCACCACCGACATCATCGCCCGCGTGATCGCCGACCCACTGTCGCGCGCGCTCGGCCAGTCGGTGGTGGTGGAGAACCGGGGCGGCGGCGGCGGCGTGATTGGCGCGCAGGAAACGGCGCGCGCAGCGCCCGATGGGTACAACCTGGGCGTGGCCACCGTGTCCACCACGGCGACCAATCCGGCCATCAACTCCAAGATCCCGTACAACCCGATCACGGACTTCACGCCCATCATCAACATCGCGGCCACGCCCAACATCATCGCGGTGCATCCCAGCTTCCCGGCCAAGGACTACAAGTCCTTCCTGGCGGAGATCCAGAAGAACCCCGGCAAGTACTCGTACGCGTCCTCGGGCACAGGCGGCATCGGCCACCTGCTGATGGAGCTGTACAAGAGCCTCACCAACAGCTTCGTCACGCACATTCCCTACCGCGGCGCGGGTCCGGCACTCAACGACACCGTGGCGGGTCAGGTGCCCATCATCTTCGACAACCTGCCCTCGGCGTTGCCCTTCATCAAGAGCGGCAAGCTTGTGCCCATCGTGGTGTCCGCGCCGCAGCGCGTGGCGGCGCTGCCCAATGTGCCCACCTTCAAGGAAGTGGGCCTGGAGCCGGTGAACCGCATGGCCTACTACGGCATCCTGGGCCCCAAGAACCTGCCCAAGGACGTGGTGGACAAGATCAACGGCGGCGTGAAGAAGGCGCTGGAAGATGCCGCCGTGCGCAAGCGCATCGAGGACACCGACTCGATCATCGTCGCCAACACGCCCGAGCAGTTCGCCGAGCAGATCAAGGCCGAGTTCGGCGTGTACAAGCAGGTGGTGCAAAAGCAGAAGCTCACGCTGGAATAAGCGCGCCCCCCAGCCCTCTGAAAAACGCCCGCCTGCCGCGGGCGTTTTTTTGATGCTATGGTTTTCGCCATGTTGCCCGACAGCCAGAACGCCATAGACCCCTTCATCGACGCCCTGTGGCTGGAGGACGGCCTGTCGCGCAACACGCTGGCCGCCTACCGCCGGGACCTCACGCTGTATGCCCAATGGCTGGCGCAGCAGAACCCTCCGCTGGCGCTGGATGCCACGGCCGAGCACCACCTGCAGGGCTACTTCGCTGCCCGCCACGCGCAGACGCGCGCCACGTCGGCCAACCGCCGCCTCACCGTGCTGCGGCGCTACTTCCACTGGGCATTGCGCGAGCGGCGCATCGCAGCCGACCCCACAGTGCGCCTGCAAGCCGCGCGCCAGCCGCTGCGCGTGCCCAAGACGCTGACGCAGGCGCAGGTGGAGGCCCTGCTGCATGCGCCGGACGATGCCACGCCGCTGGGCCTGCGCGACCGCACCATGTTGGAGCTGATGTACGCGAGCGGCCTGCGCGTGAGCGAGCTGGTCACGCTGAAAACCTTCCACCTGGGGCTGGCCGAAGGCGTGCTGCGCGTCATGGGCAAGGGCGGCAAGGAGCGGCTGGTGCCCTTTGGCGAAGAGGCGCACCGCTGGCTGCAGCGCTACCTGGCCGAGGGGCGTGGCGCCATCCTGGGCGGTCAGCAAACGGATGACCTGTTCGTCACGCAGCGCGGCGCGGCCATGTCGCGCGTGATGTTCTGGGTCATCGTCAAGAAATGCGCGCAGGCTGCAGGCATCACCGCGCCGCTGTCGCCCCACACGCTGCGCCATGCCTTTGCCACGCACCTGTTGAACCACGGTGCGGACCTGCGCGTGGTGCAACTGCTGCTGGGCCACGCCGACATTTCCACCACCACCATCTACACCCACGTGGCGCGCGAGCGGCTGAAGGCGCTGCATGCGCAGCACCATCCGCGCGGTTGAAGGGGCATGGCGCGGAGTGCCGGCGGACAGCGGCAAACGGGTGAAAAATCGCGCTCTTTCTTGAAACTCTGGAGTTGCAATGACAGATTCCGTGCGCCGTCGCGTGCTGGCCTCCCTCGCGCTGGCTGCCGCGCTGCCCCTGGGCGCGCAGGCCCAGACTTGGCCCGCCAAGCCCATCCGCATCATCGTGGCCTATCCCGCGGGCGGCGTCAGCGACGTGGTCGCCCGCGCGTTGGGCGACAAACTGTCCGAACGCCTGGGCACGCCCGTGGTGGTGGAGAACAAGGCCGGCGCGGGCGGCACCATCGGCATGGACGCGGTGGCCAAGGCGGCGCCGGATGGTTACACGCTGGGCTTCTCGGCGATCAGCCCGCTGGTGCTCAACCCGCACCTGGGCACGCCGCCGTACGACGCAACGCGCGACATCGTGCCCGTGGCCAGCGTGATGTACTCGCCCGTGCTGTTGTTGGGCACGCAGGCCGCCAAGGAGCGTGACTTCCGCAACCTGCTGGCGACCGCCAAGGCGCAGCCGGGCCAGGTGCGATGGGCCACATCGGGGCTGGCGTCGCTGGGCCACATCATGCTGGAACACATCATGCAGGGCAGCGGCGTGCAGATCACGCACGTGCCCTACAAGGGCGGCGGGCAACAACTGAACGATGCGCTTTCGGGTCAGTTCGAGGTGCTGTCCACCAACGCCGGCCCGGCAGTGATGCAGCAGATCAAGGCGGGCAAGCTGCACCCGCTGGCCGTGGGTGCGCCCGCGCGGCTGACCACCCTGCCGAACGTGCCCACGCTGGGCGAACTGGGCCTGCCCGCGGCCAACCTGAATTCGGTGTTCGGCATGTTCGCGCCAGCGGGCGTGCCGGCCGCGGTGCTGGAGCGCTTGAATGCCGAGATCAACCGTGCGCTGGCGCTGCCCGACATCCAGGCGCGCCTGGAGGCTTCGGACAACGTGCCCACGGGCGGCAGCGCCGAGGCATTTCGCCGGCAGATCGCGGCGGAGTCGCAGCGCAACGCGCGCATCATCCGCGCCGCCAACATCCGCCTGAACTGACGGCTGCCCCCGTGCGCGCGCCGGCCGGCCCGCGCACAGGGGGCATCGGGTTTATTCGTCGGCCGTCAGGCTCTCGGCCCAGGCCAGTGCCTGCAGGTGGGCCCAGTTGACCTGGCGGTTGGACAGGTGCAGCGCTTCGGCCGTGCGCGCGAAAGCCTCGTCGTCACCGCTTTCGCAGGCCTTGGTGAGCTCCAGGAAGGGGGCGAACACGCCCTTGTTGTGCAGCAGTGCGTCAAGCACCGGCTGGGGCAGGGCCACCGTTTCCAGGGCGCGCTCCAGCGGCACGCCCAGCATCGCATCCAGCAGTGAGAAGACCCCCACCACGAAGGCGTTGTCGCATTCCTCGGGGGGCAGCAGCTCGGCGGCCAGCAGTTCCATGAGGCGGCCGCGCACCACGGCCGTCTGGCCCACGGCGGGCGGCGAGCCGCTGGCGCGCGAGGTGGTCATCAACAGTGCCGCCCAGCGGAACAGCTTCTTCAGGCCCAGGATCATCACCGCGTGACGGAACGAGGTCACCTCGCACGACAGGCCGAAGCCCGAGGAATTGATGAAACGCAGCAGGTTGAAGGACAGCGTGGGGTCCTTCTTGAGCAGCTCCTCGATCTCTCCGGTGCTGGCCTGCTGGCGCACCAGGTTGATGAGCTGGATGATGGTCGCCTGCGAGGGACGGATGGTTTGCGCCTTGACCAGCGAGGGCTGTGCGAACCAGTAGCCCTGGAACAGCTTCACGCCCAGCGAAGCCATGCGCTGGTACTGTTCGGCCGTTTCTACCTTCTCGGCCACCAGGGTGGCCTGCGAGTGGGCTTGGGCGAACTTCACGAGCGGCTCGGCGAGCTCCGGCTTGAAGGCCTGCATGTCCAGCTTGATGAACGAGGCCAGAGGCACCCAGCTGCTGTAGGCGCGCCGCAGCACGTCCTGGCTGAAGGCCAGCCGAAAGCCGCGCGTGCGCACCGCTTGCAGCGTGGGGATGTACTGCTCGATCTGCTCGGCCGTGGCCTGGGCGCCGAGTGTGGGTACTTCCAGCACCACTTTTTCAGGGTGGATCAGCTCCAGGTGTCCGCCGGCCAGGCTGTCGTGCGTGCAATTGATGAAGACGGTTTTCTTGCCCACCAGCGCCTCGGAGCCCGCATACGACAGCGCGTTGAACAGCAGCGCCGCATCGCTGGCGGCGGTGTGCGCGTCCGCGGCGGTGGACCGGTCGAACAGTTCGTAGCCAAAGACGGTGCGCTGTTCGTCCAGGATGGCCTGTCGTGCGATGACGACCTGGTTCTGCGCCTCGGTGGCCTCGGGTGACGGCTGGGCGGAATCGGCGGGGAGCTGTGCGGCGGTGTCTGGAAGGCTCGACATGGATGGCGTGGGAAGTTCGTTGGATTCTAGGAGGTCGGCGCGGCAGTGGCTCAGGCGGGCGCCATCTGGTCCGCCCAGGCCAGGGCTTGCAAGTGGGCCCAGTTGATCTGCTGGTTCGTCAGGTGGAGCGATTGGGCGATCTGGTCGAAGGTGTGGTCGTCGCTGGTCTCGCAGGCTTCGGCCAGTGTCAGCAGCTGGCCGTACACGTTGCTGCGTTGTAGCAGGGCAGTGGACAGCTCTTCGGGCAGGTTGAGCAGCCCCACGGCGGAGGCCAGCGGCATGCCGAGCATCTGGTCCAGCATGGAGAAGATGCCGATCACGAACGCCTGGTCGGCTTCTTCGGCGGGCAGAAATTCCTGGGCCAGCAGTTCCATGAGGCGGCCGCGCACCACGGCCGTCTGTCCCACGGCCGGGGGCGTACCGCCGCTGCGCACCGCCGTGAGCAGCAGGGCGGCCCAGCGGAACAGCTTCTTGAGTCCCAGCAGCAGCACCGCCTGGCGAAAGGAGGTGATCTCGCGCGTCATGCCCAGCCCCGCGGAGTTGATCAGGCGCATCAGGTTGAAGGCCAGCCCAGCATCCTTTTTGAGGACCTCTTCGATCTCGTCGGTACTGGCCTGGCTGCGCACCAGGTTGAGCAGCTGCACGATGCTCGCCTGGCCGGGGGTGAGCAGTTTGGCCTCCACCAGCGTGGGACGCGAGAACCAGTAGCCCTGGAACATTTCCACGCCCATGGACGACACCATGTCGTACTGTTGCGCGGTTTCGAGCTTTTCCGCGATCAGTTCGGCCTGGGAATGGCGCCCCGCGTAGTTGATCAGCACCGCGAGCTGGTCGCGCGCAAGCACCGACATGTCGAGTTTGATGTAGTCGGCCAGCGGCAGCCAGGGCGCGTAGGTGGACTCCAGCACCGTGTGGTTGAAGGCGAGGTGAAAGCCGCGGCTGCGCAGCGCCTGCAGGATGGGAAGCCGCGCATGCACCTCGGCCGCGGCCACGTGGCCCAGCGGAGGGATCTCCAGCACCACCTTGTCGGGGTTCACCAGTTCCAGGTGCCCGCCCGTCAGGCTTTCGTGGGTGCAGTTCACGAAAATCAGCATCTTGCCCACCAGCTCTTCGGTGCCCGCATGCGACAGCGCGGTGAAGACCAGGATCACATCGCTGGCGGCCGTGTGGCCGACGGTGGAGCGCGAGCGGTTGAAGAGTTCGTAGCCGACGACCGCCTGTTGGCCGTTCATGATGGCCTGCCGGGCGATCATGGAGCCGGTGCTGCCAGCCTGGGAGGCGCCGGCCGCCGAGGGAGAAGCGGGAGGTGTGGGGTTCGTCATGGAATGCCTGGGCGTGTGCGGGATACCGGGCGATGCGGATGCCCGCCGCAGGCGCGAGGGCTGGCGGCAGCGGCGTGGCGTATCGCTGCTGGCATTGTAGGGAAGAACCCCCGATGGCTGGGGGATGGCAGTGCGGCTGGAGGCGATTCAGCCGTGCTGCAGCCAGCGCATCTCCGCCTCGCTGAAACCGGCTGCGCGGCGTGCCGCCTCGTTCAGCGGCGGCTTCGGGCGGGGGGCTTCGTAACGCTGGACCAGCGCGGCGTAGTGCGCCACGGGGTCCAGTCCGGCGCGCGTGCACAGCCAGCCGTACCAGTGGTTGCCGATGGCCACGTGGCCCACTTCCTCGCGCAGGATGGTGTCCAGGATCGCCACGGCGGCCAGCGCGTCCGGTGTACCGACCTGGCGCAGCTTGTGCTGGATCAGCGGCGTGGCGTCCAGTCCGCGCGCCTCCAGGGTGCGCGGCACCAGGGCCATGCGCGCCACGATGTCGTCGGCCGTCTTCTCGCACATGCTCCACAGGCCCTGGTGCGCGGGAAAGTCGCCATAGTCATGGTGCAGTTGCCGGCGCAGGTGGTCACGCAGCAGGAAAAAATGCTTCGCCTCCTCGGCCGCCACGCGCAGCCAGTCGCGGTAGAACGTCTCGGGCATGCCGGCAAAGCGCCAGATGGCGTCCAGCGCGAGGTTGATGGCGTTGAACTCGATATGGGCGATGGCGTGGATCAGCACCGCGCGCCCCTCGGGCGTGGCGGGCGAGCGGCGTGCCACGGCGGTGTGGTGCAGCAGCTGCGGCCGCGCGGGGCGGCCGGGCAGGGTGTCGGCGGGCGGGGCGGTGAGACGCGTTTCTGTCGCTATTGAAATGCGAGCTGCTTGCGCATACATATCCAGCGCTGCGGCCGATTTTTCTTCAGGGTCGCAGAGGCGCAAGACCTCCAGGGCACGTTGGCGAAGCTCCATCCCTACAATTCTAGGTTCCCCCTACACAAACAACGGAGACAGACAAGCGATGGCGATCTATGAACTCGACGGCGTGGCGCCGCAGGTGGCCGCATCGGCCTGGGTGGCCGACAGTGGCCAGGTGATGGGCGACGTGGTGCTGGGCGAGGACGCCAGCGTGTGGTTCGGCACCGTGGTGCGTGGCGACACGGCGCGCATCACCATCGGCGCGGGCACCAACGTGCAGGACGCGAGCGTGCTGCACGCCGACATCGGCCAGCCGCTGGTGATCGGTGAGCGCGTCACCGTGGGCCACCAGGTCATGCTGCATGGCTGCACCGTCGGGGATGAATCACTGATCGGCATTGGCGCCATCGTGCTCAACGGCGCGAAGATAGGCCGCAACTGCCTGGTGGGCGCCGGCTCGCTGGTCACCGAGGGCAAGGAGTTTCCCGACGGATCGATGATCCTGGGCAGTCCGGCCAAGGTGGTGCGCCAGCTCACGCCCGAGCAGATCGAAGGGCTGCGCCAGAGTGCGCGGCATTACATGGAAAACGCGCGCCGCTTCAAGGCGGGTCTGCGCAAGCTGGGGTAATAGCCCGGCCGTTGATTGAATGGAAATACTGCGTGTCCGAACTGCACAAGTTTTTGTTTGATGGCCTGCCCGTGCGCGGCATGATCGTGCGCCTGACCGACGCCTGGACAGAGCTGCTGCGCCGCCGCGCGGCCAACACCGAAACGGGGCCATACCCCGCGCCCGTGAGCGAGCTGCTGGGTGAGATGGCCGCCGCCGGCGTGCTGATGCAGTCGAACATCAAGTTCAACGGCGCGCTGGTGCTGCAGGTCTTTGGTGACGGCCCGGTCAAGCTGGCCGTGGCCGAGGTGCAGTCCGACCTGAGCCTGCGCGCCACCGCGTCGGTGTCGGGCGAACTGCCCGCGAACGCGGGCCTGCCGGACATGGTGAACGTGGGCGGCGGCGGGCGCTGCGCCATCACGCTGGACCCCAAGGACCGTCTGCCCGGCCAGCAGCCCTACCAGGGTGTGGTGCCGCTGTATGGCGACCACCAGGAAAAGCTGCACAAGCTCAGCGACGTGCTGCAGCACTACATGCTGCAGTCCGAGCAGCTCGATACCACCCTGGTGCTGGCTGCCAACGACCAGGTGGCCGCGGGCGTGCTGATCCAGCGCATGCCCCTGAAGGGCGAGGCCAACCTGGCCGGCGGCCATGGGCGCGAGGACGAGGACCAGATCGGCCGCAACGAGGACTACAACCGTATCGCTACGCTGGCGAGCAGCCTCACGCGAGAGGAGCTGCTCACGCTGGACGTGGACACCATCCTGCGCCGCTTGTTCTGGGAGGAAAAACTGCTGCGCTTCGCGCCTCAGCAGGGCGATAGCGGCCCGCGCTTCGCGTGTTCCTGCAGCCGCGAGCGTGTGGGCAACATGCTGCGCAGCCTGGGCACGGAAGAGGTCGAGAGCATCCTGGAGGAGCGTGGCAACATCGAGGTGGGCTGCGAATACTGCGGCCAGCAGTACCACTTCGACCCGGTGGATGCTGCGCAGCTGTTCACCGATCCGCACAAGCAGCCGCCCGCGCCGTCGCGCATGCAGTGATCCAGGCGGCCGCTCTGGGCGGCTTTCGCGAGCCAGCCTGCGCGCCGTGGCGCTGCAGGCGGTCGCGCTTCAACGAGCGTGAAGCGTCCGCCTCACGCCCCCGCACCCAGGCCGCGCAGCGCGGTGAACAGCCGGTGCTCGCACTGGGGCTCCACGCATTCTTCGCAACCCCAAGCGCGCAGCCGAGGACGGCTGGGTTCAGGTTTCAATTCGACTTCTGCGCTTGATGGGAAAGCGCGAGTAGCTATTAAATCAATAGCGTTTAGTGCATTGCGAAGTTGCGCCGCTGGCGGCCCGTACAGCACCTGGTAGGCCGTGCCGGCCTGGGCCAGCGCGCCGCGCAGTTGCAGCTCGTGTGCATCGGGAAGGTCCAGTGCGCACAGCAGCGTGAGGTCCGCCGGCAGGGCTGGCAGATCGGGGCCGGCCACCGTGACTGCGAGCGCGGGACAGTGCTGTGCGATGCCGTCGCGCAAGGCGGTGCAGGCGGGCGCGTGCGCGCCCAGGATGGCGATGCGCACCGCCGCAGCGCCGGGCACGGGGCCGGGCGAGGGGCTCACTTGCGGGCCGGGGTGACGTGCACGTAGATCTCGCCGGGCTTGACCATGCCCAGTTCGCTGCGCGCCTTTTCCTCGACCATCTCCAGGCCGTCCTTCAGGTCCTGCACTTCGGCGGCCAGGCGCTCATTGGCCTGGCGCGCCTGCGCATTCGCCGCCTGCTGGGCGGCGATCTGCCGGCGCATGTCCTCTACATGGCCGACACTGCCGCGCCCGGTCCACAGCTGCGCGTGGATCCCCACGAGGAGCAGCAGCAGGGCGAGCGGAACGATGCGTGTGCCCATGGCGGGGCGCAGCGGCGCGGGTGGGCTTAGCGCAGGTTGTAGAACGCGGCGCGGCCGGGATAGAAGGCGATGTCGCCCAGGTCTTCTTCGATGCGCAGCAGCTGGTTGTACTTGGCGATGCGGTCGGAGCGCGAGAGCGAGCCGGTCTTGATCTGGCCGGCGTTGGTGCCCACGGCGATGTCGGCGATCGTCGAGTCCTCGGTCTCGCCCGAGCGGTGGCTGATCACGGCGGTGTAGCCGGCGCGCTTGGCCATCTCGATGGCGGCGAAGGTCTCGGTCAACGTGCCGATCTGGTTGATCTTGATGAGGATCGAGTTGGCGATGCGCTTGTCGATGCCTTCCTTCAGGATCTTGGTGTTGGTCACGAACAGGTCGTCACCCACCAGCTGCACGTTCTGGCCCAGGCGCTCGGTCAGGGTCTTCCAGCCGTCCCAGTCGCCTTCGGCCATGCCGTCTTCGATGGAGATGATGGGGTACTTGTCGCACCAGGTGGCGAGCATGTCGGTCCACTGCTGGGCGGTCAGGCGCAGGCCGCCTTCGCCTTCCAGCACGTACTGGCCGTCCTTGTAGAACTCGCTGGCGGCGCAGTCCAGGCCCAGGGCGATCTGCTCGCCCGCGGTGTAGCCGGCGGCCTCAATCGCCTGCAGGATCAGCTGGATGGCGGCTTCGTGGTTTTCCACGGAAGGCGCAAAACCGCCTTCGTCGCCCACGGCGGTGCTCATGCCCTTGTCGTGGATGATCTTCTTGAGCGCGTGGAACACCTCGGCGCCCCAGCGCACGGCCTCGCGGAAGCTCGGTGCGCCCACGGGGATGATCATGAACTCCTGCAGGTCCAGGCTGTTGTTGGCGTGCGCGCCGCCGTTGATGACGTTCATCATCGGCACGGGCAGCTGCATGCCGCCCATGCCGCCGAGGTAGCGGTACAGGGGCAGGCCGGACTCTTCGGCGGCGGCGCGGGCCACGGCCATGGAGACGGCCAGCATGGCGTTGGCGCCCAGGCGGCTCTTGTTGTCGGTGCCGTCCAGGTCGATCAGGGTCTTGTCCAGGAAGGCCTGCTCGGAGGCGTCCAGGCCCAGTACGGCCTCGCTGATCTCGGTGTTGATGTGCTCCACGGCCTTAAGCACGCCCTTGCCCAGGTAGCGGGCCTTGTCGCCGTCGCGCAGCTCGATGGCTTCGCGCGAGCCGGTGGACGCGCCCGAGGGCACGGCCGCGCGGCCCATCACGCCCGATTCCAGCAGCACGTCGCATTCGACGGTGGGATTGCCGCGGCTGTCCAGCACTTCGCGGCCTACGATGTCAACGATGGCACTCATGGGTTTCCTTTTGCGGAAGTTTTTAATCAAATTGGCCGCTAGCGCTTTTCCATCAAGCGCTGGCAGCTATCAAATGGGTAGCATCAAAGGCCTTCGACGCACACCAGCCGCATGATGGCTGCGCCCTCGCGCGCCGCACGGGCCTTGCCGTATTCGGGCGAATGGTAGAACGCCTTGGCCGCCTCGAAGCTGGGGAACTTGGCGATCACCACACGCTCGGGCTGCCAGTCGCCCTCCATCACCTCCACCTGGCCGCCACGCACGCAGATCTCGGCGTTGTGCGCCGCGAAGGCGGCGGTGGACCACTTCTTGTATTCCTCGTACTGCGCGGGGTTGGTCACGCGGACGTTGGCGATGATGTAGCCGCTGGGCATGGTGTCAGGCTCCAAAGTTGTTTTCGAGAAAACCGTTCTTCTTGGTCACGTCGTCGAGCGCCACCAGCGTTTCAAGCAACGCGCGCATGTGCTTGAGCGGCACGGCGTTGGGGCCGTCCGACCAGGCCTCGGCGGGCTTGGGGTGCGTTTCCATGAACAGGCCCGCCACGCCGACGGCCACGCCGGCACGGGCCAGCACGGGCACCATGTCGCGCGCGCCGCCGCTCACGGCGCCCAGGCCGCCGGGCTTCTGTACCGAGTGGGTTACGTCGAACACCACGGGCGCGCCGGAATTGCGCATCTCGGCCAGGCTGGTCATGTCGGCCACGAGGTTGTTGTAGCCAAAGCTCACGCCGCGCTCGCAGGCCAGGAAGCGGTCTTCCGACAGGCCCACCTCGCGCGCGGCGGCGCGGGCCTTGTCGATGACGTTCTTCATGTCCCAGGGTGCAAGGAACTGGCCCTTCTTGATGTTCACCGGCTTGCCGCTTTGCGCCACGGCACGGATGAAATCCGTCTGGCGGCACAGGAAGGCCGGGGTCTGCAGCACGTCGACCACGCTGGCCACTTCGGCCACGTGCGAGGTGTCGTGCACATCGGTCAGGATGGGCAACTGCAGCTGGCGGCGCACTTCGTCCAGGATCTTCAAACCGGCATCCAGGCCGACACCGCGCTTGCTGGTGCCGGACGAGCGGTTGGCCTTGTCGAACGAGCCCTTGTAGATCAGCGGGATGCCCAGCGGCGCGCAGGCCTCCTTGAGTTGGCCGGCCACGTCGAGCGACATCTCCAGGCCTTCAATGGAGCAGGTGCCTGCGATCAGGAAGAAGCGATGTTGAAGGCCGACGTTGAATCCGCACAGCTGCATGGGCTTTCCTTCCAATCAGGCTTTCGCCGCTGGCTTCTGGTGTTCCACGGCCGCCTTGATGAAGGCGTTGAACAGCGGGTGGCCGCTCCAGGGCGTGGACTTGAACTCGGGGTGGAACTGCACGCCGATATACCAGGGGTGAACGCTCTTGGGCAGCTCGACGATCTCGGTCAGGTGCTCACGTTGCGTGAGCGCCGAGATCACCAAGCCGGCGGTGCGCAGCTTGTCCAGGTACTGCACGTTGGCCTCGTAGCGGTGGCGGTGGCGCTCGGTCACCACGTCGCCGTAGATGCTGTGGGCCAGCGTGCCCGGCTGCACGTCGGAGGACTGCGCGCCCAGGCGCATGGTGCCGCCCAGGTCGGAGTTGGCATCGCGCGTCTTGATGGTGCCGTCCTCGTCCTTCCACTCGGTGATGAGGGCGATCACGGGGTGCTTGCAGTGTGCGTCGAACTCGGTGGAGTTGGCGCCCGCCAGGCCCGCCACATGGCGCGCATATTCGATGGTGGCCACCTGCATGCCCAGACAGATGCCCAGGTAGGGCACCTTGTGCTCGCGGGCATAGCGGGCGGTGGAGATCTTGCCCTCCACACCGCGGCTGCCGAAGCCGCCGGGCACCAGGATCGCGTCGTACTGCGCCAGCTGTTGCGCGGCGCTGTCGTCGGTGATGGTCTCGGAATCCAGGTGGGTGATCTTCACGCGCACATGGCTTTGCATGCCTGC
Organism: Diaphorobacter sp. LR2014-1; assembly: GCF_002916785.1. Classification (NCBI taxonomy): domain Bacteria; kingdom Pseudomonadati; phylum Pseudomonadota; class Betaproteobacteria; order Burkholderiales; family Comamonadaceae; genus Diaphorobacter; species Diaphorobacter sp. LR2014-1. Next base: position 206,637 of record NZ_MTBE01000003.1, on the reverse strand, counting down.
ATGCTTGAGCGCTTCGTTGACGGACTTGTAGGCGTCCGACAGTTCCACGTACTTGCCCACCATGGCGATCTGCACCTCGCCGCGCGGGTGCTCGGTCTCATACACCAGGTCGTCCCAGCGTTTGAGGTTGGCGGGCGGTGTGTTCAGGCGCAGCTTGTCGCAGATCAGGCCGTCCAGGCCCTGCTCGTGCAGCATGCGCGGCACCTTGTAGATGGTGTCCACGTCCCACATGGAGATCACGCCCCATTCGGCCACGTTGGTGAAAAGGGAGATCTTCTCTTTCTCTTCCTCGGGCACGGCGTGCAGCGCGCGGCACAGCAGTGCGTCGGGCTGGATGCCGATCTCGCGCAACTTCTGCACGGTGTGCTGCGTGGGCTTGGTCTTGAGTTCGCCGGCCGCGGCGATCCACGGCAGGTAGGTCAGGTGCACGAAGGCCGAATTGTTCGGGCCCAGCTTCAGCGAGAGCTGGCGCACCGCCTCCAGGAAGGGCAGCGACTCGATGTCGCCCACCGTGCCGCCCACCTCGCAGATGGCCACGTCCACGGCGTCTGGCGTGCCGATGCCGGCGCCGCGCTTGATGAACTCCTGGATTTCATTGGTCACGTGCGGGATCACCTGCACGGTTTTGCCAAGGTAGTCGCCGCGGCGCTCCTTCTCCAGCACGGACTGGTAGATGCGGCCGGTGGTGAAGTTGTTGGCCTGCTTCATGCGCGTTTCGATGAAGCGCTCGTAGTGGCCGAGGTCCAGGTCGGTTTCGGCGCCGTCGTCGGTCACGAAGACCTCACCATGCTGGAAGGGCGACATGGTGCCCGGGTCCACGTTGATGTACGGGTCGAGCTTGATGAGGGTGACTTTGAGACCCCGCGATTCGAGGATCGCGGCAAGGGAGGCTGAGGCGATTCCCTTGCCCAGGGAAGACACCACACCGCCGGTGACGAAGACGAATTTGGTCATGTCTTTGATGGTGGTGGGAAATTGGGATTGTAATCAGCCCACTGCAGGGATGCAGTGGCAGGGGCCATGCCCTCTGCTAAATTGCGCCCCCATGAACGAACAGTTGGCTGGCAAACACATTGTCCTGGGCTTGAGCGGCGGCGTGGCCTGCTACAAATCGGCGGAACTGTGCCGGCTGCTGGTGAAGGCCGGCGCCACGGTGCAGGTGGTCATGACCGAGGCGGCTGCGCAGTTCATCACGCCCGTGACCATGCAGGCGCTGTCGGGACGCAGCGTCTACACCTCGCAGTGGGACGCGCGCGAGGCGAACAACATGCCCCATATCAACCTGAGCCGCGAGGCGGACGCGATCCTCATTGCGCCGTGCAGCGCGGACTTCATCGCGCGGCTGGTGCAGGGGCGGGCCGACGAGTTATTGAGCCTGCTGTGTCTGGCACGGCCCCGGGATCGGGTGCCGTTGCTGCTGGCCCCCGCCATGAACCGCGAGATGTGGGGCCACCCGGCCACTCAGCGCAACCTGGCCCAGGTGGCGCGCGACGGCGCGACGGTGCTGGGCGTGGGCTTTGGTGACCAGGCCTGTGGCGAGACGGGCGACGGCCGCATGCTGGAGGCCGCGGAGATTCTGGAGGAACTGGAGGCCTTCTTCACCCCCCAGTTGCTTACGGGCCAGCACGTGCTGATTACCGCTGGCCCCACCTTCGAGGCCATTGACCCGGTGCGCGGCATCACCAACCTGTCCAGCGGCAAGATGGGCTTTGCGATTGCCCGCGCGGCGCGTGCCGCTGGCGCACAGGTCACATTGGTCGCCGGGCCGGTGCATCTGCCCACCCCGCGGGGCGTGCGGCGCATCGACGTGCGTTCAGCACAAAACATGCTTGCAATCGTTGAGGAGCAAGCGCGAGAAGCTACTATTTTCATAGCTACGGCCGCGGTGGCGGACTGGCGTCCCGCCACTGCTGCGCTGCACAAGATCAAGAAGGACGGCACGGGCGACGTGCCGGCGCTGGAGTTTGTGGAGAACCCCGACATCCTGGCCACGGTGGCGCGCACCGAGCGCGCGCGCGCTGGCCGTCTGTACTGTGTGGGGTTTGCCGCCGAGAGCGAGAACCTGCTGGAGCATGCCAGCGCCAAGCGCGAGCGCAAGGACGTGCCGTTGCTGGTGGGCAATATCGGCCCGGCCACGTTCGGGCAGGACGACAATGCGCTGCTGCTGGTGGACGCGCAGGGCCATCGTGAACTGCCCCGTGCTTCCAAGGAGGCGCTGGGCCATCAGCTCGTGGCGGAGATCGCGCGGCGCCTTGCCGCCGTTTGAGCGGGTAGGGGTGCACCGGTTGGGCGATGATCGCGGGCTCGGCTCGCGGTGCTGCCGGCGTGACGCCGCTCGACCATTCCTTTGAACCTCTGCTCCCATGAAAATCGACGTCAAGATTCTCGACCCCCGCATGGCGGATCAATTGCCAACGTATGCCACGCCCGGCAGCGCGGGGCTGGACCTGCGCGCGTGCCTGGATGCGCCGCTCACGCTGGAGCCCAACGCCTGGCAATTGGTGCCCACGGGCATCGCCATCTACCTTCAGGACCCGGGCTATGCCGCGCTGATCCTGCCGCGCTCGGGGCTGGGTCACAAGCACGGCATCGTGCTGGGCAACCTGGTGGGCCTGATCGACAGCGACTACCAGGGGCAACTCATGGTCAGCGCGTGGAACCGCAGCCCCCAGGCCTTCACCCTGCAACCCATGGAGCGCCTGGCGCAGTTGGTCATCGTGCCGGTGGTGCAAGCCCAGTTCAACGTGGTGCAGGAGTTTCCGGCCAGCGAGCGCGGTGAGGGCGGCTACGGCTCCACGGGCAAGCACTGAGCGCCAGCGCCGCTGTCGGCCCCTGCCTACATGGCGGGTGCGCACTTCACTACGAGGCCCGCCGGGCGTGGCCGGCAGTGTGCAGGATGCTGTGGTGCTTCAATCTCCCAATGGGTGGCCGCTTTCATGTAGCCATGCTTGCATTGTTGAACCAAGGAGATTTCCATGCGTCCTCATTCCCGCTTCATCGCCTTGGCCGGCTCCGCGCTGGTGGCTGGCGCACTGGTCGCCTGCGCCGAACAGCCGCGCTATTCTGACTACCATCCGACGCCCGGCTACACCAGCCAACCGGCGCCGGGATACACCACCTACCCCAACCAGCAAGGTACCGAGTACGGCACCGTGGCCTACATCGAGGGACTGCAGGCGCGCAACCGCACGTCCGGCGCTGGCGCGATCCTGGGTGCCGTCGTGGGCGGCGTGCTGGGCAATCAAATTGGCTCGGGCTCCGGCCGCACGGCGGCCACTGCCATCGGGGCCGTGGGTGGCGCGGTGGCGGGCAACGCCATCGAAGGCCGCAATAACACCGGCGATTACGAGGCCTATCGCATCACGGTGAACCTGGACCGGGGCGGCCAGCGGGTGTACGAAGTGCCGTCGCCAGGCGATTTGCGCACCGGAGACCGCGTGCGGCTGTATGGCGGACAGATATCACGCATGTAAGACGATTGACGCGCCGATGGCGGCGCCGCGCACACACAACGGGCTCCCGAGGGGAGCCCGTTTTTTTGGGGCTGCTGTGTGTCGAAAGGTGCGTGGTTCAGTGGATCAGGTCGCTGCCCGGCGCCTGCGGCTGAATGCGGAAGAACCCCGTGCCCGCTGTGCCACGGCCGATTTCTTCCTCCGTGGCTTCGCGCACCGCGTGCACCTTGAGCTGCAGCCGCAGTGCGATGCCTGCCAGCGGATGGTTGCCGTCCAGCACCACGTGCTCAGGGTAGATCTGCGCCACGGTGTACAGCGCGTCGCGCGGTGCATCGGGGTTGACGCCTTGGGGCAAAGCCGTTCCCTCGAACGTCATGCCTTCTTCGATATCCGCGGGAAACAGTTGGCGGGGCTCCAGGAAGAGCAGCTTGTCCTGGTAGTCCCCAAAAGCTTCCTCGGGCTCCAGGTGCAGCGAGAGTTCGGCGCCGACGCCATGGCCCTGCAGGGCCTGGTCGATGCGGCCCAGCAGGTCGTCGCCCCCCACGAGGAATTCCACGGGATCGTCGAGCACATCCAGTTCCTCGCCCAGCGTGTCTTTCAGGACCCAGGTCAAGGCGACCACACATTGTTCGGTAATTTCCATAGGAGAATTGTCGCAGTTCACTGCCCTGCCGCGCGCGCGGCCATTTCGATTCCATGGACGTTCAACAACCGCTGGCCCTGCTCGGGGGCCTGAGCCCGGCGCAGTTCATGCGCCGCCACTGGCACAAGAAGCCGCTGCTGGTGCGCCAGGCCATCCCCGGCTTCAAGCCGCTGCTGAGCCGCGCCGAACTGCTGGAGCTGGCGGGGCAGGACGGTGTGGAGTCGCGCTTCATCCAGGACAAGGCCGGCCAATGGGTGCTGCGCCACGGGCCGTTGGCACGCCGCTCCCTGCCGTCCCTGGCCACGCCGCGCTGGACCGCGCTGGTGCAAGGCGTGGATCTGCACAACGATGCCGTGCACGCGCTGCTACAGCAGTTCCGTTTCGTGCCCGAGGCGCGGCTTGATGACCTGATGATCAGCTACGCCACCGACGGCGGAGGCGTGGGGCCGCATTTCGACAACTACGACGTCTTCCTGCTGCAGGCCCATGGGCGGCGGCGCTGGCGCATTGGCCGGCAAAAGGACAAGACGCTGCGCCCCGGCTTGCCGCTGAAGATCCTGGCGGCTTTCGAGCCCGAAGAAGAGCATGTGCTCGAGCCCGGCGACATGCTCTACCTGCCCCCGGGCTGGGCCCACGATGGCATTGCCGAGGGGGAATGCATGACCTATTCCATCGGCTTTCGCTCGCCCAATGGTGCCCAGTTGGCGCATGAGGTGCTGCAGCGCATGGCGGAGGCGGCGGCCGACGAGGAGGGGGCCATCTACCGTGACGCACAGCAGTCCGCTGTTGCGAACCCGGGAGCCATCCCGGCCGCGTTGCAAGACTTCGCACGCAAGGTGGTGCAGCGCGCGTTGCAGCAGCCTCAGGCGCTGGAGTGCGCGCTGGGCGAGGCTCTGACCGAACCCAAGCCCAACGTGTGGTTCGAGCCGTCTCCGGCGGGCATGCTGGAGAGCGTGGTGCTGGACCGGCGCACGCGCATGATGTATGACGACAGGCATGTGTTCATCAACGGCGAAAGCTATCGCGCGGCCGGTCGCGATGCGGTACTGATGCGTCGCTTGGCCGACGAGCGTCTCCTGGACTCGCGGGACCTCGCGCGGGCGAGCGATGAAGCATTGGAGCTGCTGTCCGCCTGGTGCGAGGCAGGCTGGGCCCATGCGGGCGCGCAGGCCTGACGTGTCGCCGCCGGAGACAAACCATGGAAGACGCCATCTCGCACGCACAGTCATCGCTGCCCGCTGGCCGGTTTGAAGGGCGGGTGGCATTTCAGCAACTGGTGCGCGATGCCCTGGCATGCGCTGCGCGCGAAGGTTGGCCCGAGCTCATCCTGTCGGACGCCAGCTTCCACGATTGGCCGTTGGGGGAGCGCTCCGTGGCCGATTCCCTGCAGGACTGGGCGCGGGCGGGGCGGCGCTTCGTGCTGGTGGCGGCGGGGTTCGATGAAATCGTGCGGCGGCACGCGCGCTTTGTGCAGTGGCGCGTGCGCTGGGACCACATCATTGTCTGCCGCAAGGCGTCCGTCGCAGATCCGCAGGATGTGCCCAGTGCACTGTGGTCGCCGCTGTGGGCGCTGCAGCGGCACGACCCGGTGCGGTGCAACGGCGTCGCCGGCGCCGAGCCGGAGCGCCGCATCATCCTGCGCGAATCGCTGCAGGAGTGGGTAGACCGCAAGAGCACTCCTGGATTCCCTGCATCCGTACTTGGCCTGTGACGGATTCACCCTCTTTGTAACAAGGGTAGCCAGTTATTCGTGTTATCTACTATTGACGAAATCTTTCTATAATTCCGAACTGGTTTTGCCCCCCGGCGTTTGCTTCGCAAAGCGTAGCGCCACTGCCTGACTAGCCGCGTGGATGGCGGCATTGGGCTGTTTGATAACAATCGTTCCGCTTGATAGGACACCAAATGAAGAACTCCGTCGTTCTGGCTGCTTTGATCGCTGCTGCCGCTCTCGCCGCTTGCGGCAAGAAGGAAGAGCCCGCACCTGCTCCCGCTCCTGTGGAAGCTCCTGCTCCCGCACCGGCTGTTGAGCCCGCACCTGCTCCCGCGCCCGCAGCGTCTGTCGAGGCACCTGCTGCTGCCGCTACCGACGCAGCTTCCGATGCCGCCAAGGCAGCTGCTGATGCTGCTGCTGCCGCCGCTACCGGCGCTGCCGCTTCCGAAGCCAAGTAAGAACACTCTGATGCCCGGCCCCTTCAGGGGCCGGGCTTGCTGCAAACCCCGTACCGCAAGGTCGGGGTTTTCTTTTTTGGGCAATGGCTCAGTAGCTGGCCTCGATCCAGGGAGTGCCCTCGCGCGGATCGGCCACTACGATGTCACTTGCATGCCACCCCACAGCTTGCGCCAGAGCGGATTGCGCGAGTTCCGGTCGGTTGTTGCGTGCGCTCAGGTGTGCAGCCACCACGTGTCGCAGATTCGGGTGATGTACGGCGTGCAGGATGTCCGCGCTGACATGGTTGGGAAGGTGCCCACGCGGACCTGCGATGCGCCGTTTCAGGAACACGGGATAGTCGCCCGACGCCAAAAGGTCGGCGTCGTGGTTGGCTTCGAGCAGCAGCGCGTGACAGCCCTGTAGCCGTTCCACCACCGTTTCTGCCGCATGGCCCAGGTCGGTCAGTAGGCCGATGTGCGTCGCGCCATCGCTGCAGCGCAAGTGCAATGGTTCACGTGCGTCATGCGGCACGCTGAAAGGATGTGCGCAAAAGCTGCCCATATCGACGGGTACGCCATCGCACGCCACATGCAGCAGGCCGTCAAGGTCGGGTGACCCTAGGGCATCGTAGGTGCCCTCGCTCATCCAAACGGGGATGCGTTCGCGCAGGACGAGCTTCAGCACGCAGCCCACATGATCGGAATGCTCATGTGTGATAAAGACGGCATCCAACTGCGCCGGGGCCGTACCGGCAGCCTGCAGGCGCCATTGCAGTTGCCGGATGCCCAGCCCGCAATCCACGAGCAGGCGCCGGGTATGCGCGCCGCTGCGCCCTTCAACCAGCGTGGCGTTGCCGGTGCTGCCGCTGGCCAGATTGCGAAAGCGCAGCATCGTGTAGGCGCAAGCGGCGCGGCGCCGCCCCTTTTACTTCAGATCATCCGCGAGCACGCGCACGATGCGCTGTGCATTGGCGGAGGTTTCGGGCGCGCCTGCGGCGTTGAGCACAGACACGGTGCTTCGGTTGCCCTCGCTGCGCACCACGATGCGGTACTTCAGCGGCGGCACCGCGTCGGGCGAGCGGCTGAACAGCTTGCTGAAGAAGCCTTGCTCCTTCTTCTCGGTCGGGGCGACGTAGCGTACGAAGTACACACCCTGGCTGCGGTCTCGGTCCTCCACGGTGAAGCCGGTGCGGTCCAGCGACACGCCCACGCGGCGCCACGCGCGGTCGAAGCCTTCATCAAGCTGCACCACCGGCACGTTGTCCACCGTGGCCATGCGCGCGGACGGGGCGGAGGGTACGGGCGCTGCGGCGGCGGCCTTGGATTGCTCCTCGCTCACGCCCAGCTTGACCATCAGCCGGCGCAGGAATTCGGTTTCCAGTTCCGGATCAGCCGGGCGGGGCTGCCAGACGGTGTTGTCCTTCTGGGTGTTGGTGTAGACCTCCACCATGCCGCGGTGGCTGATGTAGATCTCCGTGCCGCCGCTGGCGTTGCGCTCCAGGCGGGTCCGGAACTTGTCGCGTTCGCCCGTGGAATACAGCGAATCGAAGACCTTGCCAATCGTGGAGCGGATGATGTCCTGCGGCAGCTTGGCGCGGTTTTCGGCCCAGTCGGTCTCCAGCAGGCCGAGCTTGGGTTGTTCCAGCACGTACACGAAGCCGTTTTCGATCCAGAAGTCACGCACCGGGTCCCACAGTTGGTCGGCAGGGCGGTCCACCACCAGCCATCGTTGGTTGCCGTCGCGCTCGATGCGTACGTCTCCAATGGACTTCGGGGCTGCGCTCGCCGCGCCGCGGGGCTGTTGCGCCTGGCCGGCTTCGAAAGCGGCAGCAGACACGACGCCGCCAGGCACCGTGTAGCGTGTGTCGCGCGAGAGCTGCGTCAGGTCCGGAGGCACCTCCAGCGTTGCCCCCTTGGTGGCGCTTTTGTAATCGATCTTGTCGTTCTCCAGCACGGAGCAAGCGGACAGGGTCACGGCAAGGCCCAGCAGGCCCAAACGGGTGGTAGCGTTCACGCGAAAATCCTCATTGATCCAGATTCGGCCGGGAGCGTTCCAAATACGCTGCAAGCTGGCAACAGGCTGGGTGAAATTAGAGCTTAGAGCAGCCCCGCGGCGCGCAGGGCGGCCTCGACCACGGCTTCGTTGCCCTGGCTCAGGGGCGTCATGGGCAGGCGCAGAGCGCCGCCGCACAGGCCCATGCGCTGCACAGCCCACTTCACGGGGATGGGGTTGGCCTCTACGAACAGTTGCTTGTGCACGGGCATCAGGCGGAACTGGATCTCCATGGCACGGCGGGTGTCGCCGGCCAGCGCGGCTACGCACAGCTCGTGCATCAGGCGGGGCGCCACGTTGGCCGTCACGCTGATGTTGCCCTGGCCGCCGCACAGCATGAGCGCCACGGCCGTGGGGTCATCGCCGGAATACACGGCGAAGCCCTTGGGCACGTCGCGGATGAGCCATTGCGCGCGTTCGATGTTGCCTGTGGCTTCCTTGATGCCCACGATGCCCGGCACCTGCGTGAGGCGCAGCACGGTTTCGTGCTGCATGTCCGCCACCGACCGGCCGGGCACGTTGTACAGCACCATCGGCAGGTCGCCCACGGCCTCGGCGATCGCCTTGAAGTGGCGGTACTGGCCTTCCTGTGTGGGCTTGTTGTAATAGGGCACGACCTGCAACTGGCTGTCGGCGCCGACCTTCTTGGCGAACCTGGCCAGCTCGATGGCCTCGGCCGTGGAATTGGCGCCGCAGCCCGCCATGATGGGTACGCGCTTGGCGGCTTGTTCCACGGACACGCGAATGATTTCGCAGTGCTCCTCCACGTTCACCGTGGGCGATTCGCCGGTCGTGCCCACCACGCCGATGCAGTCGGTGCCTTCTGCGATGTGCCAGTCGATGAGTTTGCGCAGCGCGGGGTAGTCCACACTGCCGTCGTCATGCATGGGCGTGACGAGGGCGACGATGCTGCCGGTCAGGGGGGCGCTGGGAGAAGTCATGTCCGCGTTCAAAAACGGTAAAAACACATTCTAACTAGACGGGGCCCTGCAGCGGCGTGCGCAGCGGCGCGCGCAGCGGCCCGTCCATGGACGGCGCAGGCCGCACGGCGGCGATGCGCTGCACGAAGCGCGCGGGCGCGTCGAGGAAGCCTTCCTCGTAAGCCACGATGCGCAGGTCCCGGCAGGCCTGCAGCAGTTCGCCCGGCTTCAGCAGGAATTCGGCCCGCGCGGGCCGGCCGACAGTTTCGTTGCCCACGGCGAAGGTCTCATAGAGCAGCACGCCACCGGGCGCCACGCTGTCCACGATGGTGGGCAGCAAAGGACGCCACAGGTAATTGGTGACCACCACGCCGGCAAAGCGCTGCCCGGGCAGGGGCCAGGGGCCAGCCTCGATATCCGCAACGATCGTCGCGCCCCATGGTGCTATGCTTTCAATAGCTTCTGGCGCTTTATCTATGCCCGTTACCGGGTGTTTTCTTTCATGGAACCAGCGCATGTGACGGCCGTGACCGCAAGCCACGTCCAGCACACTGCCGCCTGCAGGCACCAGGTGGGACCAGCGCTGTATCCATTCCGAGGCCGCGGGCAGCGGCGCATGGGCGGTGCCGTGCGGGGCCATCGTCAGAAGCAGGCCCAGATCTGGTCCGCCAGCGTCAGCATGAAGTCGGGCTGCAGGTACAGCGCGAACACCCCCAGCAGCACCGCGAGCAGCGCAGCTGCGACGATCGACCGCTTGTACAGGGTGCGCATGGTCAGGCCGCCTGAGGGGTGGCGCGCACGATGGCGCCCTCGCGTACGGGCAGGTTCACCAAGCCGGCGAGGATGCCCAACACAATCGCCAGGTACCACACGATGTCGTAGCTGCCCGTGCGGTCATACAGATAGCCGCCCAGCCACACGCCCAGGAAGCTGCCGATCTGGTGGCTGAAGAACACGAAGCCGCTGAGCATGGACAGGTGCTGCACCCCGAAGATCTGCGCAACGGTGGCATTGGTGGGGGGCACCGTGGACAGCCACAGTGCGCCGATCACGGCCGAGAACACGTAGACCGACAACGGCGACAGCGGCACCAGCAGGAAGATGGTGATGGCCACGGCGCGGGCGAAATAGATGAACGCCAGGATGTGGCGCTTCGGGATCCGTTGGCCCAGCGAGCCCGCGATATAGGTGCCGAATACGTTGAACAGCCCGATCAGCGCCAGCGCATAGCTGGCCACCTGGGGCGTGAGGCCCTGGTCGCGCAGATAGCTGGGCATGTGCACGCCGATGAACACCACCTGGAAGCCGCACACGAAGTAGCCGGCGGTGAGCAGCAGGAAGCTGCGGTAGCGCAGCGCCTCGGCAAAGGCCTCGCCCACGGACTGGGTACGTTTGATGGGGGCGCTGCCATGAAAGCCCGGCTCGCGCAGGCCGAAGGCCAGCGGAACGATCAGGATCACCATGGCCGAGAGCACCAGCAGGGCCTCTTGCCAGCCCAGGCGCAGGATCAGTTGCCCCTCCAGCGGCACCATGAGGAACTGGCCGAACGAGCCCGCCGCAGCGGCCACGCCCATGGCCCAGGAGCGCTTGTCGGCCGGGATCTGCCGGCCCAGCACCCCGTAGATGATGGCGTAGGTGGTGCCCGCCTGTGCAGCGCCGATCAGCACGCCCGTGGTCAGCGAAAACAGCAGCGGCGTGGGAGACAGCGCCATGCCGGCCAGGCCCATGGCGTAGAGCGCTGCGCCGCCGATCAGCACGCGGAAGGCGCCCAGGCGGTCGGCCAGCATGCCGCCAAAGATGCCGAACAGACCCCAGGACAGGTTCTGAATGGCCATGGCCAGGGCAAAGGTCTGGCGTGTCCAGCCCATGTCCTGGGTGATGGGCTGCAGCCACAGGCCGAAGCCGTGCCGGATGCCCATGGACAGAGTGACGATGGCGGCGCCGCAGATCAGCACCTGGGCCATGGACAGTTTTCGGGTTGCGTCGTGCATCCGGCGAATGTAGCGAAAACCCGTGTCGCCTGCTTGGCGCCCCCCTGTGCAGCACGCTGGCGGGGCAAGAAAGCGTCACCATCCTGGTTTTATATCCAGCACTACAATCCGCCGCCATGGCAGTCAAACCCGCATCCACCTCCGCCAGCGACTACTCCGAAGGCTCGATCCGCGTCCTCAAGGGACTGGAGCCCGTCAAGCAGCGGCCGGGCATGTACACCCGCACCGACAACCCCCTGCACATCATCCAGGAGGTGCTGGACAACGCGGCCGACGAGGCACTGGCGGGCTTTGGCAAGAAGATCAAGGTGACCTTGCACACCGACGGCTCGGTGAGCGTGGAGGACGACGGCCGGGGCATTCCGTTCGGCCTGCATCCCGAGGAGAACGCACCGGTGGTGGAGCTGGTGTTCACCCGCCTGCACGCGGGCGGCAAGTTCGACAAGGGCAAGGGCGGGGCCTACAGCTTCTCGGGCGGCCTGCATGGTGTGGGCGTAAGCGTCACCAACGCCCTGGCCACCCGGCTGGAGGTGGCCACCCACCGCGAGGGCCAGGTGGCGCGCCTGGTGTTTGCGGGCGGCGATGTGACCGAGCCGCTGGCGGTGCGCCCGCTGCAGGCGGGCGAGCGCAAGCAGGGCACCACCGTGCGCGTCTGGCCCGACGCCAAATACTTTGAGTCCAGCAACCTTCCGATGGGCGAGCTGACGCACCTGCTGCGCAGCAAGGCGGTGCTCATGCCCGGCGTTACGGTGCAGCTGGTCAATGAAAAGACGCGCGACACCCAGACCTGGCAGTACAAGGGCGGCCTGCGCGACTACCTGGCGCAGACGCTGAGCGCTGACCCGGTGATCCCGCTGTTCGAGGGCGAGGGCTTCGCCGACCGCCACAACGAGAGCTTTGCCGAGGGCGAGGGCGCCGCATGGTGTGTGGCCTTCACCGAGGAAGGCCAGCCGGTGCGCGAGAGCTACGTGAACCTGATCCCCACCAGCGCCGGCGGCACCCATGAAAGCGGCCTGCGTGACGGCCTGTTCAACGCGGTCAAGAGCTTCATCGAGCTGCACTCGCTCCTGCCCAAGGGCGTGAAGCTGCTGCCCGAGGACGTGTTTGCGCGCGCCAGCTATGTGCTGGCGGCCAAGGTGCTGGACCCGCAGTTCCAGGGGCAGATCAAGGAGCGGCTGAACTCGCGCGACGCTGTGCGGCTGGTGTCCAGCTTCGTGCGCCCGGCGCTGGAGTTGTGGCTGAACCAGCACGTGGAATACGGCAAGAAGCTGGCAGAGCTGGCCATCAAGGCCGCGCAGACACGGCAAAAGGCCGGCCAGAAGGTCGAAAAGCGCAAGGGCTCGGGCGTGGCCGTGCTGCCCGGCAAGCTCACCGACTGCGAAAGCCGTGACCTGGCCTACAACGAGGTCTTCCTGGTCGAGGGCGACTCGGCCGGCGGCAGCGCCAAGATGGGCCGCGACAAGGAAAGCCAGGCCATCCTGCCGCTGCGCGGCAAGGTGCTCAACACCTGGGAGGTCGACCGCGACCGCCTGTTTGCCAACACCGAGGTGCATGACATCTCGGTAGCCATCGGCGTGGACCCGCACGGCCCGAGCGACACCCCCGACCTGTCCGGCCTGCGCTACGGCAAGATCTGCATCCTTTCGGACGCGGACGTGGACGGCTCGCACATCCAGGTGCTGCTGCTCACGCTGTTCTTCCGCCACTTCCCCAAGCTCATCGAGGCTGGCCATATCTTTGTCGCCCGGCCACCGCTGTTTCGCGTGGACGTGCCGGCGCGCGGCAAGAAGCCCGCGGCCAAGGTGTATGCGCTGGACGAATCCGAGCTGGAAAGCATCCTCGACAAGTGCGCCAAGGACGGCGTGCCGCGCGAGAAATGCCAGATCAGCCGCTTCAAGGGCCTGGGCGAAATGAACGCCGAGCAGCTGTGGGAGACCACGCTCAACCCCGACACGCGCCGCCTGCTGCCGGTGCAGTTGGGCACGTTCGACTTCTCCGCCACCGAGGGCCTGATCACCAAGCTCATGGGCAAGGGCGAGGCCGCCGCGCGCCGCGAGCTCATGGAGCTGCACGGCGACCTGGTGGATGTGGACATCTGACGAAGGCACTCGCCATGACTGCGCGCCTGGGATACCGTATGCGTAACAGCCTTTTGGGGCTTTTGCGCACGACTGGCATGTGCTGCGCGCTCCTGTTTTTGCAGCAAACCGCGCATGCGGACCTGTGGGCCTTCGTGGACGAGCGCGGCGTGACGCACTTCGCCGCGCAGCAGCTGGACGAGCGTTACGCGCTGTTCTTCCGCGGCAACGACTTCGACTCCGAGCGCGACGGCTCCAACACCGGACGTCAGGGTGCGGCCGATGTCTCCACCGGGCCGGCCAGTCCCTCGGGGGTGCGGCTGCTGGCCTTCTTCGAGGTGTCGCACGACTACAAGCTCGTGCGCCAGCACCTGCGCTCGGCGTCGGCGCGCCATGGCGTGGACTACGCGCTGCTGCAGGCGGTGATCGCCACCGAGTCGGGTTTCAACACCCGTGCGGTCTCGCCGCGCGGCGCCGTGGGGCTGATGCAGCTCATGCCCGCCACCGCCAGCCGTTTCGGCGTGAGCGGCGACGCCAGGCGCTCGGTGGAGCAAAAGCTGGTGGACCCCGCCACCAACGTGGCCGCGGGCACGCGCTACCTGCGCTACCTCATGGATCTCTTCGAGGGCCGCCTGGACTTGGCGCTGGCGGCCTACAACGCGGGCGAGGGCGCCGTGCAGCGCGCCGGCAACCGCGTGCCCGCCTACCGCGAGACGCGCAACTACGTACAGAGCGTGATGGGCCTGTATGCGCTGCTCAAGCCGCCGCTACCGACGCGCAATCAGCGCGCGAACCCGGGGCGCGTGCGCATGGAACTGCCCGCCACGCCCCATTCCCTATCCGATGCCGGTGAGCGCGGCGACACGCAGCGCATGTCCACGCCTGCGCCCACGCGCCTGGCCCGGCAGTCATCGACCGAGTCTGTCTTCACTGAATGAGCGACCAACCCACTCTCGACTTCTCCGCGCCCGCCGACCACGGCGACAGCCTGGAACTGGCCGGCTATGCCCAGCGCGCCTATCTGGAATACGCCCTCTCGGTCGTCAAGGGCCGCGCGCTGCCCGACGTGTGCGACGGTCTCAAGCCCGTGCAGCGGCGCATCCTCTACGCCATGGACCGCATGGGTCTGGGCTACAGCGGGCCAAACCGCAATGTGGCGGCCAAGCCCGTCAAAAGCGCCCGCGTGGTGGGCGACGTGCTGGGCCGCTTTCACCCGCACGGCGACCAGTCGGCCTACGACGCACTGGTGCGCCTGGCGCAGGACTTCAACCAGCGTTACCCGCTGATCGACGGCCAGGGCAACTTCGGCAGCCGCGATGGCGACGGCGCGGCGGCCATGCGCTACACCGAGGCGCGCCTGACCCGCATCGCCGGCCTGCTGCTGGACGAGATCGACATGGGCACGGTGGATTTCGTGCCCAACTACGACGGCAGCACGCAGGAGCCGCGCCAGCTGCCCGCGCGGTTGCCATTCGCGCTGCTCAATGGCGCCAGCGGCATCGCCGTGGGCCTGGCCACCGAGATCCCCAGCCACAACCTGCGCGAGGTGGCCGACGCCTGCGTGGCCCTGGTCAAGAAGCCGCAGTTGAGCGACGAGGAACTGTTCGCGCTGGTCCCCGGCCCTGACTACCCGGGCGGCGGCCAGATCATCAGCACTGATGCTGACATCCAGGACGCCTACCGCACGGGCCGCGGCAGCCTCAAGGTGCGCGCGCGCTGGAAGATCGAGGACCTGGCGCGCGGCCAGTGGCAGATGGTGGTGACCGAGCTGCCGCCCGGCGTTTCCGCGCAGAAGGTGCTGGAGGAGATCGAGGAACTCACCAACCCCAAGGTCAAGACCGGCAAGAAGGCGCTCACGCAGGAGCAGACGCAGCTCAAGGCTGCCTTGCTGGCGCTGCTGGACGGCGTGCGCGACGAGTCCAGCAAGGACGCGCCGGTGCGCCTGGTCATCGAACCCAAGACCGGCAAGGTGCCGCAGCAGGACCTCATCACCGCGCTGCTGGCGCACACCAGCCTGGAGACTTCCGCGCCCATCAACCTGACCATGGTGGGGCTGGACGGCAGGCCCGTGCAGAAGTCGCTGCGCGAGATGCTGCAGGAGTGGATCGACTTCCGCCAGACCACCATCACGCGGCGCAGCCAGCACCGGCTGGACAAGGTGCTGGACCGCATCCACATCCTGGAGGGGCGGCAGCTGGTGCTGCTGAACATCGACGAGGTGATCGCCATCATCCGCCAGGCCGACGAGCCGAAGGCGGCGCTGATCGCGCGCTTTCACCTGTCGGACCGCCAGGCCGAGGACATTCTGGAAATCCGCCTGCGCCAACTGGCGCGGCTGGAAGCCATCAAGATCGAGCAGGAGCTGAAAGAGCTGCGCGAAGAGCAGGGCAAGCTGGAGGACATCCTCGCCAACCCCGCCTCGCTGCGCCGCCTGATGGCCAAGGAGATCGAGGCAGACGCCAAGCTGTTCGGCGACGCGCGCCGCACGCTGATCCAGGCCGAAAAGAAGGCCGTGGCCGAGGTCAAGGTGCTGGACGAACCCGTCACCGTGGTGGTGTCCGAAAAGGGCTGGGTGCGTGCGCGCCAGGGCCACGGGCACGAGGCGGGCAGCTTCGCCTTCAAGTCGGGCGACGGCCTGTACGGCACCTTTGAGTGCCGCACGGTGGACACGCTCATCGTCTTCGGCAGCAACGGGCGGGTGTACTCGGTGGCCGTGTCCAGCCTGCCGGGCGGGCGTGGCGACGGCCAGCCCATCACCACGCTGATCGAGCTGGAGGCCGGCACGCAGCCGGTGCACTACTTCGCCGGACCGGCCAACGCAGCGCTGCTGCTTGCGGGCTCGGGCGGCTATGGTTTCCTGTCCACCGTGGAGCACATGACCGCACGCAACCGCGGCGGCAAGGCCTTTGTGAACCTGGGTGAGGGCGAACGCCTGTGCCGCCCCTCGCATGCGGCGTTCACCAGCGGCAGCCAGCCGCTGGCGCCCGCCACCCATGTGTGCTGCGCATCCGTGGGTGGGCGAGTGCTCACGTTTGAGATCGCCGAACTCAAGCTCATGGAAAAGGGCGGCCGCGGGCTGATGCTCATCGACCTGGAGCCCAAGGACCAACTGGCCGGCGCGGCGGCCTACACGCGCAGCGTGCGCTTCGTGGGCGTGGGCCGTGGCGGCAAGCCGCGCGAGGAGCAACTGGAGATCCGCTCGCTCAACAATGCGCGCGCGGCGCGCGGGCGCAAGGGCAAGGCGGCCGACCTGGGTTTCAAGCCGTCCGACGTGCTGCGCGTGGAGTGATTCAAAAACAATAGCTGGTCGCGCTTGCCGGTACAAGCTTTTACGGATAAAGGCCGTTGAAGTCCCGGCGTAGAAAGCGCGAACAGCTATTTTTTTGATAGCGATAGTATGTCGCGTGGGCGGCGGGGCTTCTTTGTTGCGTTTGGTAGCATTCTCGCAACCCCGCCATAACGAATTCCAGGAGCCCACCTCATGAGATCGCTGCGCATTTCCCACAAACTCTGGCTCGCCGTGGGCTGCATCGTGCTGGCCCAATTGACCGTCGTGGGCGTGGCTGGTGTGCGCTCTACCAGGGCGCAGGCCGAATCCGACGCCTTGAGCCGCGAGATGACGCAGCGCGTGCAGACGGCCACACGCTGGGCCGGCCTGACCGAGACCAATGCGGCCCGCACGCTGGCGCTGGTGCTCAGCACCGACGCCGTGGTGGAGCAGGCGTTCAAGGGCGACATTGCCGCCACCTCGGCGCGCATCAGCGAATTGCAAAAGGGGCTGGAAGCCATGGCCCTCACGCCCGCCGACCGCGAGCAGATGGGGCGCATCGCCACCGCGCGCAAGGCCATGATCGATCTGCGCAACCAGGCCCGCCAGCTCAAGGACGCCGGCAGCCATGATGAGGCGGTGCGCCTGGCGCAGCAGTCCTACGTGCCCGCAGTGACCGCCTACCTGGGCACGCTGCAGGAATTCGTGCGCATGCAGGAGCAGACCGCCCAGGCGCGCCAGGCGGAGATGGCCGCCACGCGCATGCTCACGGTGAAGCTGGCGGCCGCGGCCGCAGCCGTGATGCTCGCGGCCATCGTGCTGGGGGCGTATTTCCTGATCCGCAGCATCCAGCGCCCGCTGGCCGAGGCCAACGCGCTCGCGGCGCGCGTGGCGGACGGCGACCTGCGCGAGCAGGCGGTAGATGTGCAGCGTGGCGATGAATTTGGCGAGCTGCTGCGCTCGCTGGCAGGCATGCGCGACTCGCTGGCGCGCATGGTGCAGGAGGTGCGCCACACCACCGACAGCATTGCTGTGGCCAGCGCGCAGATCGCCACCGGCAACCAGGACCTGTCTGCGCGCACCGAATCCACCTCCAGCAACCTGCAGCAAACCGCCGCGGCCATGGAGGAGTTCACCAGCACCGTCCAGCACAGCGCGGCGACGGCGGGCCAGGCCAGCCAGTTGGCCGGCGGCGCGAGCGACGTAGCGCGCCGCGGCGGCAGCGTGGTGGGAGAGGTGGTGTCCACCATGGACGACATCCAGCACAGCAGCCGCAAGATCGCCGACATCATCGGCGTCATCGACGGGATCGCCTTCCAGACCAACATCCTGGCGCTGAATGCGGCCGTGGAGGCAGCGCGCGCCGGTGAGCAAGGCCGGGGCTTTGCCGTGGTGGCGGGCGAAGTGCGCAACCTGGCGCAGCGTTCGGCATCGGCCGCCAAGGAGATCAAGGACCTGATCAGCGACTCGGTGGGCCGCGTGGAAAGCGGCTCGCGCCTGGTGCACAGCGCCGGCTCCACCATGCAAGAGGTGGTGCAGTCGGTGCAGCGCGTGGCCGACATGATGGGCGAGATCACCGCCGCCGCCACCGAGCAAAGCGCGGGCATCTCGCAGGTGAACCAGGCCGTGGGTCAACTGGACCAGATGACGCAACAGAACGCGGCGCTGGTGGAGGAGAGCGCCGCCGCGGCGCAAAGCCTGCGCGAGCAGGCCGATCACCTCACGCGCGTGGTGGCAGCATTCCGCATCGATGGCGCGGTAGCTGCTGTGCCGTCAGCCGCACGCCCCGTGCCGGCCGCTCCACAGGCACGTCCCATGCCGGTGGCACCTGTGGGCAAGGCACCCGCCGCGCCCCGCGCGGCGGCAGCGCCGGCACGGGCGCCGGCGCAGCGTGTGGCGGCCCCCCTGCGTGCGGCTGCTGCACCTGCCGCCGCCGCAAGGCCTGCGGCCCTGGCCCAAGGTGGTGAGGACGATTGGGAGTCCTTCTGATCCGCGTGCGGTCGCACGCCTTGCGCTGACGGGGCGCCTTGCTTGCCACGCGGGCGCGCGGGGCTGGCTCCTTCACCTTCCGCATGCCGCGACGAGCGCACGCGGGAGGCTGGGAAAGAACGCGGTGCGCGGCTCAGGCCAGCTCGGCGATCAACTCGATCTCCACGCAGGCACCCAGGGGGATCTGTGCCACCCCAAAGGCGCTGCGCGCGTGCTTGCCCTTGTCGCCGAACACTTCGCCCAGCAGTTCGCTGGCGCCGTTGGTCACCAGGTGCTGCTCGGTGTAGTCGCCCGTGGAGTTCACCAGGCTCATCACCTTCACGATGCGCTGCACGCGGTTCAGGTCGCCGCCGGTGGCGGCATGCAGCGTGCCCAGCAGGTCGACGGCCACGGCGCGTGCGGCGGCCTTGCCTTCCTCGGTGGTGATGTCGCGGCCGAACTGCGCGGCCCAGGGCTTGCCGTCCTTGCGGGCAATGTGGCCGCTCAGGAACACCAGGTTGCCGGTCTGCACATAGGGCACGTAGGCGGCGGCGGGCACGGCCACGGGGGGCAGGGTGATGTTGAGTTCCTTCAGCTTGTCGTAAACGCTCATGGCAATCCTTGAAAACGAGGGCGGGCGCGGCACGGCCCGGGAAACGCGCCCACGGCCGCCGATGCGGCGTGGGACCGGGCGAGTGTTGCACATCGCCACGCCGGCGGAGCGTCCACCGCGTGCGTTCGCATAGCATGCGGCCATGGACCAGTGGGCGCCCGAAGGGCCACAGCACCAGCAGGGAGGGAGCACCGCCGCGCGGGTGGCGACGGCGTCCGCTCGCGTGCCGGTCGCTCGCGTGCCTGTGGTGCGGGCCTGGCATCTGCCCGTTGCGCTGGCTGCGGGGGTGCTGGGCGTGGCGCTGCAACTGCAGCAGCCTGCGCTGTGGCCCTGGCCGTCCTATGCGGGGTTGATGGTTGGTGCGTTGCTGGCGGCCGGGGGGTTCGCCTGGTGGGCCGGTGTGCGCGGCCCGCGCCGCTGGCACGGCAGCGGCGTGGCGATTCTGGCCGCGGTGCTGATGTACGGGCTGTGCGGTATGCGCGCTGCGGTCTTCCTGGAGCAGTCTCTGGCGCCGGCGCTGGAGGGGCGTGATCTGCGCGTAACGGGCGTGGTTGCCGCCATGCCGCAGCCGCGCGAGACCGGGTTGCGCCTGCGGCTGGAAGTGGAGGCGGCGCAACTGGACGGTGCGACCGTGCGCGTGCCGCCGCTCATCGACCTGACCTGGTATGCCGGCGGGCTGGGTGGTGAGGCAGGCGCGGACAGTCCACCGCCCGCTGTGCGCGCCGGTGAACGCTGGCGCCTGACCGTGCGCCTGAAGGCGCCGCACGGCGGGCGCAATCCGAACGGCTTCGATTACGAGCTGTGGCTGTGGGAGCAAGGGGTGCAGGCCACGGGCTACGTGCGCACCAGCGCGCGGCTGGATGCGCTGCACGGCCCGCCTGAGCGG
Organism: Diaphorobacter sp. LR2014-1; assembly: GCF_002916785.1. Classification (NCBI taxonomy): domain Bacteria; kingdom Pseudomonadati; phylum Pseudomonadota; class Betaproteobacteria; order Burkholderiales; family Comamonadaceae; genus Diaphorobacter; species Diaphorobacter sp. LR2014-1. Next base: position 186,614 of record NZ_MTBE01000003.1, on the reverse strand, counting down.
CTGGGCGCCACCTGGCGCCACCCCGTAGAGCAACTGCGCCAGCGGGTGCGCGACGCCATCGTGCGCACGCTGGTGGACCCTGCGCAGGATGCAGCCCGCCAGCGTGCGGCCGGGGTGGTGGCGGCGCTGGTCACGGGCGACCAGCGCGCCATCGAGCGGGCGGACTGGGATGTGTTCCGCGCCACGGGCGTGGCCCACCTCATGAGCATCTCGGGGCTGCACATCACGCTGTTTGCCTGGCTTGCGGCCGCACTGCTGGACCGGGCCTGGCGCCGCTCGCAACGCCTGTGCCTGGCCGTGCCCGCGCCCACGGCGGCGTTGGTGGGCGGTGTGCTGCTGGCCGCTGCCTATGCGCTCTTCAGCGGATGGGGCGTGCCCGCGCAGCGCACGGTGTGCATGTTGGCCACGGTGGCGCTGCTGCGCCTGTCGGGGCGGCGCTGGCCCTGGCCGCAGGTGTGGCTGCTGGCCTGCGCGGTGGTGCTGGCGGTCGATCCGTGGGCGCTGCTGCAGCCGGGCTTCTGGCTGAGCTTTGTGGCCGTGGCTGTGCTGTTTGCTACCGATTTGGGAGCTGCTAGCGCTTATCCAGTGGGTATTACAGGCCGTTTTTATGCATTGCTGCGTGAACAGTGGGTGGTGACGCTGGCGCTCACGCCCCTCACGCTATTGCTGTTCGGGCAGGTTTCGCTGGTGGGGCTGCTGGCCAATCTGGTGGCGATTCCGTGGACCACGCTGGTGGTCACGCCGCTGGCGCTGCTGGGGGTGCTGTGGGCGCCGCTGTGGCAGGCGGCGGCGTGGTGCGTGCAGGCGTTGTCGGTGTTGCTGCAGTGGCTGGCAGCCTGGCCCTGGGCGCAGGTCGCTTTGCCCATGGCCCCGCTGTGGGCCGGCGCGGCAGCCGTGACCGGCGGCGTATTGCTGGCGCTGCGCCTGCCGTGGGGCGTACGTGCCCTGGGCCTTGCGCTGCTGCTGCCGGCGCTGTGGTGGCAGCCCGCGCGCCCGCAGCCGGGGCAGTTCGAGCTGCTGGCCGCCGACGTGGGCCAGGGCCAGGCCGTGCTGGTGCGCACGGCGCGCCATGCGCTGCTGTACGACGCCGGCCCGCGCTACCACCAGGACAGCGACGCGGGCGAGCGCGTGCTGGTGCCCCTGCTGCGCGCGCTGGGCGAACGGCTGGACCTGCTGGTATTGAGCCACCGCGATACCGACCACACCGGCGGCGCCGCGGCAGTGCTGGCGCAACAGCCGCAGGCACGCCTGCTGGGGTCGATTGAGGCCGACCATGCACTGCAGGCCCTGCGGCCCGCCGAGCCTTGCCTGGCAGGCCAGCACTGGAACTGGGACGGCGTGCTTTTCGAAGTGCTGCACCCGCCGCGCGATGCGGGCGATGGGCCGGGCGCACGTGCGCCGAAGTCCAATGCCACGAGCTGTGTGCTGCGCATCGCAGCCGCGCGGACCAGTGACAACACCGGCGGTGCGGTGGCCCTGCTGGTGGGCGACATCGAGCGCGCGCAGGAACAGGCGCTGGTAGATGGCGGTGCCGCGCTGGCGGCAGACCTGCTGCTGGTGCCGCACCATGGCAGCAAGAGCTCGTCCAGCGCGCCATTCCTGGATGCCGTGCAGCCGCGCACCGCGCTGGTGCAGGCCGGCTACCGCAACCGCTTCGGCCACCCCGCGCCCGACGTGGCGGCGCGCTACCAGCAGCGCGGCGTCTTGCTCGTGCAGTCGCCGCCCTGCGGTGCGGCGCGTTGGGTATCCGATGCGCCGCTGGCCGTGCACTGTGAACGAGAGGCCACGCGGCGCTATTGGCACCACCGCGTGCCCGAGGCGTCACCTTTGCCGCAGCCGTAGCGTTGCCGGGCCTGCAACTTGCTATCCTGGGTGCAGGAGGCACGCCGCATGCAGCAGTTCGACGAGATGTACACCGTGCTGCCCTTCGGGGGCAGCGACGTGCGGGCGCACTACCGGCATTACGGCCAGTGGCTGGCGCAGCAGCCGGCCGATGCCATGCAGGCCCGCCGCGCGCAGGCCGAGGTGATCTTCCGCCGCGTGGGCATCACCTTCGCCGTGTATGGCGACAAGGACGAGGAGGGCGCCGGGACCGAGCGGCTGATCCCCTTCGACCTGATTCCCCGCATCATCCCCGCGCAGGAATGGCGCCGCATGCGGCGCGGCCTGGTGCAGCGCGTCACGGCGCTCAACCGTTTCATCCACGACATCTACCACGGCCAGGACATCCTGCGCGCAGGCATCGTGCCTGCCGACCTGATCCTGGCCAATGCGCAGTTCCGTCCCGAGATGGTGGGCCTGGACGTCCCGCAGGACGTGTACGCGCACATCGCGGGCATCGACCTCGTGCGCGCGCCGGGCGCGGATGGCGAGGGCATCCACTACGTGCTGGAGGACAACCTGCGCGTGCCGTCCGGCGTGTCATACATGCTGGAAAACCGCAAGATGATGATGCGGCTGTTTCCCGAGCTGTTTGCGCTGCACAAGGTGGCCCCCGTGGCGCACTACCCCGACCTGCTGCTGGACACGCTGCGTGCCAGCGCGCCGGCCTGGAGCAGCGCCGACCCCACCGTGGTGGTGCTCACGCCCGGCATGCACAACAGCGCCTATTTCGAGCACGCCTTCCTCGCGCAGCAGATGGGCGTGGAGCTGGTCGAGGGCCAGGACCTGGTCGTCAAGGACAACGTCGTCTACATGCGCACCACGCGCGGCCTGCAGCGCGTGCATGTCATCTACCGGCGCGTGGATGACGACTTCCTCGACCCACAGGTGTTCCGGCCCACCTCCACACTGGGCTGCGCGGGGCTCATGCAGGCCTACCGCGCGGGCAACGTGGCCATCTGCAACGCCGTGGGTACGGGCATTGCGGACGACAAGTCGGTGTACCCGTACGTGCCCGAGATGATCCGCTTTTACCTGGGCGAGCAGCCCATCCTGGCCAACGTGCCCACCTGGATGTGCCGCCGCCCTGAAGACCTGCAGTACGTGCTGGGGCATCTGCCGGAGCTGGTGGTCAAGGAGGTGCATGGCGCGGGCGGCTACGGAATGCTCATCGGACCCGCGGCCACGCGCGCCGAGATCGAGGCCTTCCGCGCCGCGCTCATCGCCAATCCCGCGGGCTACATCGCCCAGCCCACGCTCTCGCTCTCGACCTGTCCCACCTACGTGGAGGCGGGCATCGCGCCGCGCCACATCGATCTGCGGCCCTTCGTACTCAGTGGACAGAAAGTGCAAATGGTGGCCGGCGGGCTCACGCGCGTGGCGCTCAAGGAAGGCTCGCTCGTCGTCAACTCGTCGCAGGGCGGCGGCACCAAGGACACCTGGGTGCTGGGGGATGAGGATGGAGGTCAATGAGATGCTGAGCCGCACTGCCGATCACCTGTTCTGGATGTCCCGTTACACCGAGCGGGCAGAAAACACCGCCCGCATGCTCAACGACAGTTACGAGACCTCCCTGCTGCCGCAGTCCGATGCGCAGGCGCAGGAGGGCTGGCGCGGGCTGCTGTCGATCAGTGAGCTGATTCCCGCCTACACCGCGCGGCAGGGTGCGATCACGGCCACGGGTGTGCTGCGGTTCATGGTGTGCGACGAGGGCAACCCGTCGTCCATCGCCGCGTGCCTGCGCGCGGCGCGCGAGAACGCGCGCGCCGTGCGCGGTGCCCTCACCACGGAGGTGTGGGAGACGCTGAACCAGACTTGGCTGGAGCTGTCACGCCAGCTGCGCGAGGGGGCCTTCGAGCGCGACCCCGGGCAGTTCTTCGAATGGGTCAAGTACCGCTCGCACCTGTCGCGCGGGGTCACGCTGGGCACCATGCTGCAGGACGAGGCGTTTCACTTCCTGCGCCTGGGCACCTTCCTGGAGCGCGCCGACAACACGGCGCGGCTGCTGGACGTGAAGTTCCATGCGGTGCAGAGCGATTTTCATGGGTTGGCGGGTGATGCCCGCCGTTCCACGCCCGAGGCCGACTTCTACCACTGGAGCGCCATCCTGCGCAGCGTTTCGGCGTTTGAGGTCTACCGCAAGGTGTACCGCGACGTGATCACGCCCGAGCGCGTGGCCGACCTGCTCATGCTGCGGCGGGACATGCCGCGTTCGCTGCATGCCAGCATGCACGAGGTGGTGGACAACCTGGCCGCCGTCGCGCATGAGCATTCGGGGGAGACCGAGCGGCGGGCCGGACGCCTGCTGTCCGATCTGCGTTACGGCCGCATCGACGAAATCCTGGCCACCGGCCTGCATGCCTACCTCACGCAGTTCCTGGACCGCGTGAACGAACTCGGCGGCTGCATCAGCAGGGACTTTCTCGCGCCCGCGGCGGACTGACCGGCACTTCCGGGCCCGGGCTCCGGGGGGTGTTTATTGGCCCTGTGCCATCTGGCGGCTCTGGGCGTCTTGCGCGCAGTTCGCGCGCGCGCCCTGGCGGGCAGGGGGCACCAGGCCGTACTGGGCCAGCACGCTGGCCTCCAGCTCGCCCGACTCGCGCGCGCATTGCAGTTCGGCAATCACTTCAGCGCGTGTGCGGCCGACAGCGTTGGTGCGGTCGTGGGTGGAATGGGGCATGGCGGCCACCTGCGTCTGTGCCGCCGAGGGCGCGGGGGCGTGCTGCGGCACCTGGGCCAGCGCGCCCGTGGTGGCGGTGCCGGCCAGCGCCAGTACGGCACTGGCGATGGCGCCGCGCAGCAAGGGGCGGCGCGTGGAAGGGACCTGCGAGGTCAGCGTATGCAAGGCGTTCATGAGGGCTCCTGTGGGGACACTGCCGGCGGCACCATGCCGTCCGTGGAGCCACTGTGCCGGCCCGCCCGTCGGCGTTCCAGCGCATTGCGACGAACCGCGCGCCGGCGTGCGCCAGCTGCCGTGCACGTTCGCCAGTGCGACCGTCCCCGCGGTCAACGCGATGCGTTGCGCCGCTGCTCGCGCAGCATGAACAGGTACAGGCCCTCGACCTTTTCGCGCGCCCATGGCGTCTTGCGCAGGAACTTGAGGCTGGAGGCGACGCTGGGGTCGCTCTGGAAGCAGCGCACGGGAATGCGGCTGGCCAGACCCTCCCAGCCGAAGTATTGCTGCAGCGCCACGACCATCGACTCCAGCGTGATGCCGTGCAGCGGATTGCGGGGCTGTGCGGGTGGTTGTGGGGCGGGCGCTGCAGGTTGGTCGGTCATGGACGGCGAGCATACGCGCTTGCCGCCCACGAACGCTGATTTGAAGGAAATTGCCCTATAGCGCTTATTTGGTAAGCGCTAACAGCTATTAAAAATATAGCAATTGCCTCTACTGGTGGTGCAGCAGCGGCTCGTTGGCAAACAGCTCCGCAGCCCAGTCGACGAAGGCGCGTACCTTGGCGCTCAGATGGCGGTTGGGCGGATACACCACGTACACGGGCAGCAGGGGGTGGGACCAGTCCGGCAGCACGCGCACGAGTTCGCCGCGCTCGAAGTGCTGCTGGGCCTGGAAGGTAGTGATCTGCCCCACGCCCTGGCCGGCGACGAGGGCGTTCAGATAGGCGTTGCTCTCGTTCACGGCCAGGTGAGAGGGGCCCGAGGTTTCGATCACCTCGCCGTCCTTGTGAAACTCCAGCGGATAGCGGCGCGCCGAGACGGGCGAGAAGTAGATCACGGTGCGGTGGCTGCGCTCCAGGTCCAGCGGGTGCGCGGGCACGCCAAAGCGCTCCAGGTAGGCGGGCGCGGCCACGGTGATGAATTCCAGGTTGCCGATGCGCCGCGCCACCCGGGACTGGTCGGCCAGCTCGCCGCCGCGGATCACGCAGTCGACGTTGTCGCCGATGAGGTCCACGGTGCGGTCGCTCACGCCCAGGTCGATCTGGATGTCGGGGTAGCGCTCCTGGAACTGCGCCAGGTTTGGCACGATGAGCAGCCGCGCCACCGACGATCCCACGTCCACGCGCAGACGCCCGCGCGGGTTGGCGCGCGCCTGGCTCATGCTGGCTTCGAGGTCGTCGAAGTCGGCCAACAGGCGCACGGTGCGGTCGTAGAACGCGGCGCCGTCGGCCGTCACGGTGACGCGGCGCGTGGTGCGGTTGAGCAGCTTCACGCGCAGGCGCTCTTCCAGCGCCTGGACGTGCTTGGTCACGGTGCCCTTGGGCAGTTGCAGTGAATCGGCGGCGCGTGAAGGTGCCAGCTTCGACCACCCGCGCGAATATGCGCATGGCCTGTATCTGGTCCATGTGCTTCTCCTTCTCGCTGGTGAATGAGAGTCTGGAAGCCTACCGCGGCACGCTGTACCTCACGCAGCGCCGCTACCAGGCGGGCGACGTGGCGGAACTGGACGTGGCGCGCGTGCAGACGGAGGTGGCGGCCACCGAGTCCGAGGCACTGGCGCTGGAGCGCCAGCAGGCGCAGCTGCGGCATGCATTGGCCGTGCTGGTGGGCGACGTGGCCACGGGCTTCTCGCTGCCACCGGCGGCGGTCGAGGCCGCGCTGCCGGTGATTCCGCCCGGCGTGCCCAGCACGGTCCTGGCGCGCAGGCCCGATGTGTCTGCGGCCCAGGCCGCGGTGCTGGCGGCGCAGGCACGCGTCGGCGTGGCGCAGGCGGCGTGGTTTCCCGCGCTGGCACTCACGGGCAGTGCGGGCTTTGCATCGCCCGAGCTGGGCGATCTGTTCAAGTGGTCGGCGCGTTCCTGGGGCATTGGCATGCTGCTGTCGCTGCCGCTCTTCGATGGCGGCCAGCGCGCCGCCCAGGAGGAGGGTGCGCGCGCCCGGCTGGAAGGGGCGCTCGCCGCCCACCGCGGCCAGGTGCTCACAGCCTTTCGCGAGGTGGAAGACCAGCTCAGCGCGCTGCGTCTGCTGGCCGACCAGGCGCAGGCACAGGACCGCGCCGTGCAGTCCGCCGCGCGCGCTACGCAGCTGTCCGATTCGCGCTACCGCAACGGTCTGGTGAGCCAATTGGAGTTGCTGGATGCGCGCCGCAGCGAGCTGCGCAACCGCCGCCAGGCGCTGCAGGTGCGCACAGCGCAGTACGTGGCCACGGTGGGGTTGGTGCGCGCGCTGGGCGGGGGTTGGGATACCACCAGCTGAGCGCGTGGGGATTCGCGCCCACGCGACTGCGCCGCGGGGCGTTGCACTCTATAGTGACCGGTTGCGGCCGGCGCGGGTCTTGCCCCTGCGCCTGGCGCCCGATTTTTCTTGACATGACACCCAGGAGCCCATTGCATGACCTATCCCGACACGCGCCTTTTCATCGCCGGCCAATGGCAGGACGCCGAGAGCGGCAAGACCATCGCCGTGCACAACCCGGCCACGGGCCAGGAAATCGGGCGGGTGGCGCATGCGGGCATTGCCGACCTGGACCGTGCGCTGGAGGCTGCGCAAAAGGGCTTCGAGGTGTGGCGCGACACGCCCGCCATCGAGCGCGCCAAGACCATGCGCCGGGCGGCCGCGCTGATGCGCGAGCGCGCCGATGCCATTGCAGCCATCCTCACGCAGGAGCAGGGCAAGCCCCGGGCCGAGGCGCGTGTCGAGGCCATGGCCGCGGCCGACATCATCGAGTGGTTTGCCGATGAGGGCATGCGCGTGTACGGCCGCATCGTGCCGTCGCGCAACCTGGCCGTGCGCCAGATGGTGGTGAAGGACCCGGTGGGGGTGGTGGCCGCGTTCACGCCCTGGAACTTCCCCATCAACCAGGTGGTGCGCAAACTGGGCGCGGCGCTGGCCGCGGGCTGCGCGGTGCTGGTCAAGGCGCCCGAGGAGACGCCCGCCAGCCCGGCCGAGTTGATCCGTGCGTTTGCCGATGCCGGCGTGCCCGCCGGTGCGGTGGGCCTGGTGTACGGCAACCCGGCCGAGATCTCCAACTACCTGATCCCGCACCCCATCGTGCGCAAAGTCACATTCACCGGCTCCACCCCCGTGGGCAAGCAACTGGCGGGGCTGGCGGGCCAGCACATGAAGCGTGTGACCATGGAGTTGGGCGGCCACGCGCCGGTGATTGTCTGCGAGGACGCGGATATCGAGCTGGCGGTCAAGGCCTCGGGCGGCGCCAAGTTCCGCAACGCGGGGCAGGTCTGCATCTCGCCCACGCGCTTTTTGGTGCACGAGAGCGTGCGCGCCGACTTCGTGGCCGCGCTCACGCGTCATGCCCAGGGCCTGAAGGTGGGTGACGGCCTGGCCGAGGGCACGCAGATGGGCCCGCTGGCCAACCCGCGCCGCGTGGCGGCCATGGCCGACCTGCTGGGCGATGCCGTGCAGCAGGGCGCCACGGTACGCACGGGTGGCGAGCGGCTGGGCGAGGTGGGCAACTTCTTTGCGCCCACGGTGCTCGACAACGTACCCACCCATGCACGCATCTTCAACGAGGAACCCTTCGGACCCGTCGCGGCCGTGCAGGGTTTCACGCAGCTCGAAGCGGCCATCGCCGAGGCCAACCGCCTCGCCTACGGCCTGGCGGGCTACGCGTTCACGCGCTCGCTCAAGAATGCCCACCTGCTGAGCCAGCGCGTCGAGGTGGGCATGCTGTGGGTCAACCAACCCGCGACGCCCTCGGCCGAGCTGCCGTTTGGCGGCATCAAGGATTCGGGCTACGGTTCCGAGGGCGGCCCCGAGGCGCTGGAGGCGTGCCTGAACACGCGCGCGATCTCCATCACCCACGTCTGACGCAGCCCTTCAGCACCACCAGCCCCGGCCTGCCGGGGCTTTTTTTACACCGCGCTCAGAAGCGGTAGGTGCCCGTCAGCAGCACGTTGCGGCGCTCGCCGTAGAAGCAGTCGCCGCGCGCCAGGCACTGGGTGATGTTGACCTTGTCCGTCAGGTTGTTGATGTTCAGCGCCAGGCGCCAATCGCCCGCGTCGTAGGCCACCATGGCATCGGCCAGCAGCACCGACGGGGTATCGATGGCCGGTGTGCCGGTCCACTGCGATCCGGTGTAGCGCACGCCGGCGCCTACCGTCCAGCCGCCCCGGCCCTGGGCCGCGAAGCGGTGCATGAGCCAGCTGGACGCCGTGTGCCGCGGCACGCCCGCCACGCGCTGGCCCTGGTCGCCCGCGTTGCTGCGGCTGATGGTGGCGTCGGCATAGGCATAGCCCAGCGTCCAGTCCCAATGGCGCGCCAGGCTGGCGGTCATCTCGGCTTCGAGACCCTTGATGGTGACCTCGCCGATCTGCAGGCTGTTGAGCGGGTTGCTCGGGTCGGTGGTCTTGCGGTTCTTCTCGCGCAGGTGGTAGAGCGCCGCAAAGGCCGAGATGCCGCGCCCTTCGGGCATCCACTTCACGCCGGCCTCCCACTGCTGGCCGCGCTGGGGTTTGTAGGCCGTGCCGTACACGTTGACGCCGCCCAGCGGTTGGAACGACTCTGAATAACCGACATACGGTGCCCAGCCCCCGCCGGCCTGGTAGGTCAGGCCCAGGCGCTTGGTCCAGGCCTTGTCGTCCACCGCCGCGGCGGGGCGGCCTTCGGTGTCGGTCTTGGCGCGGTCATGGCGCAGGCCCAGCGTGGCGGTCCACGCACCCCAGCGCATCTGGTCCTGCAGGTACAGGCCCAGCTGGCGCTGCGTCACGTCGGGCAGGGCCGTCAGGGCGGCGCTGCTGGGCGGGGTGAAGTTGCCGTACACCGGTACATACACGTCGATGGCGGGCGCCACGGCGCGCCAACTGGACTGGCTGGTGTGGTTGCGCTGACCGTCCACGCCGACCAGCAGCGTGTGCTCTACCGCGCCCGCGCGCAGGTGGCCTTCCAGCTGCGTGTCGATGAGCAGCAGGCGGCTGGCGTTGCGTTGCCAGGCGGCGTCGCGCAGCACGGTGCGACCATTGGCGTCGAACACCGGACGCGCGGGTCGGCCGCTGGCGGCATTGGCAGTGAAGCTGGTGTAGAGCGTGCGGTAGTCCACGTCGCTCACGGTGCGGCGCAGGTTCTGGCGCAGCGTCCAGTCGCCGTTCAGGCGGTGGCTGAAGAGGTAGCCCCAGGAGGCGTTCTCGGTGTCGTAGGCGTCCCAGCCCGGCTCGCTGATGAAGGTGTTGGTGGGAATACGCCCGTAGGCACTCGGCAGCCGCGTGCCCTGCCAGGGGAAGAAGCCGATCAGCGAGCCGCTCTGGTCCTTCTGGTAGTGCGCCTGCAGCGTGAGCGAGGTGTCCGCGCTCGGCCGCCAGGTGAGCGATGGCGCGAACACCACGCGGTCATCGTCCACGTGGTCCACCTGCGTGCCGCTGTCGCGGCCCACGGCCACCAGGCGGTAGAGCCACCGGCCCTCGGCATCCAGCGGGCCGGTCAGGTCGGCGGCGATCTGCTTGCGCGCATGGCTGCCTATCTGCACCTGCACCTCGCGCTGGCGCTCGGCCAGCGGACGCTTGGACGTGAGGTTGAGCACGCCGCCCACGCTGCCCTGGCCGTAGAGCACCGAAGAGGGGCCGCGCAGGAATTCCACGCGCTCCAGCGTGTAGGGCTCTGCCTTGACATTGTTGTACGTGCCATAGGTGCGCAGCAGGCCGTCCAGGTACTGCGTCACATCGCCGCCGCGCGCCTTGAAGCTGTCCACGCGGCTGTCGAAGTAGCTCGACACGATGCCCGCGCTGTAGCGCGTGGTCTCGCGCAGCGTCCCTACTCCCTGGGCTTCCATCTGGTCGCGCGTGACCACGCTGATGGCCTGGGGTGTCTCGATGAGCGGCGTGTCGGTCTTGGTGGCCGACAGCGCGCGGCGGGCCACGAAGCCCCGTACCGGTTCGGTGGCGCTTTGCTGCGCCGGGTCGGCGCTGATGGTGACCGCGGGCAGGGCGGCTTCGGTGGTTTGGGCCTGCGCGGCGGCGCCGCACAGCAGCGCCACGGCGGCCTGTGCGGCGGCAGTGCGCGTGACGGGGAAAGGGCGAAAGATCATGGTGCTATGAATGGTGAAGCTGGTTGCGCAGGATGGACGGACGCTGCAGCGTGTTTTGATAGAAATTGAGGGGCTCAGAACGTGTAGTCCAGCGTGACGTAGAGCGAGCGCGGCTCGCCCGGTGTGACGGCCGCAAAGCCCGCGGCCGTGGTGGATGCGTCCACGTAGTAGCGCCGGTTGGCGGCGTTCTTCAGGTTGGCTTGCAGTCGCACGCCACCGCCGAACTGGTAGCCCAGCGCGAGGTCCGCCACGGTGTAGCCGGGCAGGCGCCACCGGTTGTCGTTGGCGGTGAACTTGTCGCCCTGGTGGACCAGCCCGCCGCCGACCCACAGGCCGGGCACCCCGGGCAGGCGGTACTGGGTCCACAGCGAGGCGGTGCGCCGCGGGGCGAGCGCGACGCGGTGGCCCACGTTGGCGCCGGGCACGGTGTCGGCCAGCACCTTGGGGTCGAGGAAGGTGGCCTGCGCGGTGACGCTCCAGCCCGGGGTGATGCGGCCTTGTGCCTCCACTTCCAGCCCCTTGATGCGCTGGCGGCCTGTCAGCACCGAGTAGCCGGGGTGCTCGGGGTCGTTGGCCGGTGCGTTGGTCAGTTCCAGCGCGAAGGCCGATACGGTGGTGAGCAGGCGCTGGCCCAGCCATTCCTGCTTCCAGCCCACCTCCAGCTGCTTGCCCTCGGAGGGTGGCGCCGCGCGGTCGCCCCACAGCAGCGTGCCCGAGTTCGCCTGGAACGAGCGCGCATGGCTCACATAGAACATGCTGGCGGGCAGGGGCTGCCAGCTCAGCGCGGCGCTGGGCTGGGTCTTGCTCAGATCCGTGGCGGGCTTGGTGTAAGCGTCCTTGAGCCGGTCGTGGCGCAGGCCCAGCAGCAGGCTGAAGTCGCCCAGGGCGAGCCGGTCCTGCACGAACAGGCCCGTGTTGCGCGTGTCCGAGGCCACGGCGGCCCTGCCGCCCGAAGCCGCGGGCGGCACCAGGCCCGTCACGGGCTGGTACAGGTCCACTGCACCCAGGTTGCCCGTGCCACGCGCACCGTACACGCCCTCGATGGCACGCCAATCCAGCCCGGCGAGCAGCGTGTGGCGCACGGGACCCGTCCGCACTTGTGCGCGCAGTTCGGCCAGCGCGGTGTCCGACGTGTAGTTCTGCCCCGGTGCCAGCCAGTAGCTGCGCGCGACCTGGCCGCCCGTCACCGGGCCGATGGGGTAGACCATGTTCACGTTGCGAAAGGTCTCGTTGCGCGACAGGTGCACCCGCCCTTCAAGGCGATCGGTGAAGCGGTGCTGCAGCTCGGTGGAATAAAAGCGCAGGTGCCCGTCGGTGCGCAGCCAGGGCTCGCCATAGAAGGTGCCCACCGGGAGCACGTCCGCGCTGCGCGGGTTCTGCGGGTCGGGCACCGCCAGCCCTACGGTGGATACGCCTTCCAGGCTTTGGTACTCGGCCTGTGCGCGCCAGCGCGTGTCCGGCGTGAGCTGCCATTCCAGGCTGCCGGCCAGGCCCTGCTTGCGCGGCGTGTTGCCGTCCACGAAGCTGCCGCCGCGGCTCGCGCCGCCGTCCAGCCGGTAGCGCAGCGTGCCGTCGGCATTCAGGGGGCCGGTGAGGTCGAATTCGGCATTGCGCCAGCCGTGGCTGCCGGCGCCGATCTTCACGCTGCGCAGCGGATCGGCCTGGGGCCGTTTGCTCACGTAATTGACGAGGCCGCCCGGCGCCACCTGGCCGAACTCCAGCGCCGCCGGGCCCTTGATGACCTCGACGCGTTCGATGTTGAACAGCGGTGGATCGAGCAGGTGCACGAACTTGGCACCGTCGCGCAGGTAGTTGTAGGTGTTGTTGGCCCACAACCCGCGGATGGCGAACTGCGAGTACGAGCCTGCGTACTCGCTGCGCGAGGACACGCCGGCCGCGTTGCGCAGCACGTCGCGCTCGGTGGTGGCCAACTGCTGCTCCAGCAGCGCGCTGTCGATCACGCTCACGGCGCGCGGCGTCTCCAGCACTGGCAGGCCCAGGCGCGAGCTGCTTTGCGCGCGGCGCGCGGGCGTGGCGGCGGCGCCCGCCGTGGAGTCGACCACGTCTACCTGGCGCAGGGTGGCGGTTGCCGCCGGCGCGCCCGGCGGGGCCTCGGCGGTCTGTGCGATCGCGCTGCCGCACAGCAGCCACAGCGCGGCCTGCGCGGCCAGAGCCACGGCCGTGCGCCGCGGGCGGGGAACAAGGGGAGGTTTCATGGCGGTGGGGGATGCAAGGGGCGGGATACCGCTCAGCGCGCCTTGGCGGGCGGTGCGGGCAGGGCGGGCAGGGTGGGCGATACGGCAACGTGCGTCTGCACGAAGCTCAGCGTGGTCACGTAGCTCGCTTCGCCATAGGGCTGGCCCAGGTGTTCGCCGGGGGTCTTGTCGGTGTGTTGGACCTCGGCCACGTACTGGCCCTGCCATGGCAGGGCAAAGCGCACCGTGCCGTCTTCGCCGGTGATGGCCTCGCGCGACCAGCCGGAGGGCGCCACCAGCGTCACCTTGGCCTGGGGCAGCGGGGCGCCCTGGAACACCACGCGCAGCGTGCCGTCCTGCCCCGTGGGCACGAGGTCCAGGGGCGTGGCGGCGTCCACCGGCTGCGCCAGGCTGGACACCCAGCGCGCCGCGGGGCGCCACAGCAGCGGTGGACGCTGCGTCTTGCTGCGGTCGATGAGCGGGTACGGAGCTTCCGCCCAGAGCGTGTCCGCGGCGCTTTGCGGCGCATAGACGAAGGCGGTGGGCGTGCGGCGGCCTTCGGTCGACCGCGCGCCGGCCTGGCGTAGCACAGGCACTGCGGTGAATTTGTCCAACAGGCCCGGCGAGGTCTCGCGCAGGTTATCGGCGTATTCACCGAAGTGCAGGCGCGTCTCGTTCGGTGCCTGCTCCAGCCAGACCTGGTGGGCCTGCGCAGCGCCGCCGGCCAGCAGCAGCGCACCGGCCAGCCGCGCGAGGGGGTGTCGAGGGATGAGGGACATGGGCGTGTTCTCCTGTGAATGGATGGATGTATGCGAGGAATGGCGTTTGCTATTGAATGAATAGCTGTCAGCGCTTTACAGATAAGCGCTGTGGCCGGTTTTGATGCGAAGATCAGGCAGGCGCATGAAGGCTCTCGCAAGGGCGCCCCAGGGCGCCTTGTGGATAACGCTGGCTGCCTGCGCCAGCCGGGCGGCTGGCGTGGGTGGCTCTGAAAGAAGTGCGTGTGCGTCGGCACACCGGCCCGCGATGCGGGCCATGCGGGCTCAGCCCGGCCCGGCGCCGGCGCAGCCCGTGGCCGCGGCCCCTACGAACAGCGCGGCCAGCAAGGCCGCCACGCCGGCGGTGGGCAGCCAGCGTGGCCGCCAGGTGGCCAGCGCCGTGGCGGCCAGCGCTGCCAGCGAGAGGGCTACGCTCCACCACACCAGGCCCATGGGCACGGTCGGGGCCGGCCGTCCCACGGCATGGGCCAGGGCCGCTGCCAGCAGTACCCAGCCCACGCCACGCAGGCGCTGCAGCGTGGGGGCGGTGGCGGATCGGCGCAGCGCGTCCTCGTGGTGCCGATCCATGCCCAGGGCCATGGCGCACCAGCCGGCCAGGCACAACAACAGTTCCGTCATCTCAGGCTCCCGCGCGGTGGCCGCGCGTGGCCGACAGATGTGCCGGCACGGCCGCTGGGGGCCTTGCGCCAGCGGTCGCCCGCAGGGGTCGCAGCCGGTAGGCCAGCGCCAGCAGCAACGCGCCGGTGGCGAGGAATGCCAGGTCCATGCCCGCCAAAACCCAGTCGCGGGCTGGCAGGCTGACGCCCAGGTGCGCGTGCGTGGTGGCTGCGTTCAACAGCGGCAGCAGCGCCCAGAGCGCCCCGGCCAGTGCCAGCAGGGCGCACCAGCCGCGCCGGCCCGGTGAGGCGGCCGCGAGCAGCAGCGCTAGCGCCCATGCGCTGAAGAAACAGGCCAGCTCCGCATCGGCCCGCGCCGCCCAGTGCAGCGGCAGCAGCCGGTTGGCAGCGAGGTAGACCGCCAAAGCCAGCGGCAGGCCGGCCAGCGCCGCCAGGTTGAGGCTGGCCACCAGCCGCTCGCCGAAGGGCAGGCGCTGGGGCTGCCCGGCATGGGGACGCCGTGCCTGCGCTTGGCGTTTGACAGTCCACAGCACCAGGCCGGTGGCGATCATCAGGCTGCCCAGCACGCCGAAGCCGAACAGGGCCCAGCGCAGGCCGGGACCTGCGAACCGTGCAAGGTGCAGGCCGTAGAGCACGCCATAGGTCTGCCGTGCCGCGCCGGCGGGGGCGGCTTCGTGCAGCAACTGGCCACTGGCGCCATCGAACCACAGGCGTTCGGGACCGTACTGCAGGCGGTCGCCGTCATGGCGCGTGACCTCCAGGCGCACATCGCCGCCGGGGTCGCGCTGCGCGCGCAGGCGCTGCACGCGCCCTCCCTGCCAGTGGGCCTGGGCCTGCTGCATGGCAGCGGCCACGGCCAGCGGTGGCAGGGGCGCGGGCGGACCGGCCTGGGCGGTGCCCGCGCTGCGCGGGGCGTCCCCCTGCAGTTCTGCGAAGTAGCTGGCCGTGTCGGTGCCGCGTGCGCCGGGATACACGGCGGCAATGCCCGCCGGCAGGTACAGCGAGTGAAAGATCATGAGTCCGCTGAAGGTGATCACCAGGTAGAACGGCAGCGCCAGCACGCCGCTGACGTTGTGCGCATCCAGCCATGCACGCTGGCCGCCCTTGGCGGGGCGAAAGGTGAAGAAGTCCTTGAAGATGCGCCGGTGCGTGACCACGCCGGTGAGCAGCGCCACGAACATCAGCAGCGTGGCCGCGCCCACGATCCAGCGCCCTTGCAGCACCCAGCGGCCCTGGTGCGCGGTGCGCAACTCGAAATGGAAGCGGTAGAAGAAGTCTCCCCCCGCCGTGGCCCGTGGCGTGAGGATGTCGCCGGTGGCGGGGTGCACCAGCAGGGGCTGGAAGCGCTCGCGCGGCCCCGCGTGCCACAGCAGCGACACCTCGGGCTGGCGCTCGTCGGGCAGGCGCATGATCCACTGGGTGGCCTGCGGTGCGTGCTGCCGCAGGGCGGCCAGGGCGCGCTCGGCGACGGCTGCCGCGTCATCTGCCTTGGCGGGCGGCAGGGCCTGGAGTTCGGGGCGCATCCAGTGGTTGAACTCGGGCTTGAAATACGACAGCGTGCCCGTCACGAAGATGGCAAACAGCAGCCAGCCCAGCAGCAGTCCCGCCCAGGTGTGCAGCCAGGCCATGGCCTGGCGAAAGCCCTCGCGTGCGGGGGCGCGGGATGCATCGGCGGGCGGGCTCATGCGGCACCCGCCAGCCATTGCGGCACCTGGGCGGCCAGCCCCAGCAGCATCGCAGGGCCCAGCACGCCGCACCAGGCCTGCCAGGCCGTGCGCGCAAAGAAAACCCAGGCGATGGCCAACACATAGACCAGCCACGCCAGCAAGGTGGCGGCCAGCACGGCGTCCACGCGGGAGCTGCGTTGTGCCAGGGCCAGCGCGGCCGCAGCCGTGAAGGCCGCCGTGAGCGCATAGCCTCCCGCCACCGCGGCCAGTGTGCGCGAGGCCACGGCGAGCCGGTAGCGCCACAACGGTTGCGTGGGCCTCATCGGACTCCCTCCTGTGCCGCGAGGGAGCGGGACGGCCGCACGGCGGTCGAGGCCTCGCCGTTGAACAGGGGCGGGGCGGCGTCGAGGCGCAACGTCAAGGCGGAGCAGGCGCGGATCACGGGTTACTTAGGATATGTCATGAGAACGATTCGCATTTAAGTATAGGTGAGAAATGTCTGCGCACGTGAAGGCCGTCCGCCGTTGCGATGCGTGCGCGCGACAGGTGCCGCTGCGCCGGCACCACAGGCAGGCCCATGCACGGCGCCGGCTTGGCCGTGCACCGCAAAACGGGCTGTAACGTTGCGAAAGCGTCCGCGTGAGCGTCAGCCGCGCTCAACCGGCCGGCCGGGGTCGCTGCACCACTCGCTCCAGCTGCCGGCAAACAGGGCCGTGGGACCCAGGCCCGCGATTTCCATGGCCAGCAGGTTGGGCAGGGCGCTCACGCCGCTGCCGCATTGATGGACGACGGTGGCGGGGTCGCGGCCCTCCAGCAGGGTGGTGAACTCGGCACGCAGCTGCTCCGGGCTCTTGAAGTGGCCGTCCGTTCCCAGGTTCAGGCCGAAGGGGCGGTTGAGTGCGCCGGGGATGTGGCCCGCCACGGGATCCAGCGGCTCCACCTCGCCCCGGTAGCGTGGTGTGGCGCGCGCGTCGACCACCGTCTGGCCGGGCTGACCCAGTTGCGCCAGCACCTCCTGCGCACTCACCAGCCGGCGCAGCGGCGCCTGCAGCCGAAAGTGCGACTGGAAACGCGCCGGCTCGTCGCCGCTGGCCACCGCGCCGCCGGCGGCCTGCCAGGCCTGCAGCCCGCCGTCGAGCACGGCCACGGCATCATGTCCCGCCCACTTGAGCATCCACCACAGGCGGCCGCAGTAGTTGGCGCCGTTGCGGTCGTACACCACGGCCTGCATGTCATTGGCAAAGCCAATGTCCGAGAGCCAGGTCGCAAATCGCTCGCGGTTGGGCAGCGGGTGGCGCCCGCCCGATGCGGGCTCGTCCGCCGCCGAGGCCACGACCGTGCCGCCCGCGCCGGGAGCGCCATGGCGGGCGCTCAGGTGCTTGTCCAGGTCGGCGTGGAAGGCGCCGGGGATGTGCGCCTCGCGGTATTGGCTGGCACCCAGGGTGGGTTGGGTGAGGTCGAAGCTGCAGTCGAACACCATCAGCGGCTGGCCGCTGTGCAGGAGGGACTGCAGTTCAGGAACGGAGATCAGCGTGGTGTAGGGCATGGTCGGGCTCTGTGCGTATCGATCAGGCCCCATTGTCGCGGCGTTGGGCGCGCCAGCGCGTCAGTGTTCTTCGGCAGGCGTGTCCGGCGCGGCCCGGGCACGCAATACGGTGGCCGTGATGCCGCTGCCCACGATGAGCGCCATGCCCGCCCAGCCGATGAGTGGCAACTGGTCGCCGAACAGCGCCACGCCGTAGATGCTGGCGAAGACGATGCCCGAGTACTGCAGGTTGGCCACCACCAGCGTGCCGCGGGCGGTGAGGGCGCGCGAGTAGGCACGCGTCATGCACAACTGCCCGCCCGCGGCCAGCAGGCCCAGCGGCAGCAGCCACAACGCGGGCCACCCGGGCCAGTCGGACATGCCCGTGACCAGCATAGCCGCGCCGCCGGCTACGGCCGAGCCCACGGCGAAATAGAACACGGTGCGCGTCTCGGGCTCGCCCAGGCGCGACAGCGCCACCACCTGCATGTAGGCGAACGCGGCGGTCAGGCCCGAGCACAGGCCCACCAGACCCGCAAAGGCCTGGTTGTCGTCGATGCTGGGGCGCAGCATCATGACCACGCCCGCGAACCCGACCAGCACGGTCAGCACCAAGGTCACTTGCAACGGCGGGCGCGGCTGCGCGCTGGAGGGGCGCCAGGCGAGCAACGCGCCGCCGATCAGGAAGGCGGCGATCCACACGCTGCTCATGTAGTTGAGTGTCATCGCCGTGGGCAGGGGCAGGTAGGCGATGGCGTAGAACCACGCGCCCAGCGATGTCACGCCGATCAGGCTGCGCCAGGCGTGCATGCCAGGGTAGCGTGTGGCCAGTGCCACCTTTTGCGAGCGTGCCAGCGCCCAGAGGATGGCCATGCCGATGAAGCCGCGGTAGCAGACCAGCTCGGCCGCGTTGAAGTAGGCCGAGGCCATTTTCACGCAGACCCCCATGCTTGCGAACAGGAACGCCGCCAACACCATCCAGAGCGCTTGCATGGAAAACCTATGGGTATGAATAAAAATAGCTGCCAGCGCTTGTGTATCAAGCGCTGGCAGCTATTGTAATGGTAGCGTAGGGCGGCGGTGTGGGGCCTTAGCCGCGGGACACGGCGGCACCCATGCGACCGCGGTACCACTCGTGGAAGTGCTGCATGCCGTCCTCCATGGGGCTCTGGTAGGGGCCGACCTCGTTGTCGCCGCGTTCCATCAGGGCCTTGCGGCCCGCGTCCATGCGCTCGGCGATCTCGTCATCCTCGATGCAGGTTTCCATGTAGGCCGCACGCTGCGCCTCGACGAACTCGCGCTCGAAGGCGACGATTTCCTCGGGGTAGTAGAACTCCACCATGTTCAGCGTCTTGTCCACACCGATCGGGTGCAGCGTGCTGACGGTAAGCACGTGCGGATACCACTCCACCATGATGTGCGGGTAGTAGGTGAGCCAGATCGCGCCGCGCTCGGGCATCTTGCCCTCGCGGTATTTCAGCAGCACCTCGTGCCACTTCTTGTACACGTCGGAGCCCGGCTTGCCGAACGTGGAAGCCACCCCCACGGTTTGCACGGAGTATTCCTTCTGGAACTCCCACTTCAGGTCGTCACAGGTGACGAAGTTGCCCAGGCCCGGATGGAACGGACCCACGTGGTAGTCCTCCAGGTAGACCTCGATGAAGGTCTTCCAGTTGTAGTTGCACTCGTGCAGTTCCACATGGTCGAGCGCATAGCCCTCGAACGACAGCTCACGCCGCGTGCCCATACCGGCCAGGTCGGCGGCGATGTCGCGACCGTTGTCCTCGAACAGCAGGCCGTTCCATTCGCGCAGCTTGTAGTTGTTGAGATTCAGGCAGGGGTCGTGCGCGAAATGCGGCGCGCCCAACAGCTCGCCGCTGGTGGAATACGTCCAGCGGTGAATCGGGCAGACGATGTTGCCGCCCGCATGGCCCTTGCCTTGGGCCTGCAGGTTGCCGCGGCCCTTGAGCATCACTGCCTGGCGGTGCCGGCAGACGTTGGAGATCAGCTCCACCCGCCCCTGGGCATTGCGCACGAGGGCGCGGCCCTCCTTTTCCTGGGGCAGCGCGAAGTAGTCGCCCACCTCGGGGACGGCGAGTTGGTGCCCCACGTAGCGGGGCCCTCGCTGGAAGATCGTCTCCAGTTCGCGCTGCAGCAGCGCTTCGTCGAAATAGCTGGAAACTGGTAGTTGGCTTGCGGCCTGCTGCAGTTGAAGACTTAAATCAGACATGGGTGACCTGACCTAAAGACTCCCCACAGGGAGGGTGCGCGTGCGCACGGGGCTATAGAAAAAACGAAACCGGCCCAGGGAAGTACTCCATAGCCGGTTCGTGGTGAAGGAATGGGATTATAGGTGGTGGGGTTATTTCCGCGGCGGGTGTACGTGTATTGCGCGCGCCTAGCAAGCCGCGTGCGGCGTCCGGGGCGGCGATCTCCCGCCGGCCGCGGGGGCATCCCCGCGGCCTTCGCCGGGCAGGCGCGGGGCCCTGCGCCTAAAATTGGCCGTTTCCACTTGCGCCCTTGGCGCTGCGTCTCCATGGCCAAGGCCCCCGCCGCCCCTTCATCCACCCAGCCCGATCCCGTCAGCTACGAAGCCGCACTGGAAGAGCTTGAACAGCTCGTGGGCCGCATCGAGTCGGGCCAGCTACCGCTGGACCAGATGCTGGCGGGCTACCAGCGGGGCGCGGTGCTGCTGAACTTCTGCCGCGCGCGCCTGGACGCGGTACAGGCCCAAATCAAGGTGCTGGACGAAGGCACGCTGCAGCCATGGACGCAGGAGTGACGCCCGCCATGTCCGCCGTGCCCGTGTTCGACTTCGATGGCTGGATGCGCGCGCAGCTTGCGCGGGTCGAGGACGCCCTGTCCCATTGGGTGTGCCCCGATGCGCCCGCAGGCCTGGGCGAGGCCATGCGCTATGCCGTGCTGGATGGCGGTAAGCGCCTGCGCCCGCTGCTGGTGCTGGCCGCTTGCGAGGCCGTCGGCGGAAACGCGCAGGCCGCCCTGCGCGCCGCCTGCGCGGTGGAGCTGATCCACGCCTATTCGCTGGTGCATGACGACATGCCCTGTATGGACAACGATGTGATGCGCCGTGGCAAGGCCACGGTGCATGTGCGCTTTGGCGAAGCGCGTGCACTGCTGGCGGGCGACGCACTGCAGGCGCTGGCGTTTGAGCTGCTCACACCCGAGGAGGGGGTACCGCCGGCCATGCAGGCGCGGCTGTGCCGTGAGTTGGCCCGCGCCGCGGGCGCCGACGGCATGGCCGGCGGGCAGGCCATCGACCTGGCCAGCGTGGGCCTGCAGTTGTCTGAAGACCAGTTGCGTCAGATGCACCGCCTGAAGACGGGCGCGCTGCTGCAGGCCAGCGTGGTGATGGGCGCGGTCTGCGGCCAGACCCCGGAGGGCACGCTGCGCGCGCTGAGCGACTACGGCGCAGCCATGGGGCTGGCCTTCCAGGTGGTGGACGACGTGCTGGACGTGACCCAGGACTCCGCCACACTGGGCAAGACCGCCGGCAAGGACGCCGCGTGCGACAAGCCGACCTATGTCTCGCTGATGGGGCTGGAGGCCGCGCGCGCGCATGCCGAAGCCCTGCGCGCGCAGGCACTGGCGGCGTTGGCCGCCAGCGGCCTGACCGACACGCGGGCGTTGGCGGCGTTGGCCGACATGGTGGTGCGCCGTTCGCATTGATGATGGGCAAGGCTGCGCATGGCGGGGCTGGTGTCTTTTTATGAATCAAATTGGCCTCTAGCGCTTGTTCATCAAGCGCTAACAGCTACTAAAAACATAGCATATGTCCACGACGAACTATCCGCTGCTTGAGCGCGTGAACGATCCCGCCGACCTGCGCCGGCTGCCCCGTGCCGAGCTCAAGGCGCTGGCTACGGAGCTGCGCGCCTTCGTGCTGGAGAGCGTGTCCAAGACCGGCGGGCATCTGTCGTCCAACCTGGGCACGGTGGAGCTGACCGTGGCGCTGCACGCCGTGTTCGACACGCCGCGCGACCGGCTGGTGTGGGACGTGGGCCACCAGACCTACCCGCACAAGATCCTGACCGGGCGGCGCGACCGCATGCCCTCGCTGCGCCAGCTGGGCGGCCTGTCGGGCTTTCCGCAGCGCGCCGAGAGCGAATACGACACCTTTGGCACCGCGCACTCGTCCACCAGCATCTCCGCGGCGCTGGGCATGGCGCTGGCGGCCAAGCAGCGCGGCGACGAACGCCGCTGTGTAGCCATCATCGGCGACGGCGCCATGACCGCCGGCATGGCCTTCGAGGCGCTGAATAACGCCGGCGTGGCCGACGCCAACCTGCTGGTCATCCTGAACGACAACGACATGAGCATCAGCCCGCCCGTGGGCGCGCTGAACCGCTACCTGGCGCAGCTCATGAGCGGACAGTTCTACGCCAAGGCGCGCGACGTGGGCAAGAGCGTGCTCAAGAACGCGCCGCCGCTGCTGGAGCTGGCCAAGCGCCTGGAGCAGCAGGCCAAGGGCATGGTGGTGCCGGCCACGCTGTTCGAGAAGTTCGGCTTCAACTACATCGGCCCCATTGACGGGCACGACCTGGACTCGCTGATTCCTACGCTGGAAAACATCCGCGGCCTCAAGGGCCCGCAGTTCCTGCACGTAGTCACCAAGAAGGGCCAGGGCTACAAGCTGGCCGAGGCCGACCCCGTGGCCTACCACGGCCCGGGCAAGTTCGATCCGCGCGTGGGCCTGGTGAAACCGGCCACGCCGCCCAAGCAGAGCTTCACGCAGGTCTTTGGCCAGTGGCTGTGCGACATGGCCGAGAAGGACGAGCGCCTGGTGGGTATCACGCCCGCCATGCGCGAGGGGTCGGGCATGGTGGAGTTCCACCAGCGCTTTCCCGAGCGCTACTACGACGTGGGCATCGCCGAGCAGCACGCCGTGACCTTTGCCGCCGGCATGGCGTGCGAGGGGGTGAAGCCGGTGGTGGCGATCTACTCGACCTTCCTGCAGCGCGCCTATGACCAGCTCATCCACGACGTGGCGCTGCAGAACCTGCCCGTGGTGTTTGCCCTGGACCGTGCGGGCCTGGTGGGTGCGGACGGCGCCACGCACGCCGGCGCGTATGACATCGCCTTCGTGCGCTGCATTCCCAACATGAGCATGGCCTGCCCGGCCGACGAGCGCGAATGCCGCCAACTGCTCACCACCGCCTACGAGCAAGACCACCCTGTGGCCGTGCGTTACCCGCGCGGCGCGGGCGTGGGCGTGGCGCCGCTGCCCGATCTGGAGGGGCTGCCCTTCGGCAAGGGCGAGGTGCGCCGCAAGGGCCGGCGCATTGCCATCCTGGCTTTCGGCACGCTGCTGTACCCGGCGCTGCAGGCGGCCGAGGCGCTGGACGCTACGGTGGTGAACATGCGCTGGGCCAAGCCGCTGGATACGCAGCTGCTGCTTCAGGTGGCAGCGGAGCACGATGCGCTGGTCACCGTCGAGGAGGGCTGCATCATGGGCGGCGCCGGCAGTGCCGTGGCCGAGGCGCTGGCCGCCGCAGGCGTGCAGCGCCCCTTGCTGCAACTGGGCCTGCCCGACGCGTTCATCGAGCATGGCGACCCGGCCAAGCTGCTGGCCCTGCAGGGGCTGGACGCCGCTGGCATGCAGCGCTCCATCACCGAGCGCTTCGGCGCATTGCCGGGCGCGCAGGCGCTGGCAGCGGCCTGACGCGCTTTCCTTCCCTTCACAACAATGCAGTCATCCCGCGGCAGCGTGCCGCTGGGATGCGTCGCGGCGCCTGTGCAGCCCATCGCGGAGGCCTGCGCTGCTCCTTGCCCGGCCGAGTAATACGCGCCATTCGCGGATTTTTCAGGGGAAACCCGCAACGGGGCCGGCAACCCACGTTTTTACAATTTACCTCCGCTCATCGGCGGGATTCAGCGGCGCGTACACTCAACCGCGTTACTGTTTGTTTGCTTCATCATTTCGGAGAATTTGTCCATGGATCGTCGCTCAATCATCAAGCAGGCCGGTTTGGCTGGCGTACTCGCAGCCGGGGTTGCACCCGCAGTGCATGCCCAGGCCGCCGTTCGCTGGCGCCTTGCCTCCAGCTTCCCCAAGTCGCTGGACACGATCTTTGGCAGTGCAGAAAAATTGTCCCAGGCCGTCAAGGCGATGTCGGGCGGCAAGTTTGAAATCTCCGTGCACCCCGCCGGCGAGCTGATGCCCGCGTTTGGCGTGGTGGATGCGCTGCAGGGCGACACCATCGATATGGCCCAGACGGCCGCCTACTACTTCACCGGCAAGGACCCCGTGTTCGCCTTCAGCTGCGCTGTGCCCTTCGGCCTGACCACGCTGCAGATGGCAGCCTGGAAGGACCACGGCAACGGCCGCAAGTACCTGGATGCCTTCTTCGAGAAGTACAACTTCAAGACCGCCAGCGCCGGCAACACCACCACCCAGATGGGCGGCTGGTACCGCAAGGAAATCAAGACCGTCGCTGACCTCAAGGGCCTGAAGATGCGCCTGGGCGGCGGCGTGTTCGGCGAGGCCATGGCCAAGCTGGGCGTGGTGGCGCAGAACATGCCCGCCGGTGACGTGTACCAGGCGCTCGAGAAGGGCACGCTGGACGCCGTGGAGTTCGTTGGCCCGTACGACGATGAAAAGCTGGGCTTCAACAAGGTGGCGCCGTACTACTACTATCCCGGCTGGTGGGAAGGCTCCGCTGACCTGGAGTTCTTCATCAACATCAAGAAGTACAACGCCCTGTCGCCCGAGCACAAGGCGATCCTGGACGCAGCCACCCGCGTGGCCGCTGCCGACATGACCGCCAAGTACCAGGTGTTCAATCCGCGCGCCATCAAGAACCTGGTGGCCAACAAGACGCAACTCAAGGCGTTCCCCAAGGCGATCATGGACGCCGGCTTCAAGGCGTCGATGGAAGTGTTTGCCGAGCACGAGGCCAAGTCGCCCGAGTTCAAGAAGATCCACCAGGACATGCGCGCCTTCCAGCGTGACCAGATCCTGTGGAACCGCTTCTCGGAGTTCCCGTTCAACCAGTACATGAACAGTGTGAAGATCTGATCGCGTGGCGGGCTGCTGCCCTTGCGGCGGCGGCTTGCGACCAATCCAACGAGGCCGCAGTTCCCTGCGGCTTTTTTGTTGCCCGCGCAAACTAAAAAAGCCCCGGCGTACCGGGGCTTTTTAGTGGGGTTGAGACGGCTTACTTGCTGCCCGAGCCCATGGCGTCCTGCAGCGCCTTGGCTGGGTCGTCCGAGCCGTAGCCGCCGTCGGCAGGGGGCGCCAACTCGCCCTCCGGTGCCGGTGCCGGTGCCTGCTCGGCGTCTGGAGCGGGCTGCGATGCGAACGGGTCGTTGCCTGGGGCCCCGTAGCTCTCCGCATCCTGGAGCGCATCCATCATTTGCGCGCCCACCGCTTCCATGTTCACTTCCACCTTTTTGTCCAGGCTGCCCGTCACCAGGGACGGGAAGGCGATGAGCAGGCTCACCATGATCAGCTGGATCAGGACGAAGGGAATGGCGCCCTTGTAGATCTGCATGGTGGTCACGGGCTGGATGGCCTTGTGCGTCACCCGGTCGATGTAGGGCTTGTCCGGGGCCACCGAGCGCAGGAAGAACAGCGCGAAGCCGAAAGGCGGGTGCATGAACGAGGTCTGCATGTTCATCGCCAGCAGCACGCCGAACCAGATCAGATCGATGCCCATCTTGTCGGCGACGGGTCCCAGCAGCGGCACCACGATGAAGGACAGCTCGAAGTAGTCCAGGAAGAACGCCAGAAAGAAGATCATGAGGTTCACCACGATCAGGAAGCCCACCTGTCCGCCGGGCAGGCTGGCCAGCAGGTGCTCCACCCACTTCGGTCCGTCGGCCGCCTGGAACACCAGGCTGAACGTGGTGGCGCCGATCATGATGAACATCACGAAGCTGGCCAGGCGCGTAGTGGCGCCCAGCGCCTGCTTGAGCAGGGGCATGTCCAGGCGCCGGCGCGCGAAGCCCATGACCAGCGCCGCCATGGCACCCATGGCGCCGCCTTCGGTCGGTGTGGCAATGCCCAGGAAGATGGTGCCCAGCACCAGGAAGATCAGCAGCAGTGGCGGAATCAGCACGAAGGTCACGCGCTCGGCCAGGCGAGAGAGCATGCCCAGCTTGAGCACGCGGTTGATGCTCGCGATGACGAACGCGATGAAGGTGCCGCCGCACATGGCGGTGACGACCTTCTCATCGGTCGGCACGTCCAGCACTTCGGTGCCTGTCCACCACGTATGCACGTCGGCCATGTGAGCGGCCAGGAAGATCGATGCTGCCGTGGAGATGCCCATCACGACGGCCAGCGAGGCATAGCCGGAGCTGCCATTGTCTTCACGGTAGATGCGCGCCTCGGGTGGCAGGGCGGGTACGGACTGGGGCTTGAAGATGGCCAGGATGACCACCCACAGCACGTAGAGGCCGACGAGGATGAAGGCGGGCACGAATGCGCCCTTGTACATCTCGCCCACGCTGCGGCCGAGCTGGTCGGCCATCAGGATCAGCACCAGTGATGGGGGAATGATCTGGGCCAGGGTGCCGGATGCGGCAATCACACCGCTGGCGAGCCGCCGGTCGTAGCCGTAGCGCAGCATGATGGGCAGCGAGATCAGGCCCATGGAGATCACCGAGGCCGCCACCACACCGGTGGTGGCCGCCAGCAGCGCGCCCACGAAAACCACCGCCAGCGCCAGGCCGCCGCGCAAAGGGCCGAACACCTGGCCCACCGTGTCGAGCAGGTCCTCAGCCATACCACTGCGCTCCATGATCAGGCCCATGAGCGTGAAGAAGGGCACCGCCAGCAGCGTGTCGTTGGCCATGATGCCGATCAGGCGCTGCGGCAGCCAGGCCATCACGGACGAAGGAAAGACCCCCAACTCGATCCCCAGGAAGCCGAACAGCAGGCCGCAGGCGCCCAGGCTGAACGCCACGGGGAAGCCCAGCAGCAGGAAGATGATCAGGCCCCCGAACATGACGGGGGCGTAATTGCTTGTGATGAATTCCATGAAATGCTTTCCTGGGGCAGATCAGCGTTGCGCGGCGGGAGCGGCGGACAGGGCCTGCTCCTGCTTTCTCTCAGCTTCGGCGCGCAGCGCCTCGGCCAGTTCTTCTTCAGCGCTCTTGTCGCTGAGCTTGCCCATGGGATCGGGCCCCTGGCCACGCAGGAAAGCGATGCGCTTGATGAGTTCGGA
The DNA here is from genome assembly GCF_002916785.1 of Diaphorobacter sp. LR2014-1. Lineage (NCBI taxonomy): Bacteria > Pseudomonadati > Pseudomonadota > Betaproteobacteria > Burkholderiales > Comamonadaceae > Diaphorobacter > Diaphorobacter sp. LR2014-1. The sequence goes on along the minus strand of NZ_MTBE01000003.1, from coordinate 159,830 downwards.
CCAGCCCTGCAGCATCAGCAGCGTGATACCGACGGGAATCGCCACCCATACGGGCCAGCGGATCAGGCCGCCAGGATTGCCGGACACTTCACCCGACTGGTACATCTGGATCACGACCGGCATGGTCAGGTACAGGATGGTGATGCATAGCGGGGTGAGAAAGAGCGCAAAGCCGACGATGTCGATCCACACCTGCACCTTCTTGGGCAAGCGGCTGTTGACCACGTCGATGCGCACGTGCTCGCGGTTGAGCAGCGTCCAGCCGGCGGCGATCAGGAAAGACCATGCGAACAGGTACCACTGCACTTCCAGAAAGGCGTTGGAACTCGTGTCGAACGCCTTGCGCACGATGGCGTTGGCGGCACTGATGAAAGTGGATGCGAAGATGAGCCAGATTGAATACTTGCCCACGAACGCGTTGAGCCTGTCGATGGCCCGCGACAGTGAAAGTAAAGCCTGCATGGTGTCTCCAAGAAGATGGCTGGGTGCGCGTGTCTGTCCGCACGCGGGGTGGGGCATGGGCCAGATCGATTTGCAGAACGCTGACGCTGCCGTCGGTAGGCAGGGCACGGTCGGCGGCGCCGCGCACACGTTCTTACAAAGGTGACATTCTACGAAGTCACGCAGCCTCGCCAGGTAAAGGGTTTAGCCTGCCCCCGCAGGGGGAGGAGCGTTGCGCTGCTATGAAAATGGGAGAAACCGGCGCACGCAATAGCGCAGGCGGTCCACGCGCTGCCGCACGAAGGGCGACGCACCGCCCGTGCGTCGCCAGGGGGGATCGGGGCTTTCAGTCGCCCATGACCACGCCTTCGCGCCGCGGGTCCGCTCCGCCCAGCCACATGGGTTTGCCATGCACTTCGCTGCGCGTAATGGCCTGCAGGCCACTGGTCATGTTCATCTCGCGCACTTCCGCGCCGCGTGCGCGCAGGTTGTCGATCGTGGTGGAGGTGAAGCGCTTTTCCTCCAGCAGGGTGGGGCCGTTGAGGTTGCCGAAGTTGGGCAGATTGATCGCCTGCTGCGGCGTCAGGCCCCAGTTGAAGATCCCGTAGATCGTCTTGGCGGTGTAGTGGATGATGAGCGCGCCGCCCGGGCTGCCTCCGCTCATCAGCAGGCGCCCGGACGCCTTGTCAAACACCAGTGTGGGCGCCATGGACGAGCGGGGGCGCTTGCCCGGCTCGACGCGGTTGGCGATGGGGCGGCCCTGGGCGTCGCGCGGCGCAAAGCTGAAGTCGGTCAGTTCGTTGTTGAGTAGGAAGCCCCCGCTGCGCGCGCTGCTGGTGCTGACCATTTGGCGGGAGCCGAACTGGTCTTCGATGGTGGTGGTCATGGCGACGGCATTGCCCCGGGCATCGACGACGCTGATGTGGCTGGTGCCGTACTCCGGCTGGTCGGGCATGGGCGCCATGCTGGTCTGCGCCCCGCCGGGGGTTCCGGGCCGGGCTACCTTCATGCTTTGCGGCTGGATGAGGCGTGCGCGGCTGGCGAGGTAGGCCGGGTCCAGCAGGCTCATCCAGCTGCCGGCAGGGGGGCGCACGAAATCGGGGTCGGCCACGTATTGCGCGCGGTCGGCGAAGGCCAGGCGGGCGGCTTCGTTGTACAGATAGAGCCAGTCGGCCGTGGGCAGCGGGCCCAGCGGGTCGGCGGAACCTTGGGGGCCCTCCTGCAACGGCATGGTCGTGGCATCGGTGTTCTTCAGGATGCCCAGGATCTGCGCCACGGCAATGGCGCCGGAACTGGGCGGCGGAAAGCCGCAGACGCGATAGGCTTTAGCGCCAATCTGGTAGTCGGAGCACAGGGCCTCCCGTTTCTTGGGCTGGTAGCCTGCCAAGTCGGCCAGGCTGAGCCCGCCGGGATTGCCTGCGTGGCCCTGAACCTTGGCCACGATGGCCTGGGCCACTTCCCCTTCAAGCAGCGCCTTGGAGCCGTTCCTGGCAATGGCACGCAGCACGCTCGCCAGCTCAGGATTCTTGAGCGTGTGCCCCACGGGCCAGGGTTGGCCGGCGGCATCGAAGAAATAGGCGCGCGCCACCGGGTCCTGCGCGAGGAACTTCTCATTGGCCAGCAAGGTGTGCAGGCGCGCACTGACCTTGAAGCCCTGTTGCGCCAACTGGATGGCGGGCTCGAACAGTGTGGCCCAGGCAAGCTTGCCGTGTTCCTTGTGGGCCTGCTCCAGCATGCGCACCGTACCCGGCACGCCGACCGAGCGCCCGCCCACCACAGCGTCATGGAAGGCCATGGGCTTGCCATTGGCGCCAATGAACAGGTTCTCCGTGGCGGCCGCGGGGGCGGTCTCGCGCCCGTCGTAGGCCTCGACCTTGCTGCCAGCCGCGTGCAGCAGGAACGCGCCGCCGCCGATGCCACTGGACTGCGGTTCCACGAGGGTAAGCACCATCTGTACCGCGATGGCCGCATCCAGCGCCGAGCCGCCTGCCTTCAGCACCTGGTAGCCGGCGTCGGTCGCCAGCGGATTGGCGGCTGCCACCGCGAAGCGCTCGGTAGCCCAGCCGGGCTTCTCCGTGTAGCCGGAAGAGCCCTCGGGCTGTTGCGGCACCTGGTAGTGGAATGCGGCGGGGGGGCTGGAGCAGGCCGCCAGCGTCACCACCGCGAGGGCGGCGACGACAGAGGCGGTCATACGTTGGGCGCGCAGGTACGGTCGCATCGGGGTCTCCTTGGTGGTGGCGTGATCCGGGCCATCGTACTGGGCAGGAAGGTCACACGCTCCCGCTGTTACATGCTGGTACGCTGCTGTTGGCAGGTGGTGGATAAGTGTCATGCAGGATGGCGAAAATGGTTACGTTTTGACATACTCCGCGCACCCACTGGATCACGGCGCACCACGCGCCTGTGACGCATCTTGCACCGACCCCCGAAGCACGGGGCTGATGGAGGTTTCCTTGAAAAGCTCCCCCGACGTGTGGCTGGTCGCTCGGCCCCTTGGCAGGCATGACGGCCATGCCTGAGCGCAAGGAACGGCTGGCTGTTCTGCGCGATTCGCTGCGCGACCCCCAGGGCCGGTGGTTGCGGGGCGCCGTATGGGTGCTCGTGCTGGCGGCGCTGGGTGCCTGGCTGGCAGTGGAAGCGGTCGCGCTGGTGCGCTCGGAACAGCGCCAACACGAACGCAATCAGCTGCTGGAAGGCATGGAGCAGACGCTGCTGGGCGAGAGCAGCAACGGCCCGCTGCTGGGGATGGTTACCTTGCTTGGCTTGAGTGAGCCGTCACTCAAGGCTGCCGCGCAGGGCTTTCTGCCCTACGATGCGCCGCCGGTGCTGGCGCGCCTGGGCGTCATCCGCGGCCGCTTCATGGTGGATGGCGCCTACGTGATCGCGCGCGACGGCACGGTGGTAGCGCATGACACCGCCGGCAACCGCACGACCGGTGCGCAGCTGGGACATCGGCCCTATTTTCAGCAGGCCTTGCAGGGCAATGCGTCCGTATATGCCGCCCTGGGCGGCACGTCGCAGGAGCGCGGCCTCTATTACGCAGCGCCGCTGTATGAGAGCGATACCCCGTCCAGTCCCATCATCGGTGTGGTTACCGTCAAGGTGGGATTCTCCCATTTCGACCGCCTGCTCACGCGGGCGGGGCATCCCGTGCTGCTGATGTCGCCGCAGGGCGTGGTGTTCTCTTCCACCCGTCCGGAGTGGCTCTACGCGATGACCGCGCCCCTGACGCAGGAACGCATCGACGCGGTGCGCAGCACGCGCCAGTTTGGCAGCCGTTTCGACAACGGGCTGGTGTCGGCCCTGCCGTTTTCCACCGATTCCCGCGAAGCGCTGATCGACGGCGTGCGCTATGCCGTGGGCCGCCGCGCCGTGGACTGGAAGGACCCTGCGGGCCCCTGGCAGCTGGTGTTGCTGGACGACAAGCGCCATCATGCCCATGGGGTTGCGCTGGATGGTGGGAGGGGTCGCATTCGCGCTCTTTGCGCTCGTGGGTGCCATGGCGCTGGATGCGCTGCGCAACCGGCGCCGCCTGGCGGAGGGCATGCAGCGCTTTTCGGTGCTGGGCGCGGCACTGGAGAACAGCCCCATTTCCATCGTCATCACCGATGCGGAAGGGGTGATCGCGTGGGTCAATCCCCAGTACGAACGCAGCACCGGCTATACGCTGGGCGAAGTGCGCGGGCGCAAGCCATCGATAGCCGCCAGCGAACACACGCCCGCCGGTACTTACCGGGACATGTGGAGCCGGTTGCTGGCCGGCCATTCCTGGCGCGGACGCTTCGTGAACCGGCGCCGGGACGGCACCCTGTACCACGAGGAAGCCACGCTGTCGCCGGTGTTCGACGCCAAGGGCCGGCGCATCGCGATCGTGGGGCTGCTGCAGGACGTGACCGCGCGCATCGAGGCCGCGCAAGAGCTGGAGCGGCGTGAACGCCGCCTGAGCGAACTGCTGGAACAACAGACAGCGCTTTTTGACAACGCGCCGCCCATCGTGCTCGTCTGCGACGGGCAGATACGGCAGTTCAACCGCGCCCTGGCGGAACTGCTGCACTCCTCGGACGATGCCCTGGCGGGAACCCCGGTACAGGAGCTGTTCGCAGGCGAGGCCGGCTACGGCGCCTTCACCGCACGGACCGTTCCCATGCTTCTGGCCGGTGGCTCGGTGCGCGAGCAGGCCGTGCTGCGGCGTCCGGACGGCACGTCGTTCACGGCGCGCATGGCGGGCCGCGGGCTGAAGATGGAAGGCGTGCAGATCGCATCGCTGTGGGTGATCGAGGACGTGACCGAGGCGCAGCGCGCCGAGGCTGCCACGCGCGAAGCCAACGCGCGGCTGGAGCTGGCGCAGGAGGCGGGGCACATCGGCGTGTTCGACTACAACTTGCTGACGCAGCGCATGGTGTGGTCGCTCCAGCTGGAGCAGCTGTATGGCGCGGCGTCGCTGCCGGCGCAAAAGGACGGGCATGCCGCAGAGGCCGTTCCAGGCGTGGATGGATGTGATCCATCCCGAAGACCGTGCGCGCGTGCAAGGCCTGCTGGCGCAGGCACAGGCCGGCCAGGGCGGCGGCCGTCTGCGCGATTCCTGGCGCATCGTGCGCGCCGATGGCAGTACGCGCTGGATCCTGTGCACCGCGCGCGTGGTGCGCGACGAAGCAGGACAGGCCGCGCGCATCATCGGCGTGCAGGTGGATGTGCATGACCAGAAGATGTTGGAGGCGCGCGTGGCCGAGCAGCTCGCCTTCCAGCAGGCGCTGATCGATGCCATTCCGGTACCGCTCTTCTACAAAGACGCGCAGGGGCGCTACCTGGGTTTCAACCGGGCCTATGTCCAGGCCTTCGACATCCATACGGAAGACTTCATCGGCAAGACGGTGCTGGACCTGGAGTTCCTGCCCATGCTGGAGCGCGAACGCCTGCATGCGGATACCGAGGCCGCGCTGCGGGGCGCGCAGTCCGTGCACCGCGAGGTGGCCATGCCGTATGCCGATGGACTGGTGCACCACACGATGTTCTGGCTGCATGGGTTCAACCGCCCGGACGGCTCGGCGGGCGGAGTCATCGGCACCTTCGTGGACGTCTCCGACCGCCAGCGCGCCGAAGTGGAACTGCGCCGCGCCAAGGAACTGGCCGAGGAGACGGCGGCGCTCAAGTCGCGTTTCCTGGCCAACATGAGCCATGAGATCCGCACGCCGCTCAACGCGATCATCGGCATGTCGCACCTGGCCCTCAAGTCGGGGCTGGATGCGCGCCAAAGCGGCTACGTGGTGCGCATGCAGCAGGCGGGCCAGCATCTGCTGGGCGTGATCAACGACATCCTGGACTTCTCCAAGATCGAGGCCGGCAAGCTCGTGGTGGAGCGCAGCCCCTTCGCGCTGGATCGTATGCTGGAAGGCGTGGCCGACGTGGTGGGCTTCAAGGCGGCGGCCAAGGGGCTGGAGCTGGTGCTGGACGTGGCCCCCGACGTGCCGCAGCACTTGGTGGGCGACGCGTTGCGCCTGGGGCAGATCCTCATCAACTTTGCCAATAACGCCGTTCAGTTCACCGAGCAAGGAGAGATCCATCTGCTGGTGCGGCTGGAGCGCGACGAGGGCGCGCGCGTGCTGCTGCGCTTCGAGGTGCGCGACACGGGCATCGGCATCGCGCCGCAGCAGATGCAGCGCCTGTTCCAGAGCTTCGAGCAGGCCGATACCTCCACCACCCGCCGCTACGGCGGCACAGGCCTGGGCCTGGCGATCAGCAAGAGCCTGGCCGAACTCATGGGCGGCGAAGTGGGCGTGCGCAGCGAACCAGGGCAGGGCTCGGCCTTCTGGATCATCGTGCCGCTGGTGCGGGGCGAGCCGCTGCCCCGTGCGCTGTTGCGCAGCGATTGGCGTGGCAGCCGGGTGCTGGTGGTGGACGACAACCACACCGCCGCCCAGGTGCTGGTGGACATGCTGCAGACCATGGGCCTTCAGGCCACGCAGGTGCACTCGGGCGTGCAGGCGCTGCAGGCACTGCGCGACGCGGTGGCCGAGCAGCGTCCCTACGGCCTGCTGCTGCTGGATTGGCACATGCCGGGGATGGACGGGATCGAGTTGGCGCGCCGCATTCGCGGGCTGGGCCTTGCGCATATCCCGCAGATGCTGATGGTTACGGCGCACGGGCGCGACGAGGTGATGGACGCAGCGCGCAGCGCGGGGATCGACAACGTGCTCGTCAAGCCGGTGAGCGCGTCGGTGCTGTTCGACACGCTCATGCAGCCGCTGGCCCAGGCGTGGGACGTGCATCCGCTGCCGCGGTCTGCGTCTGGCGCCGCACCCGCCGTGCTGCGCGGTGCGGTGGTGCTGCTGGTGGAAGACAACGAGCTCAACCAGATCGTGGCGCAGGAACTGCTGCGCGATGCGGGCATGCAGGTGGATGTGGCGTCCAACGGCCAGGAGGCCATCGCATGCATCGACCGGCGCCGGTACGACGCGGTGCTCATGGACATGCAGATGCCCGTGATGGATGGCGAAACGGCCACGCGGCAACTGCGTGCCGACCCACGCCACGCCGGCCTGCCGATCATCGCCATGACTGCCAATGCCATGCAGGCCGACCGGGAGCGCTGCTTTGCCGCGGGCATGAACGACCACGTGCCCAAGCCCATCGACCCCGACGTGCTGTGGGCCACGCTGGTGCGCTGGCTGTCGCCGCGCCCCGAGGCGGCGTCGCAGTCGCCCGCGCCCCCGGCGGACGCGCCGCTGGCACCTGCATTCGCGCCTGCCCTGCCACAGGGCGTGCCGGGTCTGGATACCGCGCTGGGCCTGAAGCGGGCTTCGGGTAAGCCGGGGCTGTACGCCGAACTGTTGCAGCGCTTCGCGCTGAGCCAGAGTGACGTCGTCCAGAACCTGCAGGCGGCCATACAGGCGGAGGACTGGGCACTGGCCGAGCGCACCGCGCACACGCTGCGCTCGGTGGCCGCCAACCTCGGTGCGCAGCCGGTGTCGCGGCATGCGCAGGCACTGGAGCAGGCGCTGCGCTCTCAGGCGCCGGCAGAAACGCTCCAGCCCCTGCTGGCGGCCCTGGCAGAGCATATGGCGCCTTTGCTGCAGGCGTTGGGTGCCTGGACCCGGCAGGCCCCGGGCGCGGGCGCTCGCGAGGCCACCGTGCCGCCGCAGACGCCCGCCCAGCTGCTGCGCGGGCTGCGCACGCTGCTGCGCGCGGACGACCCGGCCGCAGGCGACTACCTCCAGCGCAACGCGGCTGGGCTGGCCGACTTGCTGGGTGCGGACTTCGATGCGCTGGAGCGCAGCGTGCGCAGCTTTGCCTATGACGACGCGCTGCGGCGGCTGGAGGCATGCCCGGCGGCCCCGGCGGAATGACGCCCCATCCCACCAACTCTTTGGCAGGACTTCCCATGGATCAGCAACGCTACGTGAACGCCGCTCCGGACCGCCTGGTCGACAAGCCCATCGCCACCGTGCTGGTAGTGGACGACACGCCCGACAACCTGACGCTCATGGCCGGACTGCTGCAGGGGCTTTACCGCGTCAAGGTGGCGGCCAGCGGTGAGAAGGCCCTGGTAATCGCGCAGTCCGACGCTCCGCCCGACCTGCTGCTGCTGGACATCATGATGCCCGGCATCGACGGCTACGAGGTCTGCCGGCGCCTCAAGGCCAACGAGGCCACGCGCCACATTCCGGTGATCTTTCTCACCGCGCGCTCCGATCCCGACGACGAGCGCGAAGGCCTGGCGCTGGGGGCGGTGGACTACATCACCAAGCCCATCAGCCCCTCCATCCTGCTGGCGCGCGTGGCCACGCACCTGGCGCTCAAGGCCACGGCCGACTTCCTGCGCGACAAGAGCGCCTACCTGGAGCGCGAGGTGGCGATGCGCACGCTGGAGGTGCAGGCGATCCAGGACGTGACCATCATGGCCATGACTTCTCTGGCCGAGACGCGCGACAACGAGACCGGCAACCACATCCGCCGCACGCAGCTGTACGTCAAGGCCCTGGCTGAGCGTCTGCGCCACCACCCGCGCTTCGAGGCGGCCTTGAACGACCGCATGATCGACCTGCTGTACAAGTCGGCGCCGCTGCACGACATCGGCAAGATCGGCATCCCCGACAGCATCCTGCTCAAGCCGGGCAAGCTCACGGTGGAGGAGTTCGAGATCATGAAGACCCACACCACGCTGGGGCGCAAGGCCATCGAGGATGCCGAGCAGCGCCTGGGCATGCGCGTGGCCTTCCTCAGCGTGTCCAAGGAGATCGCGTACAGCCACCAGGAGAAGTGGGACGGATCGGGCTACCCCGAAGGCCTCAAGGGCGACGCCATTCCCGTGTCTGCGCGCCTGATGGCCGTGGCCGACGTGTATGACGCACTCATCAGCAAGCGCGTGTACAAGCCGGCGTTCTCCCACGAACAGGCCTGCACCATCATCCTCAAGGGGCGGGGCACGCACTTCGACCCGGACATGGTGGATGCGTTCGTGGAACTGGCCGACGACTTCCGCGGCATCGCACAGCGTTACCCCGATCCCCATTGAAGTGCTGCCGCAGTTCAAATAAAAATAGCTGCCATGGCGCTTGCAGCAAGCGCGGGCAGCTATTGTTTTATGAGTGTGAGGATTACGGCGCTGCCGTGGGCCGGGTCTGGGTGTCCTCCGCGGCGCTGTCCGGTGCGGTGGGCGTGGCGTCGTCTGGCGACTGCGCGGCCGCCCCGTCGTCGGCCACGCCAGCGACTTCCGTGACCTCGGCGGCCTGGCGCACTGCGGCCTTGTCGCCCGCGCTGGCGAACTTGCTGTATTTGCCCAGCAGAGTCACCAGCTGGCCATAGATGCGTGGCGCGCCGGCCAGGCATTCGCGCTGCTCCATGTAGTCGGCCTCGCCCGTGAAGTTGCCCACCAAACCGCCGGCCTCGGTCACCAGCAGACCGCCCGCGGCCACGTCCCAGATCGACAGGCCGCTCTCGAAGAAGCCGTCCGTGTAGCCGGCGGCCACATAGGCCAGGTCCAGCGCGGCAGCGCCGGGGCGGCGCAGGCCCGCGGTGCGGGGCATCACCTCGGCCATCATGTTCAGGTATTGCTTGAAGTTGTCGCCGGGGCGGAAAGGGAAGCCCGTGGAGATCAGGCATTCGCCCAGGCGCGTGCGCTTGCTCACGCGGATGCGGCGCTCGTTCAGGAAGGCGCCGCGCCCGCGCGTGGCGGTGAAAAGGTCGTTGCGCGAGGGGTCGTACACCACGGCCTGCTCGACCTTGCCGCGCACGGCCAGGGCGATGCTCACGCAGTACACGGGAAAGCCGTGGATGAAATTGGTGGTGCCGTCCAGCGGGTCGATGATCCAGACGTATTCGGAATGCTTGGAGCCATGCTCCGAACCCGATTCCTCGGCCAGGATGCCGTGGCCGGGGTAGGCGGTGAGCAGCGTCTCGATGATGGCCTGCTCGGCGGCATGGTCCACCTCGGTCACGAAGTCGTTGATCTGCTTTTGCGAAATACGCACGGCCTCCACGTCAAGGGCCGCGCGGTTGATGATGGCGCCGGCGGCGCGAGCGGCCTTGATGGCCACGTTGAGCATGGGGTGCAGATTGGACGACATTGGATTGTGACGAAGGAGCGGGGCGGCTCGTGGCCGCGGGGCGCGCAGCCGGCGATGCGGGCGCAAAACGGGCATTTTACCCATCACCCTCCGGGCTTGCACGCGCGGGCCTTCGGGCGCTTTGCAGCAGCGGCGACAATGGCAGGCTTGCTCCCGAGTCACTTCGCGCCATGAGAACCCGCTTCATCCTGATCCAGACCAGCCATGCCGGCAACGTGGGCGCCACGGCCCGCGCCATGAAGACCATGGGTTTCGATGACCTGGTGCTGGTCGCACCGCGCTGGCCCAACGTGCTGCGCAAGGAGGAGACCATCCAGCGGGCCAGCGGCGCGCTGGACGTGCTGGCCCATGCCCGCATCGTCGCCACGCTGGACGAGGCGCTGGAGGGCGTGAGCCACCTGTGTGCCACGGCGATGACGCCGCGCGACTTCGGCCCGCCCACGCGCACGCCGCGCCAGCATTTCGAGATGCTATTGAATAATGAGCTGTCAGCGCTTGATGGCAAAGCGCCAGGGGCCGATTTGGCTAGAAACCCGTCGCCGGAAACCGGCGTGGCCTTCCTGTTCGGCTCCGAGCGTTTTGGCATGGCCAACGAGGATGTGTACCGCTGCCATGTGGCGCTGAGCATTCCCACCAATCCGCAGTTCGGCTCGCTCAACCTGGGCGCGGCGGTACAGGTCATCGCCTATGAATGGCGGCAGGCCCTCGCCACCCGTGGGGAGGGCTTTGCGGTGCAGGAGTCCGCCCCTCAGGGCGAGCGCGCGGACGCCGCGCAGGTGGCCGGCATGCTGGCGCACTGGGAGCAGGCGCTCACGGGCATCGGCTTTCTGGACCCGGCCGCGCCCAAGAAGCTCATGCCGCGCTTGAACCAGCTTTTCAACCGCGCGCAACTCACGCAGGAGGAAATCCACATCCTGCGCGGTGTCGCCAAATCCATGCTGCAGGCCACGCAGGCAAACCGCTAGACTGCCAAGCTTCTCGTTACACCATTGCCCTTCATGCTTGCCCGCCTGCGATCCGACGTCCAGTGCATCCTCGAACGCGACCCGGCTGCGCGCAGCACCTGGGAGGTCATTACCTGCTATCCCGGCCTGCACGCCATCTGGCTGCACCGGCCGGCGCACTGGTGCTGGACGAACGGTTTCAAGTGGCTGGGGCGCTTCATCTCGCACTTTGCGCGCTGGTTCACGGGCATCGAGATCCACCCGGGCGCCAAGATCGGCGAGCGGGTTTTCTTCGACCACGCCATGGGGGTGGTGGTGGGCGAGACCGCCGAGATCGGCGACGGCTGCACCATCTACCAGGGCGTGACGCTGGGCGGAACCTCGCTCTACAAGGGCACCAAGCGCCATCCCACGCTGGGCAAGAACGTGGTGGTGAGCGCGGGCGCCAAGGTGCTGGGCGGCTTCGAGGTGGGCGATGGGGCCAAGATCGGCAGCAACGCCGTGGTCATCAAGCCGGTGCCGGCGGGTGCGACGGCCGTGGGCATCCCCGCGCGCATCATTCCGTCCAAGGAAGGCCAGAGCGCTGATGTGACCGAGCCGCACAAGCCCGAGGAGGCCAAGTTCAGCGCCTACGGCGTGACCTCCCTGCAGGACGACCCGCTGACCCAGGCCATGCGCGGCCTGATCGATTCCGCCGCCACGCAGGAGCACCAGATCGCACTGCTGTGGCAGGCCATTGAAAAGCTCTCCAGGTCCACCCCGCAAAGCGGCGGCTGCGTACCCGACGAGGCCGTGCGCTGCGAGCAATTCCAGGCAGCCAAGCTCAACGACATCATTGGCAAGTAAACAATCCATGGAAGTCACCCAGGCCCTGCGTGCGCGCCGCTCGGTGCGCGCCTTCCTGCCCGACGCGCCCCCCGCAGCGACGGTGCAGACGATTCTTCAAGAAGCCGCACAGGCGGCCTCCGGCGGCAATCTGCAGCCCTGGCGCGTGGTGGCCCTCACAGGCGCGCCGTTGCAGGAGTTGTTGGCGGTCGTCGCCCAGGCGCAACCCGAGGAAGGACCGGACAACCAGTCCTACCCGCCGGGCCTGTGGGAGCCCTACCGCACACGCCGCTTCGCCAACGGCGAAGACCTGTACCGCAGCATCGGCATTCCGCGCGAGGACAAGGCCGGGCGCCTGCAGCAGCTGGCCAAGAATGCCGAGTTGTTTGGCGCGCCCGCGGGCATCTTCGTCTGCGTGGATGAGCGCATGGGCCAGCCGCAATGGGCTGATCTGGGGATTTACCTGCAGTCGCTGATGCTGCTGGCGGTGCAGCATGGGCTGGCCACCTGCGCCCAGGGCTTCTGGCGCCGCTATGCCGGCACGCCGCAGCAGCAGCTGGGACTGCCCGAGCCGTACCGCGTGGCCTTTGGCGTGGCGCTGGGCTATGAGGATGCGGCGGCGCCCATCAATACCCTGCGCTCCTCGCGGGCTCCCTGGGCCGAGTGGGGCGAGATGCGCGGGTTCTGAGCCCGAGGAAGGGCCGCCGGGGCCTTTTGTTGGGTGGGTGCTCCTAATTTGGTAGCTGCCAGCGCTTGATGTATAAGCGCTAGCGGCCTATTTCCCCTGATGGGCGTTGGCTCGCCTCAGTGAGGCTTGATGGCGATCTTGAGCACCCCGTCGCGCTGGTGCGCAAACAGGTCGTAGGCCTCCACGATGTCGTCCAGCTTGCGCTGGTGCGTCACCAGCAGCCCCAGGTCCAGGCGGTTGGCGGCGATCACGTTCATCAGGCGGCGCATGCGCTCCTTGCCGCCGGGGCACAGCGCGGTGCGGATGGTGTGGTCGCCCAGGCCGGCAGCGAACTGCGCCAGCGGGATCGACAGATCTTCCGAGTACACCCCCAGGCTGGACAGCGTGCCGCCGGGCTTGAGCACCTTCATGGCCTGGGCGAACGTGGCCTGCGTGCCCAGTGCCTCGATGGAGCCGTCAGCACCCTTGCCGCCGGTGAGCTTCATCACCTCCTCCACCACATCCACGTTGCGGAAGTTCAGCGTCACGTCGGCGCCCATCTTCTTCGCAACCGCCAGGCGGTCGTCGTTGCCGTCCACGGCGATGATGGTGGTGGCACCCAGCAGGCGCGCGCCGGCCGTGGCGCACAGGCCGATGGGACCTTGTGCGAACACCACCACGGTGTCGCCGATCTTGATGTTGGCGTTCTCCGCGCCCTTGAAGCCGGTGGACATGATGTCCGGGCACATCAGCACCTGCTCGTCGGTCAGCCCGTCGGGAATGGGCGCCAGGTTGGCCTGGGCATCGGGCACCAGCACGTACTCGGCCTGGGTGCCGTCGATCAGGTTGCCAAAGCGCCAGCCGGCCGTGGCCTTGTAGCCGTGGCAGCCGCACAGGCCACGCGGCACCAGGTAGCTGCCGTCCTGGCTGGGATAGCCGTCCTGCGCCGCGTAGCTGTTGAAGTTGGGGCAGATGGCGCCGGCGATCACGCGCTGGCCTTCCTGGTAGCCCTGCACGGCGCTGCCCAGTTTCTCGATCACACCCACGGGTTCATGGCCCACGGTCAGGCCCTTGGCCACCGGGTATTCACCCTTGAGGATGTGCACGTCGGTGCCGCAGATGGTGGTGGTGGTGATGCGCACCAGCGCGTCGTTGGGGCCCACGCCGGGAATGGGCTTGTCGGCCAGTTCAATGCGGCCTTTTTCGACGAAGACAGCGGCTTTCATCATGGCGGTCATGCGGGGCTCCTTTGCGGGGTGAAGCCGCTATATTACGCCGGGTACGCGGCGGCGGGGCTACGGTTGAGTGGACTGCTCGGGTATGGCCATGCCCTGTGCCGCGCCCACGGCGTCGTCCACGCTCCAGAACAGCGGAATATGCGTGAGCCCGGCGCGCTGAAGCGCGGCACGCGGGTGGTCCTTGATGCGCGCGAGCAGCAGGGCCAGTCCCCGGCGCGCCAGATGGGCCTGCAACTCCTGCAGGGCCTCCAGCGTGGTCACGTCCATATCGTCGCTGGACTCCACGCTCAGCACCACGGCGCGCACGCCCTGGGCTCCTGCGTGCGTGGCCACGATATGCGCCATGGCCTCGGCATTGGCAAAGAACAGCGGTTCGTCCGGCCGCAGCACCAGCACGCCCGGCGTGCGCTGCGCGTGCGGGTGCAGCTTGAGCGCGACGAAATCATGCGTGCCCGGCAGGCGGCCCAGCTCACTGGCGGCCGGCTGCGCAAAGCGGCGCAGCGCCAGCAGCAGCGAAAGCCCCACCGCGAGCAGCATGCCGAACAGCACGCCCAGCACCAACACCCCTGCCGCGGCGGCCAATGCCATCCAGGCGTCGCCATTCCAGCGCAGCGTGGCCCACAAGGGGCGCGGGCCCAGCTTGTGCGACAGGATGCCGATCACCACCGCACACAGCACCGGCAGCGGCACAAGCGCCAGTGCGCCTTGCGCCAATCCCAGCGCCAACGCAATCGCCGCTGCGGCGACGAGGCCCGTCCAGCGGCTGTGCCCCCCAGCCTCGTAGTTGGCCGACGAAGCCGAGAAGCCTGCGCCCACGGGCAGGCCCTGCAGCAGGCTGCTGCCGATGTTGGCGGCGCCCAGGGCCAGCATCTCGCGCCGCGCGTGCACGCGGTCGCCCGCTTGCAGGGCCAGGGAGCGGGCCGATCCCCACGACTCGGCGAACAGGATCATCATCAGCGCTGGCGCCACCTGGGCGGCGCGCACCCAGTGGTCCCAGTCCAGCCGCGGCCAGCCCCACTGCAGCCCCTGCAGCGTGACAGGCCCCACCAGCACCACGCCGTGTGCCGCCAAAGGCAGCGCCGCGGACAGCGCGATGCCCAGCGCCAGCACCAGCACCGAGGGCTGCACCCAGGCATGCCGCGCCTGGGCGCGCTGTAGCACCAGCCACAGAGCCAGCGCGCCGCAGCCCAGCGCCGGCGTCAGACCCTGTGCGTTGCCGAGCCCGCCCAGCCAGTCCCACAGCAGGCCGGGCGTGTGCGTGCCCTGGGCCGGAACGCCCGTGAGGCCGGGCAGTTGCTTGACGACGATGGTGACCGCGAGCGCCCACGCAAAGCCGCGCAGCACGGGGCGCGAGACGAACGCCGCCAGGAAGTCGGCGCGCGCGAGCGCCGCCACGATGAACAGTCCGCCGGTGACACCGACCAGCGCGAACGCTCCGCCCGTGCCTTCCGCCGCCACGACGGACGCGAAGATCGCCGCGGCCGACGACGTGGCCGAGAGCGTGGCGAAGCGGCTGGTGCCGATGAACGGATAGACGAGCAGCCCGACGAGCGCGGCCACCAGCGCATGGGCCGGCGGTACCCCGGCGATGGCGGCGTACGCCACCGCCTCGGGAACCAGCAGGCCGGCGATGGCCAGGCCGGCCAGGAACGTGTTGCCTGCGCGGGGGCGCGAAGGCGCGGCAGGACGGTCGGTGGGCAGCATGGCACGGCCCCGTGGCGGGGCGGCGCGCTCAGCGCTGGGGGCGCACGGCGGTCTTGGGGCGGAAGGCCTTGCAGACCTCGGGGCGTGTCTCCAGGTAGGGACCGCCGATCAGGTCGATGCAGTAGGGCACGGCGGCGAAGATGCCCGGCACGCGCTGTGCGCCGCTGTCGTCCTTGAGGCCCTCCAGCGTCTCGGCAATCGCCTTGGGCTGGCCCGGCAGGTTGATGATGAGGCTCTCGCCGCGAATCACCGCCACCTGGCGCGACAGGATGGCCGTGGGCACGAACGTCAGCGAGATCTGGCGCATCTGCTCGCCAAAGCCCGGCATCTCCTTGTCGGCCACGGCCAGCGTGGCCTCGGGCGTCACGTCGCGCAGCGCGGGGCCGGTGCCGCCGGTGGTCAGCACCAGGCTGCAACCAGCGTCCACCAGTTCGACCAGCGTGGCGCTGATGCGCTCTTTCTCGTCGGGAATCAGGCGCGGCTCGAAAGCAATCGGGTTGTGCAGCGCGCGCTTGAGCCAGTCGTGCAGGGCGGGCAGGCCCTTGTCTTCGTACGTGCCGCTGCTGGCGCGGTCGCTGATGGAGACGATGCCGATCTTGACCGGCTCGTAGGACGGGGCTTTGTGGGTGTCAGGCATCGTCTTCGCGCTCCTCATGCACGGCCAGGGTGGCCGCTTCGGTCATCTGGTGGCGCACCAGTTGGAACAGTTCGCGGTAGGCACGTCCCTTGCGCGGGGCCTCGCCCTGCGACTGGGCCACCCGGGCCTCATGGTCGGACGGCGCATCCTTGCGCGCTTGGCGAATCAGCGCGCGGATCTGTTGCGTGTCCGTGCGCGGAAACTGCTCCAGCCATGCTGCCAGCGCATTGTCGTCCGCAATGAGGCGGTCGCGCCAGTGCTCGGCCTGGTGCAGTGCCAGCTTCTCGGCGGCGGAGCCGTTGCGCTGCTCGTCCAGCGCGGCGTGGATGGCCGCCACGGTGCCTTCTTCCAGCTTGCGCATGAGCTTGCCCACGAACTGCATCTGCCGGCGCTTGCCCTCGAAGTTGGTGATGCGGCGGGCCTCGGCCAATGCATCCTGGAGCTTTTCGGGCAGGTCCAGGCGCGCGAACAGGTCGCTGCGCAGCGTGAGCAGCTCGGAGCCCAGGTCCTGCAGCGCCTCCATCTCGCGCTTGAGGTCGGTCTTGGTGGCACCGTCGGTGCCTTTGAGTTCGGCCTTGAGCTGCAGGTCCATCTCGCTGCCTTCGGCAACGAAATGGCCCTTCACAAAATAGCCTTTTTTGGGTTTGCGTGACATGGGTGTGCTGGGGGCGGAAACAGGCCCTGCGCGGCGCAGCGGCAATGGCGCCTGCCGCGCGGCGGCGCGGGTCGGCAAGTATCATAGCCGCCGCTATGAATACATCCAGCAACCGCGCCGCCAGCGGCACTTCTTCCCAGCCCGACAGCGGCTTCAGCTATACCCGAGAGTTCTTTGAAGGCCTGGTGGACCATGCCCTGGCCCATGCCAAGAAGTTGGGCGCTACCGACGCGGGGGCGGACGCCTCGGAAGGCTGCGGCCTGTCGGTGAACGTACGCAAGGGCGAGCTGGAGACGGTGGAGCGCAACCGCGACAAGTCGCTGGGCGTGACGGTGTACGTGGGCCACCGCCGTGGCAATGCGAGCACGTCCGACTTCTCGCTGGCCGCCGTGGAGCGCACGGTGCAGGCGGCCTACGACATCGCCCGCTTCACCGCCGAGGACCCGGTGGCCGGCCTGCCCGACGCGGCCGACATCGCGCCACAGGAAACGCACCGCGACCTGCAACTGTTCCACCCCTGGGCCGTCACCAGCGAAGAGGCCGCGCTTCTCGCGCTGGAGTGCGAGGCCGCCGCCTTCAAGACCCACAAACGCATCACCAACAGCGAAGGCGCGGGCGTGTCGGCGCAGCAGAGCCATTTCTTCAGCGCCCACACACGCGGCTTTCGCGGCGGCTACGCCAGTTCGCGCCACAGCATCTCGGTGGCGCCCATCGCCTCGCTGCCAGGGCGCAATGCCGAGATGCAGCGCGACGCCTGGTACAGCTCCATGCGCGACGCGCGCGAACTGGCCGCGCCCGAGGCCGTGGGCCGCTACGCCGCCCAGCGCGCGTTGAGCCGCCTGGGCAGCCGCAAGATCCCCACCACCGAATGCCCGGTGCTGTTCGAGTCGCCCCTGGCCGCCGGCCTGCTGGGCGGCTTCGTGCAGGCCGTGAGCGGCGGCGCGCTGTACCGCAAGAGCAGCTTTCTCGTCGATTCGCTGGGCAAGCAGGTGTTCGCCAAGCACATCGACGTGGCCGAGGACCCGTTCATCCTGGGCGGCAAGGGCAGCACGCCGTTCGACGACGAGGGCGTGCGCGTGGCGCCGCGCCAGGTGGTGGAGGCGGGCCGCGTGCAGGGCTATTTCCTCAGCACCTATTCGGCGCGCAAGCTCGGCATGCCGACCACCGGTAACGCCGGCGGCTCGCACAACCTGGTGCTGTCGTCGCGCCTTACGAAGCCCGGCGACGACCTGGACGCCATGCTGCAAAAGCTGGGCACGGGCCTGTTCGTGATCGAGCTCATGGGCCAGGGCGTGAACTACGTGACGGGCGACTACTCGCGCGGCGCCAGCGGCTTCTGGGTGGAGAACGGCCGCATCGCTTATCCGGTGCACGAGATCACCATCGCCGGCAACCTCAAGGACATGCTGCGCGGCATCGAGGCCGTGGGCGCCGACGCCTACACCTATGGCGCCAAGACGGTGGGCTCCATCCTCATCAACCGCATGAAGGTGGCGGGCAGTTGAGCCGCGCCGCGCCGGCAGTCCGCGCATGAGCACGTCGCTGTCGCGGGCCGACTGGGCCAAGGCGCTTGTGGTGGTTGTGGTCTGGGGGCTGAACTTCGTCGTCATGAAGTGGGGCCTGGCCACGCTGTCGCCGCTGGTGCTGTGCGCGCTGCGCTTCCTGGCGGCGTCGCTGCCGTTCCTGCTGTTCGTGCGCCCGCCGCGGCACCTGTCCTGGGGCGTGATGGCGGCCTATGGCTTGGTGCAGGGTGTGGGACAGTTCGGCCTGCTGTTCACCGGCATGCAGCTGGGCATGCCTGCCGGCATGGCATCGGTGGTGCTGCAGACACAGGCTTTCATCACCATGCTGCTGGCCGCGGCCTTTCTGGGCGAGACGCCTCACCGCTGGCAGTGGCTGGGCCTGTGCATCGCCATCGGCGGGCTGGTGCTGATTGGCGCGGCGCATGGCGACGGCGCCTCGGGCATGACGCTGGCGGGCTTTGTGCTGACGGTGAGCGCGGCGGCCATGTGGTCCACGTCCAACCTGCTCACGCGCGTGGCCGCGCGCCAGGGGCCGTACGAGCCCGTGTCCTTCATCGTCTGGACCAGCCTGTTTCCCATCTTGCCGCTGCTGCTGCTGTCGTGGTGGGTGGACGGCGCGGACAGCATGGCGCAGCAACTGCGCGGCCTGGGCTGGCGCGAACTGGGCGTGGTGGCCTATCTGGCGCTGCTGTCCACCTTGCTGGGCTACGGCCTGTGGACGCGCCTGCTGCAGCGCTACGCCGCCAGCACGGTGGCGCCGCTGTCGCTGCTGGTGCCGGTGGTGGGGCTGCTGTCGGCCATGCTGCTGCTGGGCGAGCGCCCCACGGCCTGGCAATGGATGGGCACGCTGGGCGTGCTGGCGGGCATGGTGATCAACCAGTTCGGCGGGCTGTGGGCCAAGCGCCGCCGCGGGACTGAATCTATATAAAAATTGGCTCTAGCGCTTGCCAGTCAAGCGCTAGATGCTCCTGAAACGGTAGCAAAACCCGCGTTCGGCGCAGCAACTTGCCTCTCAGCCGCCGCGCACCATGGAGAGGATCTTGGCCGTGTCGAGCTGGCGCGCGGTCGCCTGCATCTGCGGCAAGTAACGCGCCTGCAATTGCTGGCCGTCCTGCATCACGTGCTGGTAGGCGTCCTTGAGCATGTCGGTGGACAGCGTGCGCCCGCCCGCGTAGTACTGGTTGGCCACATGCCCCAGCGCATAGGTGGCCGCAAAGCTCATGCCGCTGCTCACCGCCTGGCGCCCCAGGCCGCCCATCAGGCCCTTGCCGGCCTTGCCCAGCAGGCCGCTGAGCAGCTTGCGGCCTGCCTGCTCCAGGTACTGAGAGGTGAGCCCCACGCCCAGCGTCGCGAGGAAGTCCTTGATGTGCCCGCGGTCCAGCTCATAGCCGTAGCTCTGGCCGATCTGGTAGACCAGCCGCATTTGCAGCGGAATGATGGCCAGGGTGGACAGATTCTCGGGCAGCAGTTCGATGGCGCCGTTCATGATCGACGCCTGCAGAATCTTGCGGTCCATCTCGGCGGGCGGCAGGCTGCCGGGGCGGCGCTGCGCGGCGGTGGTGGGCAGCGCGTCCGCAGCGGCGGGGTGGGGGGCCGGTGTCGCAGGCGCAGTGGATGCGTCCAATGGCGTTTGCAGAGGCGCTTGCAGAGGCGCTTGCAAAGGGGCGTCGGCCACGGCCTGGGCCTCGGCATCGAATCCCCCTGTGGTATGCGCGCCCCCCAGGCCCCAGGCCTGGCGCACCTGGGCCAGGAAGGCGTCTTCCTTGGCGCTGGTGTGGCCGTCGGCTTCGCACACGCACACGGCCATCTCATAAGCCAGCTGGCGCGACTCGGGAGAGGCCAGGCGGCCCAACACTTCTGGCAGCTGCACACGGCGCAGCAGCACGTCCTGGTACAGGCCGGGCAGGTTGACCTGCGCGTCGCCCGCAAGGCCTTGCGCGACCTCGCGGATTTGCTCACGCTCGCGGTCGTGCTTCTCGCCGTCTGCGTACGAGGCCATCAGGCACAAGGTGAGGGTGGCGCGGATTTCTTCTGCGGTCATGGTGCTCCTGAGGCGGTGAAGAGATGCAGATGGGAGTGCAAGGCGGCAGCGGGGTTCCCTGCCGCGCTGGCCCTTTACCCGTTGGAAAAAAAACCGCCCGAGGGCGGTTTTTGTCACGGACGGTTCACATCGCGAGGCCGTCAGGCGGCCACCATGGGCACGACCTTGTATTCGCCCGCGGCGATTTTCTTTTGCCACTCGGCCGGGCCGGTGATGTGGGCGCTGGTGCCGCCCGCGTCCACGGCCACGGTGACGGGCATGTCCACCACGTCGAACTCATAGATGGCTTCCATGCCCAGGTCCGCAAAGCCCACCACCTTGGCGTTCTTGATGGCCTTGCTGACCAGGTAGGCGGCGCCGCCCACGGCCATCAGGTAGGCGCTCTTGTGGTTCTTGATGGACTCGATGGCGACCGGGCCGCGCTCGGCCTTGCCGATCATGGCGATCAGGCCGGTCTGCTCCAGCATCATGTCGGTGAACTTGTCCATGCGCGTGGCGGTGGTGGGGCCGGCGGGGCCCACGGCCTCGTCCTTCACCGGGTCCACGGGGCCCACGTAGTAGATCACGCGGTTGGTGAAGTCCACGGGCAGCTTCTCACCCTTGGCCAGCATGTCCTGGATGCGCTTGTGCGCGGCGTCGCGGCCGGTGAGCATCTTGCCGTTCAGCAGCAGCGTCTGGCCAGGCTTCCAGCTCGCGACCTCTTCCTTGGTCAGGGTGTTGAGGTCCACGCGCTTGCTGGTCTCGGTGTTGGGCGCCCAGTCCACCTTGGGCCACAGGTCCAGGCTCGGCGGGTCCATGTAGACGGGGCCGGAGCCGTCCATCACGAAGTGCGCGTGGCGCGTGGCCGCGCAGTTGGGGATCATGGCCACGGGCTTGCTGGCCGCGTGCGTGGGGTACATCTTGATCTTCACGTCCAGCACGGTGGCCAGGCCGCCCAGGCCCTGGGCGCCGATGCCCAGGGCGTTGACCTTCTCGTACAGCTCCAGGCGCAGCTCCTCGACCTGGTCCAGCTTCTCGCCGCGCTGGCTCTTGGCCAGCAGCTCGTACATGTCCAGGTCTTCCATCAGGCTTTCCTTGGCCAGCAGCACGGCCTTTTCCGCCGTACCGCCGATGCCGATGCCCAGCATGCCCGGCGGGCACCAGCCGGCGCCCATGGTGGGTACGGTCTTGAGCACCCAGTCCACCAGGTTGTCGCTGGGGTTCATCATGACCATCTTGGACTTGTTCTCGCTGCCGCCGCCCTTGGCGGCCACCGTCACGTCCAGCGTGTCGCCGGGCACGATCTGCACGCTGATGACGGCGGGTGTGTTGTCCTTGGTGTTCTTGCGAGCAAACTGCGGGTCGGCGACGACCGACGCGCGCAGCGTGTTGTCGGGGTGGTTGTAGCCGCGGCGCACGCCTTCGTTGATGGCGTCCTCCAGGCTCTGGTCGGCGGCGAAGCCCTCGAAGCGCACGCCCATGCCCACCTTCAGGAACACGTTCACGATGCCCGTGTCCTGGCAGATCGGGCGGTGGCCCGTGGCGCTCATCTTGCTGTTGGTGAGGATCTGCGCCATCGCATCCTTGGCCGCGGGGCTCTGCTCGCGCTCGTAGGCGCGGGCCAGGTGCTGGATGTAGTCGGCGGGGTGGTAGTAGGAGATGTACTGCAGCGCGGCAGCTACGGACTCCACAAGGTCGTTGTACCGGATGGTCGTGGTCATGTGGGGGAGGATTCTTGTGAAACGGACGCCCGCGATTATCGCCCTGCACCTTGCACGCGCCTGATGCAAGGGCAAAAGCAAGGGTAGAAGCCCCATCCGCCCGGCGTGGCGGCAGGGGCTTTCAGTGGCCGTGCGGCCATTTGCGGTGAAATCGCTCCGTTGCTCCTTCCCGGATCAGAAAGGCCTTTGCATGACTACCAGCACCCGTATCGAACGCGACACCTTCGGCCCCATCGAGGTGCCGGCCGACAGGCTCTGGGGCGCGCAGACGCAGCGCTCGCTGCAGAACTTCGCCATCTCGGGCGAACGACAGCCGCAGGAACTCATCCGCGCGCTGGCGCAGGTCAAGCGCGCGTCGGCCCGGGTCAACCACGCGCTGGGGCTGCTGGGGGCGGACAAGACGCGCGCCATCGTCGCCGCGGCCGACGAGGTGCTGCTGGGCCAGCACGACGACGAGTTCCCGCTGGTGGTCTGGCAGACCGGCTCGGGCACGCAGACCAACATGAACGTCAACGAGGTGCTGGCCAACCGCGCCAGCGAGCTGTTGGGCGGCGAGCGCGGCGAGGCACGGCTGGTACATCCCAACGACGACGTGAACAAGAGCCAGTCCAGCAACGACGTGTT
This sequence comes from Diaphorobacter sp. LR2014-1, assembly GCF_002916785.1. NCBI lineage: Bacteria > Pseudomonadati > Pseudomonadota > Betaproteobacteria > Burkholderiales > Comamonadaceae > Diaphorobacter > Diaphorobacter sp. LR2014-1. Next base: position 137,268 of record NZ_MTBE01000003.1, on the reverse strand, counting down.
CCCCACCGCCACGCATGTGGCCGCGGTGCAGGCGCTGGTGCACCGGCTGTTGCCCGCCATGGAGGAGCTGCGCGCCACCCTGCAGGCCAAGGCCGAGGCGTTCGACGACATCGTGAAGATCGGCCGCACCCATTTGCAGGACGCGACGCCGCTCACGCTGGGGCAGGAGATCTCGGGCTGGGTGGCGCAGCTTGCCCATGGGGAACGCCACGTGCGCGCGGCGCTGCCGCACCTGTATGAACTGGCCCTGGGCGGGACGGCCGTGGGCACGGGCCTGAATGCGCCCGAGGGCTACGCCGAACGTGTGGCGCAGGAGCTGGCCCAGTTCACCGGTCAGCCCTTCGTGACCTCGCCCAACAAGTTCGAATCGCTCGCATCGCAGGACGCGCTGGTGCATGCCCACGGCGCGCTGAAGACGCTGGCGGCCAGCCTCACGAAGATCGCCAACGACGTGCGGTGGCTGGCCAGCGGCCCGCGCAGCGGCATCGGCGAGATCACCATCCCTGAGAACGAGCCCGGCTCGTCCATCATGCCCGGCAAAGTGAACCCCACGCAGTGCGAGGCGCTGACCATGCTGTGCGCCCAGGTGCTGGGCAACGACGTGGCCATCAACATCGGCGGGGCCAGTGGCAACTTCGAGCTGAACGTGTTCCGCCCGCTGGTGGCGCACAACTTCCTGCAGAGCGTGCGGTTGCTGGCCGACGGCATGGTGAGCTTCAACGAGCACTGCGCCGTGGGGATAGAGCCCAACCGCGCGCGCATCGCGGAGCTGGTGGAACGCTCGCTGATGCTGGTGACGGCGCTCAGCCCGCACATCGGCTACGACAAGGCCGCGGCGATTGCCAAGAAGGCGCACAAGGAAGGCAGCACGCTGCGCGAGGCCGCGCTGGCGCTGGGCTACGTGACGCCCGCGCAGTTCGATGAGTGGGTGGTGCCCGCCCGGATGGTGGGGCGCTGACGGCTGGGAGGGACGTTGCGACGGTGGGCGGCGCGCTCAATCGTCGCCGCGGCCGTCTGCCGCAGCCTGGTCCACCAGCGTCTGCAGGCCGGTGGCGTCCAGGATCTCGATGCCGCGCGGGCGCACGCTGATCAGGCCCTCGCGTTCCAGCCATTTCAATTCCACGTTCACGCGCTGGCGCGAGCCGCCCAGCAGGCAGGCCAGTTCGTCTTGCGCCAGCGACAGGCCCAGCGGCACGCTCTCGCCTGGCTCGGTGCGCTGCGGGCCGAAGCGCTGCAGCAGCTGTAGCAGTTGCTTGGCCAGGCGCGCGCGCAGCGGCAGCGTGGCCATGTCTTCCATCATGCAATACAGCGACCGCATGCTCCACGCCTGCAGCGTGAGCAGCGCCTCGCCGAACGAGGGATGCTCCTGCAGCAGCGTGCGGAAGGTGGGTTCGGGCACGCTCAACAGCGTGGTGGGGCCATGGGCATGCGCGTCGTAGGTGCAGGGACGGCCGTAGAGCACCTCGGCCTCACCCACCCAGATTCCGGGCTCCACATAGGCCAGCGTGACCAGCTTGCCCGAGGGCGTGGTGCGTTGAAAGCGCAGCGCGCCACTGGCGCAGGTGAACCATTCGCGGATGGGACGGCCCTGCTCGACGATCAGGTCGCCGTGTGCATGGCGCGTCACGTGCCCCAGGCGGAAGATGTCGTGCCGCAGCGAGGGCGAGAGGGTGGAGAACCAGGGGCTGCGGTCCAGGGCCTCGCGCTCGCGCGCCGACAACAGGGGACGTTGCAGCGACACGTCGGCACAAAAGCGCAGGGGAGCGGGCATGGTGGTTCGTCGGTGAAGGGCGCCGGGCGCGGGAACAGAGGCTGCGGCATTCTAGGCGCCGTCACGCTCGGTAACAAACCCTTGTCCCCACCCGGCGTAGGCCGCTGTAGCTGCCGGGGTGCGTTTAAAGCAAAAAGTGCTCTAAACGCGCTTGTGGTAAGCGCAAACAGCTATTAAAAAAGGAGCTAACTCAGTCCTGAGCGTCCTGCGGCGCCGCGGGCGGGTCGAAGGCAAAGCCCACGCCATAGACCGAGCGGATCCAGTCGTGCCCGGCGGGGTCGGCGCTGCGCAGCTTGCGGCGCAGATTCTTGATGTGGCTGTCCACGGCGCGCTCGTTGGGCTCCTGCGGCGAGTCCGGGTAGGCGTGCTGCAGCAACTGGGCGCGCGACAGCACGCTGCGCGGGTGTGCCAGCAGGGTGCGCAGCAGATGCCATTCGCGCGGTGTCAGCGCCACGAGGGTGCCGTGCAGCGTGGCTTGCAGCTGGGCCTCGTCCAGCACCAGCGCGCCGTAGGCCAGCTCCGCCTGCGCGGCGGCCTGGGCCGGCGGTGCGCGCCGGCGCAGCACGGCCTTCACGCGCGCCACCACCTCGCGCGGCGAGAAGGGCTTGCAAATGTAGTCGTCCGCGCCCAGTTCCAGGCCGATGAGGCGGTCCACTTCTTCCACGCGGGCAGTGATCACCACGATGGGGTTGTCGGTGTGGCGGCGCGCCTGGCGCAGCACCTCCAGCCCGTCGATGCCGGGCAGCATGACGTCCAGCAGCGTCAGGTCGGGCGGCTGGGGGGCGGTGAGGGCCTGCAGGGCCGTGCGGCCGTCGGCCGCGTGCTCCGGGGCGTAGCCCGCGTGGCGCAGGTAGTCCAGCAGCACGTCGGCGATGTCCTGCTCGTCCTCCACGACGAGGATGCGTGCGGGCGTGGTCATGGCGAGGGGTTCTCCAGTAGAGGCAGCGTGAGGGTGATGCGCAGACCGCCCAGCGGCGAGGCGCTGGCTTCGATCTGGCCGCCGTGCGCCTGCACGATGGTGCGGCAGATGGCCAGGCCCAGGCCCGAGCCGCCCAGGTCGCCCGAGGCGCGGCGGCGCGAGGCCTCGGCACGGTACAGACGCTCAAACAGGTGCGGCAGCTCGTGCGGCGCCACGCCGGGCGCCGTGTCGTCCAGGCGCAGCGTGAGGCGCGGCGGGCCGCCATTGCGCTGCACATTGGCCGACACCTGCAGCCGCCCGCCGGGGTCGGTGTAGCGCAGGCTGTTTTCCAGCAGGTTCAGGAACACGCGGTGCAACTGCTGTGCGTTGCCGTGTACCTGCAGCGGCTGCTTGGCGAGCGTGGCCAGGTCTGGCGCGGCCTGCAGCGCGACGCCCGTCTGGTCGAAGCGCGACTGCATGCCGGCCATGGCCTCGCGCAGCAGCGCGAGCGGCTGCACGGCGCTCATGACGGGCGGGGGCTGGTCGCCGGCCATGTCCACGCTGGCGCGCAGATCGCCCACGAGCTGGATCAGCCGCATCACCTGGCGGTGCAGGCGGCGCGCGGTCTTTTCGTCGAACGGGCGCACGCCGTCCTGCACGGCCTCGATCTCGGCGCGCATCGCGGCCAGCGGCGTGCGCAGTTCATGCGCGGTGTCCCCGATCCACTGGCGGCGCGAGGCCTCGACGCTCGCAAGCTGCTCGGCCATGGCGTTGAAGGTGTGGATCAGGCGGGTGAATTCCTCGCTGTCGGCCTGTTCGGGCACGCGGGTGTGCAGCTCGCCGGCCGCAATGGCCTGCGCGCCGGTCACCAGCGTGTCGATGGGGCGCAGCCAGCGCCGCGCCAGCCACCAGGACAGCAGCAGTGCCAGCGCCAGGCCCGTCACGCCGCTCCACACCACGAAACCGAGCTGCTTGGACAGAAATGCGCGGTCCGCATCGCGCTCCAGCCCGTCAAGCGGCGCCAGCACCAGGTGGCCGATCAGGCGCCCCTCGCCGTCGCGCAGCGCGGTCCGCGCACCGCCGGCAACGGGTGCGGCGCCGGCCACCACGCGGCCCTGCGTATCCACCACGCCCAGGCGCCGCGAAAGCGCGTCCACCGGCGGCGGGGCCGTGCCGGGCGTGACCTGGGGTAGCAACAGGGGCTCGGGCGCAGGCACGGGAGCGGGTCCGAAGGTCGGCATCTGGACGTTGCGCGGGCGGCGCAGCTCGCGCCACAGGCCGGGCTGCTCGCGCAGTGTCTGCCAGCCGCCCTGCTGTTCATACGCGGCCTGCAGGCGGAACACCAGCCAGTCCATACGCGCCAACTCCACCTCGGCCACGTAGGGACCCAGCCCCCGCTGCAGCCCCAGCAGCGAGAAGCCCACGAACAGCACCAGCATCACGACCAGCAGCGCCGACAGGGCTGCAAAGGCCTTGCCTTGGAGGGTGAGACGCGGAAGTTGCATGAAGTGGGGAGCCGCTTGGCCGTGGTGAAACGCCGAGGATGGCATGGCCGGGCCACCCCCGGGGTCTGGCCGCGGTGGCACGAAGCGCGCCAAATGCAACCAATGGCAACGCCTCGCCCGCAGGCATGGGCGGGGCGAAAGCCCGCCCCGTCCGACTCTTGCGCTACTTAAAAGATAGCTGTTCGCGCATGAGGGACGGGCGTTATCTCCTGTTTTTATGCAAATTGTTGCAAAGGCACCCGTCAGCGGGCCGCGGCCAGCGCCTGCTGCACCCAGCCGTCAAAGGTCTTCTGGTGTGCCTTGATCCAGCCGTTCACATGGCGTTCGATGTCGGCGGCCTTGTTCTGGCCCCGGCTCATCAGGTGGTTCTGGGCGTTGATGTCGGCCACGGGCAGCTGCATCACTTCGAACAGCTTGGCGGCGGCGGGGTTGGCCTCGGCCCAGGCCTTGTTGGCCACGATCTGCTGCTGGTTCACCACGAAGCCGTAGTTCTTGCCGTTGGGCAGGCGCGTGTCCAGGCCTTTTTGCTCGCCGGGCAGGGAGGAAAAGGGCACTTCCAGCCAGACCACGTCCTTGCCGGGCTTGAGCTCGTTGCTCACCCAATAGGGCGTCCAGGTGTAGTACAGGACGGGCTTGCCCGCGCGGTAGCGCGTGATGGTGTCGGCGATCAGCGCGGAGTAGGTGCCCTGCTGGTGCGTGACGGTGTTGCGCAGGCCGTAGGCGTCCAGGTGGTGCTCGATCATGGCCTCGCAGCCCCAGCCGGGCGTGCAGCCCGTCAGATCGGCCTTGCCGTCGCCGTTGGTGTCGAACAGCTGGGCAATTTTCGGGTCCTTGAGCTGCTCGACGTTGGTGATGCCATGCGCGTCGGCGGTCTTCTTGTCGATCAGGTAACCCTGCGCCGCGTTGCCCGAGTAGGTGCCGCGCCGGTAGAGCTTCGCGTCGCCGCCAGCGTTCTTGTAATAGTCGGCATGCAGCGGGTTCCAGTGGTCGGCCATGAACGTGGCGTCGCCATTGCCGATGGCGATGTGGGCCGTGGGGTACTCCACCTCCTGGATGGGCTGCACGTCGTAGCCGAGTTTTTCCAGGCCCTTCATGACTAGCCCGGATATTTCACCGTAGTAGAGCCACAAACGAGGACGGCATTGCCCTTGTGTGCCCGAAAATCCAGGTGTCGAATCTTGATCAACGAGCGGGCAATGCCGAAGCCAAACTGTACCGAAGAAATTGACGTTGGGAGCATGGACTTTGGCCGGTTGGGCCGGCGCGTGGTGCAGGGGTGTTTTGACGGCGGCAGCATGACCAGCGATGGTGGCGTGATGCTGCTTGGCCAGGTCGATCGCAAGCTGGGCTTGATGGATGCGGCGGCGCGCTGCATCGCCGATCCGCGCAATCCGCTACTGATCACGCACGACGTGCGCGACATGTTGCGCCAGCGGGTGTACGGCCTGGCGCTGGGCTGGGAAGACCTCAACGACCACGGTGCTCTGCGCTGTGACGTGGCTGTGCAGACGGCTGTTGGCGTGGACCACGAGATTGCCAGCGCGCCTACGCTTTGCCGACTGGAGAAATGGGCCGACCGTGCCACGGCGTGGCGGCTGCACGAGGTGTTGGTCAATCAGTTCATCGCCAGCTTCGAGAGCGCGCCCGAAGAGTTGGTGCTGGACTTTGATGCCACCGACAACCCGTTGCACGGCCAGCAGGAGGCACGCTTCTTCCATGGTTACTACGACAGCTACTGCTACCTGCCCCTGTACGTGTTCTGCGGCCAGCAACTGCTGTGCGCCTACTTGCGGCCCAGCAACATCGATGCGGCGCAGCACGCTGGGGCTATCCTCAAGCTGCTGGTGCGCCGACTGCGCCAGAGTTGGCCGCAGGTGCGCATCGTGTTTCGGGCCGACTCCGGGTTCTGCCGCCAACGCATCCTGAACTGGTGCGAGCGCGCCGGCGTGCACTACATCGTGGGTCTGGCGCGCAATGCACGGCTGCAGGCGCGCGTGGCGTTTGCCGAACTCTCAATGAAAGACGAATACGAGCGCAGCGGGGCCAAACAGCGCATGGTCGATGAATTCGACTACGCCGCACAGAGCTGGCCGCACGAGCGGCGCGTGATCACGCGGCTTGAATGGGGCGCGCAAGGCTGCAACCCGCGCTTCATCGTGACAAACCTTGCCGGTGATCCCCAGGCGCTGTACGACGGCGTGTACTGCCAGCGCGGCGAGGCGGAGAACCGGATCAAGGAAGCGCAGGTAGGGCTGTTCGCCACGCGCACGAGCTGCCATGTGCTGCGCTCCAACCAACTGCGCATGCTGCTGGCCGCGCTGGGCTACGTGCTGGTAGAGAGGCTGCGCGCGTTGGCGTTGCAGGGCACAGAGCTGGCCACGGCGCAGATCGACACGCTGCGCATGAAGCTGCTCAAGGTGGCGGCAGTGGTGACGCGCAACACGCGGCGCATCCGCCTGTACCTGGCCTCCAACTGGCCCAGTGCGCAGACCTTCGCGCACGCCATGAGCCAGCTGCGCTCACCCTGAACACACCAGCAGCGCCTGGCCGGCGCGATGAAACAAAAACGGCCCGCAACCCAAGCCGGGGTGGGGGTCAGTGCGACCGCATTGCGCATGCCAACCATCACACCCATGGCTGCGGCCAACATCGTGGCCTTGCTCGCTCAAATCCGCGCCGCGATGCCCCGCTGCGCAGGCCGTTACCTACATGCGTGAAATATCCGGGCTAGGGCCTGTTCACACTATTTTTGCCAGATGCGTTGCGATCAAAAAGGGCCAGGCGCAANGGCCCTTTTTGATCGCAACCCGGAGGGAACGGAGTGAAAACCGCGCCATTCGTCGTTGCCCTCCTAGCCAAGGCCCCGGCCTTGGCGTCGTCACGCGCCTAGATTGGCGCGGTTTTCACGCCATTCGCACTGGCAAAAATAGTGTGAACAGGCCCTAGCAGTGTCTGGAAGGTCTCCTCGGCGATCGAGCTCTTGAGAGGCAGCACCTTCACGCCCTTGCCGGGCAGGGCGGTGGGCTGGGCCAGCGCAGCGGTGGCGCCCAGCGCCAGGCCCAGACCCGCGGCAACCGCGGCCAGCGGCGCGCGCAGGCGGCGGGCGAGGGCGGCGCATGCGCCGGAACGTGCAGCGTGTGTGGGAGAGGTCAGCGACAGAAGAGTCATCCGGGGTTTCCTTTCTGGTGGTGAACGGGAGTGGTGTCAGGCCGCGGAGTTGCGGGGGGTGGCAAGCGGGGCGGCATGCGACGCGGGCGCTGCGGGCTTGCCGCGCACGGCGCGCAGCACCAGGCCCGCGGGGCCGGTGTGCCACCAGCGCGCACTGGCGCGCCGCGGCTGGCCCATGGCCTGGGTGAGGCGGTCCAGCACGATGGCCAGCAGCACGATCCCCAGGCCGCCCACGGTGGCCAGGCCCATGTCCAGCCGGCCGATGCCGCGCAGTACCATCTGGCCCAGGCCGCCCACGGCGATCATCGAGGCGATGACCACCATCGACAGCGACAGCATCAGCGCCTGGTTGATGCCGGCCATGATCGAGGGCATGGCCAGCGGCAGCTGCACCTTCCACAGCAATTGCAGGGGCGAAGCGCCATAGGCGCGGCTGGCCTCGATCAGATCAGGGCGCACCTGGCGCAGGCCCAGGTTGGTCAGGCGGACCAACGGCGGCAGCGCGAACACGATGGTCACGATCACGCCCGGCACGTTGCCGATGCCGAACAGCATCACCACCGGCACCAGGTACACGAAGGCGGGCGTGGTCTGCATGGCGTCCAGCAGCGGGCGCGTCCAGCGCTGTGCGCGTTCGCTGGCCGCCAGCACGATGCCCATGGGCAGGCCGATGACGACGCAGAACAACAGCGATGTGAGCACCAGCGCCAGCGTCACCATGGCGTCGGGCCAGATGCCCAAGAGCGCCACCAGCCCCAGCGACAGCGCCGCGCCCACGGCCAGGCCGCGGCCGGCGAACTGCCAGGCCAGCAGCGTGACCAGCGCGATGAGCGCGGGCGCGGGCGCGGCCAGCAGCAGGTCGGTCACGCCGGTGAGCGTGGCGTCGATGGGCGCGCGCACCGCCTGGAAGAACGGGCGGAAGTTCTCCACCACCCAATGCAGGCCCTCGTTGATCCAGCCCTGCACGGGCAGGCCGTCCGTGGCGACCTGCTGCCACAGGCCGGCCAGTCCGGCGTCGGGCTCGGGCATCGGCGCCGCCGCGGCGTCAAGCCAGTCCGCGCCGGCCGCGGCATCGGTGCCGGCGGTGCCGCCGGCGCCCCACGGGTCGGCATCCGCGGGTTGCAGCGCAGTGTCGGCGGCCCAGGGGTCGTTGGCTTGTGCTTGCGCCTGAGCGGGCGCGGCGTCGGCGGGTGCCCAGGGATCGTCGATGGCGGCGGTCTCTTGCGTTGTGTCGTTCATGCGTGTCCTCTCCTTGGGTTGTTCTTAGCGGGGCGCTGCCACCGGCGTGCTGGCTTGCGCCGGGAAGTGGGGGTGGAGCTGGATGGGTGGCACCTCCGCCTGCGGCGGCGGCACGGGCGGCGTGTCGCGGTCCAGGAACTTCATCAGCGTGGTGCGGCTGATCACGCCCTGGTAGATGCCGTCCTCGTCCACCACCGGAAGCGGGCAGGGCGCACTGCTCATGGGGCCGAACAGGTCCGCCACCGGCGTGGCGGCATCCAGCGGCTGGGCATTGGGCAAGAAGGCATGGTGCAGGCCCAGCGCGCCCTGGCGGCCGTGCAGCGCTTCACGCAGCGACTGCGACGACACCACGCCCAGCAGGCGCTTGCGGCTGTTGAGCACGTAGGCGTGGTCGCGGTCCGAGTCCTCCAGCAGGCGCAGTGCCGCGCGGCAGCCGCGGTCGTCGTGCTCGGACACCAGGGTGAGCGCCTGGCGCGCGATGTCGGCCGCCTTGAACACCGCCGCAGCGTCCACGCCGCGCACGAAGCTGCGTACGTAGTCGTTGGCAGGCGCGCGCAGGATCTCGTCGGGCGTGCCCACCTGCACCACGTGGCCGTCCTTCATGATGGCGATGCGGTCGCCGATGCGCATGGCCTCGTCCAGGTCGTGCGAGATGAAAACGATGGTGCGGCGCTTGATCTGCTGCAGGCGCAGCAGCTCGCTTTGCATCTCGGTGCGGATGATCGGGTCCAGCGCGGAGAACGCCTCGTCCATGAGCAGGATGGACGGGTCCGCGGCCAGCGCGCGCGCCAGCCCCACCCGCTGCTGCATGCCGCCCGAGAGTTCGTCGGGGTAGCTGGCGCCCCAGGCGCCCAGGCCCACCTGCTGCAGGGCCTCCTGCGCTGCCTGCTGGCGCTCGGCACGGTCCACTCCGGCGAGTTCCAGCCCGAAGGCGGCGTTGTCCAGCACCGTCATGTGCGGCATCAGGGCGAACGACTGGAACACCATGCTGATGTCCTTGCGCCGCAGCGCGCGCAACTCGCGGTCGCCCAGACGGTTGATGTCTTGGCCGTCCACCAGGATGCGGCCGCTGGTGGGCTCGATCAGGCGGTTGAGCATGCGCACCAGCGTGGACTTGCCCGAGCCCGATAGGCCCATGACGACGAAGATTTCGCCGGCCTCGATGGTGAAGCTGGCATCGAACACGCCGATGGAATGGCCCGTGCGCTCCAGGATCTGCTGCTTGCTCAGGCCCTGCTGCACAAGGCGCAGCGCTTCCTGCGGCGAGTCGCCGAAGACCTTGAAGACATGGTCGATGATGATTTGCTTGGCCACCGTGTGGGTCCTTCCTCGGTTGTGACGGGTTGAACGGGCCCCTGCCGCACCAATGGCGGCAGGAACGCAAAGGCCAAAGCGGCACACACGACCCCGATGCGGCGTCCCTGCGAGGGCACGCGCGTCGCCAATCGACGGGCGCGGCCTGCAGGGCCGGGAAGAGGGCGGACACGAAAAGTGACCAGATCGGCCCGAATGGCACGCGAACGGTGCGCAAGGGCCTGGGTGCGCGGCGCAAGAGGTCTGGCTGAGGACTTGCGCAGTCACGCGGATGCCGTGCGCCGCGCATTGGCGGCAGGGCACCCTGGGGCATCAGGGGCGAATACTTCGGCCTGTGTGCCAGGGCCGCCAGCAGTGGGAGGCGCGTTGGCACGGGGCGCTCTCGGGCAACGCAGCCACAAAGAGCGAATTACCTGCGCGGCAGGTTGTAAAACACCGTGAAAGTATAGATATTCGGTATTTTTTAGTCAAAAAACGGGTTTTTTGATTTGTGCTATTCCGCGCGTGGACGGACGGCGGGATCGCCGGTTGCTGCAAAATTAATAGCTGCTCGCGCTTGCTGCATAGGTGCTAGAGGGCTTTTGAAGCAAAAAACCCATGGAGCGCGGGCGCTCCATGGGTTTGCGGGCGATTGGCCGGGTGACCGGCCGCATGCCTCAGTGCTTGTCCTCGGAAGTGTGCAGCAGCCGGTCGGTGAGTGCGATGGCCAGCGCGCTGAACAGGAAAGTGACGTGGATGATGGTCTGCCACATGAGCACCTTCTCGCTGTAGTTGGCGGCGTTGATGAAGGTCTTGAGCAGGTGGATCGAACTGATGCCGATGATCGACAGGCCCAGCTTCACCTTGAGCACCGAGGCGTTCACATGGCCCAGCCACTCGGGCTGGTCGGGGTGGCGGTCCAGGCCAAGGCGGCTCACGAAGGTCTCGTAGCCCCCGACGATCACCATGATGAGCAGGTTGGAGATCATCACCACATCGATCAGCGCCAGCACCACCAGCATGATCACCGTCTCGTTGAGCGAGGTGACGGGCGCGTCCGGCTTGTAGCCGATGCTGGTGATGAGCGCCTGCAGCGCGGCCTCGTGGCCGAAAGCCGCTTCCACCAGGTGCCACAGTTCCAGCAGGAAGTGCCAGACATAGACGCCCTGGGCGGCGATCAGGCCCAGGTACAGGGGCAGTTGCAGCCAGCGGCTGGCAAAGATCAGGGCGGGCAGGGGGCGCAGCGGGGCGTTTGCCATGTGGGCGGAATGGGGGGAAGGGGAAGTCATGGTGACGGGAAATGCGTCGGGAAGGTGAGGCGCGCCATTTTAGGGGCAGCCCGTTTCGCCCCGAAGACATGCCACCGTCAGGCATTTCACGCATGCCAGGGCATGGCGCTGGAGCGCTGCCGTATGCTGTGGCGCTCCGTCAGTGGCCTGTAAGTACCAGGGCTGAAAGTACCACTCAAAATTCTTAGCTTCAGGAGACAAACCCATGAGTGCATCGTCCAATGCCATCGAATCCGTATTGGTGGAGAACCGCGTCTTCCCGCCTGCCGATAGCGTGGTGAAGGCGGCCCGCGTGTCGGGCATGGCCGGCTACGAGGCCCTGTGCGCCGAAGCCAACAAGGATCCCGAGGGCTTCTGGGCGCGCCTGGCGCGCGAGCACCTGCAATGGACCAAGCCGTTCACGCAGACACTGGACGAGTCCAAGGCGCCGTTCTACCAGTGGTTTGCCGACGGCGAGCTCAACGCCAGTGCCAACTGCCTGGACAAGCACATGGGCACGCCGGTCGAGAACAAGGCCGCCATCCTCTTCGAGGCCGACGACGGCACCGTCACCCAGGTCACTTACCGGCAACTGCTGGAGCGCGTGAGCCAGTTTGCCAATGCCCTGAAGGCGCATGGCGTGCAGCAGGGCGACCGCGTGCTCATCTACATGCCGATGGGCGTGGAAGGCGTGGTGGCCATGCAGGCCTGCGCGCGCATCGGCGCCACCCACAGCGTGGTGTTCGGCGGTTTCTCTGCCAAGGCGCTGAACGAGCGCATCATCGATGCGGGCGCTGTGGCGGTGATCACGGCCAACTACCAATTGCGCGGCGGCAAGGAGCTACCCCTGAAGGCCATCGTGGACGAGGGCCTGTCCATGGGCGGCTGCGACAGCATCAAGAACGTCTTCGTGTACCAGCGCACGGCCACGGCCTGCGACATGGTGGCGGGGCGTGACAAGACCTTCTCCGAGATCCTGGCCGGCCAGAGCACCGAATGCCCACCCACGCCCGTGGGCGCGGAGCATCCGCTGTTCATCCTCTACACCAGCGGCTCGACGGGCAAGCCCAAGGGCGTGCAGCACAGCACCGGCGGCTACCTGCTGTGGGCCAAGGTGACGATGGAGTGGACCTTCGACATTCGCCCCGACGATGTGTTCTGGTGCACGGCCGATATCGGCTGGATCACGGGCCACACCTACGTGGCCTACGGCCCGCTGGCTGCGGGTGCCACGCAGGTGGTGTTCGAGGGCGTACCCACGTACCCCAACGCCGGGCGCTTCTGGCAGATGATCGAGCGCCACAAGGTCACGGTGTTCTACACGGCGCCCACTGCCATCCGCTCGCTCATCAAGGCGGCCGACTCCGACGAGAGCGTCCACCCCAAGAACTGGGATCTGTCGAGCCTGCGCATCCTGGGCAGCGTGGGCGAGCCCATCAACCCCGAGGCCTGGATGTGGTACTACCGCCATGTGGGCGGCGAGCGCTGTCCTATCGTGGACACGTTCTGGCAGACCGAGAACGGCGGCCACGTCATCACCCCGCTGCCGGGTGCCACGCCGCTCGTGCCGGGTTCGTGCACCTTGCCGCTGCCGGGCATCCAGGCCGCCATCGTCGATGAAACCGGCAAAGACCTGCCCAACGGCGCGGGCGGCATGCTCGTGATCAAGCGGCCCTGGCCCTCGATGATCCGCACCATCTGGGGCGACCCCGAGCGCTTCAAGAAAAGCTACTTCCCCGAAGAGTTGGGGGGCACCACCTACCTGGCCGGCGACGGCGCCGTGCGCAGTGCCGACCGTGGCTACTTCCGCATCACGGGCCGCATCGACGACGTGCTGAACGTGTCGGGCCACCGCATGGGCACGATGGAGATCGAGTCCGCCCTGGTCGCCAAGACGGACCTCGTGGCCGAGGCCGCCGTGGTGGGCCGTCCCGACGACCTGACGGGCGAGGCGATTTGCGCCTTCGTGGTGCTCAAGCGCTCGCGCCCCACGGGCGAGGAGGCCAAGCAGATCGCCACCGAACTGCGCAACTGGGTCGCCAAGGAGATCGGCCCCATCGCCAAGCCCAAGGACATCCGCTTCGGTGACAACCTGCCCAAGACCCGCAGTGGGAAGATCATGCGCCGCCTGCTGCGCTCGATCGCCAAGGGCGAACCCATCACCCAGGACACCAGCACCCTGGAAAACCCCGCAATCCTGGATCAGTTGGCGCAGTCCAACTGATGCAGGAGTCGCCGCAAGGCGCCGGCGCGCAGCGCTTGCGGAGTTGGACAGCACTCCTATCTGCGCAGCAGATGTGGAGTGCCGGCAAAACCTGCATCGGTGGGCCCAGCCCTGCGGGTGAAGGGGTGCCGCGAGGCGTCGTCGTCCAGACTTTGCAGACCCAAGCCGCTTCTTGCCAGGCGGCTTTTTTCGTTTCGGGCGAAGCAGCTTTGAACCCTGGCGTTGTAGGAGCAGGGCGCAAATACCGGGTTGGGCCATGACGGGCATGCCGCCATGGGGTACAACCCGCGCATTGGCCGCACATCCCGTGGGTTGAACACAGATAGCGGTCCAGCTGGCCATCAGGAGTCCCTTGCATGAAGCTCAAAACCCTCATCCTTTTATTGATCGTCGTGGCCATCGGTGCGTTGGCAGCACTCAATTGGGCGACGCTCTCGGTGCCCACCGTCGTTTCATTGGGCGTGGCCACGGTGCAGGCGCCCCTGGGGCTCATCATGCTGGGGCTGACCGTCCTGCTGGGGGCCTTTTTCTTGGCCTATGTGCTGACGCTGCAGGGCTCTGTGCTCATGGAAACGCGCCGCCATGCCAAGGAGATGGCGGCGCAGCGCGAACTGGCCGACCGGGCGGAGGCATCGCGTTTCACGGAGCTGCGCCAGTTCCTGGAAACCCAGCACCGCACGGGCTACGACGCCCTGATGGCGCGCCTGGACGCGCTGGAGGCGCGCCTGAGCGCGCGGGCGCAGGAATCGGACAACATCACTGCCGCCTACGTGGGACAGTTGGAAGACCAATTGCACCGCCGGGGCGAGCCGAAAGCCGTGCAGCCCGTGCCGCCGGTGCGCACGGAGCCGGAACTCAGGCTCTGACGGCCCTTGCGCCATAACAAAGGCCGCAGGGCGTGAGCGCTGCGGCCTTTTTGCAGGGCGCGCCGCGAAGGCGCTTTCCCCTCTGGATTACTTGAGCGACAGGACCCATGTCGCCAGCTTCTTGGCGTCGGCGGCGTTCACCTGGGCGTTGGCGGGCATGGGCACGGGGCCCCACACGCCGGAACTTCCCTTCATGATCTTCTCGGCCAGCTTGTCTGCGGCGCCTGCTTGGCCCGCGTATTTGGCGGCAACGTCCTTGTAGGACGGGCCCACCAGCTTCTTGTCCACGGCGTGGCAAGCCATGCAGTTCTTGGAGGTTGCCAGGGCCTGGTCGGCGAATGCAGGGGCTGCAACCGACAGCGTCATGGCGAGGGTGATCAGTGTGCGCTTCATCGCGGGGTTTCCTCTAGGGTTGGGGTACATTTAGCCTTCAATGGGATTGTAGTGTTCGCCGTTGACGGGCTCCAGGCCAAAGCTCGCGCGGCACCAAAGGATGTGACCATGTATGCGCTGCTTTTAGGCATCTTGTTGATACTTCTCAAATATCTGGAGATCGGCCCTGTGGCGAATTGGTCATGGTGGTGGGTGTTGTCTCCTTTTGCGGTAGCTGCGGCCTGGTGGGCCTGGGCGGATGCCACCGGCTACACCAAGCGCAAGGCCATGGAAAAGATGGACCAGCGTCGCAAGGACCGCATCAACAAACAGAAGGAATCCATGGGCATGGGTCCGCGCCGACCGCGCTGAGGGCTTCTTCCCTGTCCAGACAACCCGCAGCGGTGCACGCGCCCTGCGGGTTTTTCTTGGGCGGTGATGGCGCAGCAATGATCCTGTTTTGATAGCTGCTGGCGCTTATTGGATAAGCGTTGGCGGCATTTTTCATGAAAAGTCATCCAGCACCGCACCCTTGCTGGCGCTGGAGGCGTTGAAAGCAAACTTGGCCTGCACGCCCCGCATGTAGCGCGGCGTGGGTGGCTGCCAGGCGGCGCGGCGCTGTGCCAGCGTGGCGTCGTCCACGTGCAGCTGCAGCAGCAGTTGGTGGGCGTCGATGGTGATCGTGTCGCCCTCATGCACCAGCGCAATCGTGCCCCCCGCAGCCGCCTCGGGCGCGACGTGGCCCACCACCATGCCCCAGGTGCCGCCCGAGAAGCGCCCGTCGGTGATCAAGCCCACGCTCTCGCCCAGGCCCGCACCGATCAGCGCGCCCGTGGGGGCCAGCATCTCCGGCATGCCCGGGCCACCCTTGGGGCCGAGGTAGCGCAGCACCATCACGTCGCCTGCGACGATCCTGCCGTCCAGGATGGCCTGCAGCGCCGACTGCTCATCGTCGAACACACGCGCGGGCCCGGTGATGACGGGGTTCTTCAGCCCGGTGATCTTGGCCACGGCGCCCTCGGGACTCAGGTTGCCCTTGAGGATGGCGAGGTGCCCCTCGCGGTACAGCGCCTTGTCGATTGGGTGAATCACGTCCTGGTCCGGCCGTGGCGCGTCGGGTACGTCGGCCAGGGTTTCGGCGATGGTTTTGCCGGTGATGGTCATGCAGTCGCCGTGCAACAGGCCGGCATTCAGCAGCACCTTCATCACCTGGGGAATGCCGCCCGCGCGGTGCAGGTCGACGGCCAGGTACCGGCCGCTGGGCTTGAGGTCGCAGATCACTGGGACCTTCTTGCGCATGCGCTCGAAGTCGTCGATGGACCACTCCACACCCGCCGCGTGCGCGATCGCCAGGAAGTGCAGCACCGCGTTGGTGGAGCCGCCCGTGGCCATGATCACGGCCACGGCGTTCTCGATGGCCTTGCGCGTGACGATGTCGCGTGGCTTCAAGTCCTTGCGGATGGCCTCGATCAGCACCCGGGCGGATTCGCGGGCCGAGTTCATTTTCTCGTCGTGCGGATTGGCCATGGTGGAGGAGTAGGGCAGGCTCATGCCCAGCGCCTCGAAGGCCGAGGACATGGTGTTGGCCGTGTACATGCCGCCGCACGAGCCCGTGCCCGGGATGGCGTGCTGCTCGATGTCCTTGAGTTCCTGGTCGGTCATCCTGCCTGCCGCGTTCTGGCCCACGGCTTCGAACACGCTCACGATGTTCAGGTCTTGCCCCTGCCAGCGGCCCGGCAGGATGGTGCCGCCATACACGTAGATCGCCGGCACGTTGGCGCGCAGCATGCCCATCAGGCCGCCGGGCATGTTCTTGTCGCAGCCGCCGATGACGACCACGCCGTCCATCCACTGGCCCTGCACGCAGGTCTCGACGCAGTCGGCAATCACCTCGCGGCTCACCAGGCTGTACTTCATGCCCTCGGTACCCATGGCCATGCCGTCGCTGATGGTGGGCGTGCCGAAGACCTGGGCGTTGCCGCCCGCTTCCTCGATGCCTGCGATGGCCGCGTCGGCCAGGCGTTGCAGGCCGCTGTTGCAGGGCGTGATGGTGCTGTGCCCGTTGGCCACGCCCACCATGGGCTTGGCGAAGTCGCCCTCCTGGTAGCCCATGCCGTAGAACATGGAGCGGTTGGGCGCGCGCGCCTTGCCCTGGGTGATGTGGGCGGAGCGGCGGTTCAGCGGCAGCGGGTCGGTCATGGCGGGTCCTGCTTCTGCGGTGGCGAGACGGCCGAGTGTGGACGCCGCCGCAGCGGCTGTCCATGCGGGTGAATGCGGGGCCAGCGCGCCAACGTGGGTACTGGGGCTACGACATAATCAAACGGTTTTGCCTAGGGCGGGGCTCAAGAGGTTTCCGCTGCGGCGCGCGCAGGCCCCCAAGCGCACGGGCCCATCGACTTTCCTGAGCCACTCATCTCCCGCAACCACGATGCCCGCATACCGTTCCAAGACCTCCACCGCCGGCCGCAACATGGCAGGGGCCCGCTCCCTGTGGCGCGCCACCGGCATGAAAGACGCCGATTTCTCCAAGCCCATCATCGCGGTGGTCAACTCGTTCACCCAGTTCGTGCCCGGCCATGTGCACCTGAAAGACCTGGGCCAGCTCGTGGCGCGCGAGATCGAGGCCGCCGGCGGCGTGGCCAAGGAGTTCAACACCATCGCCGTGGATGACGGCATCGCCATGGGCCACGACGGCATGCTGTATTCGCTGCCCAGCCGCGACATCATTGCCGACAGCGTGGAATACATGGTGAACGCGCACTGTGCCGACGCCATGGTCTGCATCAGCAACTGCGACAAGATCACCCCCGGCATGCTCATGGCCGCCATGCGGCTGAACATCCCGGTGATCTTCGTCTCCGGCGGCCCCATGGAGGCCGGCAAGGTGCAGCAGGCCGTGCCCGGCACCAGCACCATCCAGATCAAGAAGCTGGACCTGATCGACGCCATGGTGATGGCCGCCGACGACAAGGTGAGCGACGCCGACCTGGCCGAGGCCGAGCGCAATGCCTGCCCCACCTGCGGCTCCTGCTCGGGCATGTTCACCGCCAACTCCATGAACTGCCTGACCGAGGCGCTGGGCCTGTCCCTGCCCGGCAACGGCACCGTGGTGGCCACGCACGCCGACCGCGAGCAGCTGTTCAAGCGCGCGGGCCGGCGCATCGTGGAGCTGGCGCGCCAGTACTACGAGCAGGGCGACGAGCGCATCCTGCCGCGCTCGGTCGGCTTCAAGGCCTTCGAGAACGCGATGACGCTGGACATCGCCATGGGCGGCTCCACCAACACCATCCTGCACCTGCTGGCCATTGCGCAGGAGGCCGGCATCGACTTCAGCATGGCCGACATCGACCGCCTGTCGCGCAGCGTGCCGCAGCTGTGCAAGGTGGCACCCAACACCGACAAGTACCACATCGAGGACGTGCACCGCGCCGGCGGCATCTTCGCCATCCTGGGCGAGCTGGAGCGTGCGGGCAAGCTGCACACCGACGTGCCCACCATCCACGCGCCCACGCTGGGCGAGGCGCTGGCGCAGTGGGACGTGACGCGCACGCAGGACGAAGCCGTCCAGACGTTCTACAAGGCCGGCCCCGGCGGCGTGCCCACGCAGGTCGCCTTCAGCCAGAGCGTGCGCTGGCCGAGCCTGGACCTGGACCGCGCCGCGGGCTGTATCCGCTCCGCAGAGCACGCCTTCAGCAAGGAAGGCGGCCTGGCGGTGCTCACCGGCAACATCGCCAAGGACGGCTGCGTGGTCAAGACCGCGGGCGTTCATGAATCCATCCTGGTCTTCGAAGGCCCGGCGCATGTGGTCGAAAGCCAGGACGAGGCGGTGGAGAACATCCTGGCCGACAAAGTGAAGGCCGGCGACGTGGTGGTGGTGCGCTACGAGGGCCCCAAGGGCGGCCCCGGCATGCAGGAAATGCTCTACCCCACGAGCTACATCAAGTCCAAGGGCCTGGGCAAGGCCTGCGCGCTGCTGACCGACGGGCGCTTCTCTGGCGGCACCTCGGGCCTGTCCATCGGCCACTGCTCGCCCGAGGCGGCTGCCGGCGGCGCGATCGGCCTGGTGCGCGACGGCGACCGCATCCGCATCGACATTCCCAACCGCACCATCAACGTACTGGTGAGCGACGAGGAGTTGGCCCAGCGCCGCGCCGAGCAGGACGCCAAGGGCTGGAAGCCCGCCCAGCCACGTCCGCGCAAGGTCTCGGCCGCGCTCAAGGCCTATGCCAAGCTCGTGACGTCGGCCGACAAGGGCGCCGTGCGCGACGTGTCGCTGCTGGACTGACGTGGTGCGGTGCACGCCCATGCCGGGCGTGCGCTCCTGATTTATGAGCTGCTCGCGCTGGACGGACGCGATTTACAGGTGCGTTTAAGCTTCAAATGGCCACGCTGCCAGCGCCAACAGCTCTTTTTGTTGTAGCAACGGAATGCCATCGCCCATGAACGAGTTCCAGCAACGCATCGCAGCCAGCTTCGCGGCACAAGGTTTGATGGTCACCCTCGGCGCCCGCCTGGCGCTGGTGGCGGAGGGCGAGGTGCATATCGAGATGCCGTTTTCCACCCACCTGTCGCAGCAGCAGGGCTTCGTGCACGCGGGGGCCATCACCAGCATCGTGGACAGCGCCTGCGGCTACGCGGCGCTGACCCGCTCGCCCCCCGGCTGCGAGATCGTCACGGCGGAATTCAAGACCAACTTCATGCGGCCCGCCATGGGTACGCGCTTCCTGGCCGTGGGCAAGGTGCAAAACGCCGGGCGCATGCTCACCGTGTGCACCGGCGAAGTGCGCGCGTACACGGGCGACGGGCCCGACTACAAGGTGGTGGCGTTGATGCAGGCCACCATGGTCAACGTGCCGGCCGGCGCCTGAGAGCGCCGCAGCCTCACGAGCCCGAAGGGCCGCCCGCCTGGGTTTGCAGGTAGTTGGGCAGGCCGATCTTCTCGATCAGGCCGAGCTGCTTTTCCAGCCAGTAGGCGTGGTCTTCCTCGGTGTCGCGCAACTGGGCCAGCAGCATGTCGCGGCTCACGTAGTCGCGGTGGGATTCGCACAGGGCCATCGCGGCCTTCAAGCGGGCCTGTACGGTGTATTCGGTGTCCAGGTCCTTGCGCAGCATCTCCTGCGCGGATTCGCCGGGCGTGAAGTCGTGCGGGCGCATGTCAGGGCGCCCGCCCAGCATCAGGATGCGGCGCAGGATGGCGTCGGCATGCTGGGTTTCCTCCTCCATCTCGTGGCCCATGCGCTCGTACAGGCGGGTGAGGCCCTGGTCCTCGTACTGGCGGGAGTGGATGAAGTACTGGTCACGCGCGGCCAGCTCGCCGCGCAGCAGATCCTTGAGGCAGTCGATGACTTCCGGGTGGCCGTGCATGTTGGTGTTCTCATGGGGGTGGTGATGGCGTGAGTATCCGGCGCCTTGCGCGCCGGTTCAATGGCGGCCGTCAATTCCCGGGCATGGGCGCCCTGGATGCGGGCCGTACGCAGGCGCATTCTCATCCTGGCAGCGTTGGACGGGCGCGGGCGTGTCACGGCCCTGCGGCACAATGCCCGCCATGCTGATGTACCCCCAAATCGACCCCGTGGCCCTGCAGGTCGGGCCTTTGTCCATCCACTGGTACGGCCTGACCTATCTGGCCGGTTTTGCGCTGTTCATGTTCCTGGGCATGCGCCGCCTGAGCCACCAGCCCTACGCATCGCTGCGTGGCGACCAGGCGTGGTCGCGCAAGGACGTGGAGGACATCCTGTTCCTGGGCGTGCTGGGCGTGGTGGTGGGCGGGCGGTTGGGGTACTGCCTGTTCTACAAGCCGGGCTACTACCTGAGCCACCCGCTGGAGATCTTCTACGTGTGGCAGGGCGGCATGAGCTTTCACGGCGGGTTGCTGGGCGTGATCGGCTCCATGCTGTGGTTTGCGCATTCGCGCCGCAGGCCCTGGCTGCAGGTGGCCGATTTCGTGGCGCCCTGCGTGCCCCCGGGGTTGGCGGCCGGGCGCATCGGCAACTTCATCAACGGCGAACTGTGGGGGCGCTTCGCGCCGCCGGATCTGCCCTGGGGCATGGTGTTCCCGCAAAGCGGCTCCATGCTGCCGCGCCATCCGTCGCAGATCTACCAGTTCCTGCTCGAAGGCCTGCTGCTGTTCGTGCTGCTGTGGCTGTATGCGCGCCAGCCGCGCAAGCGTGGCGAGGTAGCGGCGGCGTTCCTCGTGGGCTATGGCGTGCTGCGCTTCACGGCCGAATACTTCCGCGAGCCCGACAGCTTCCTGGGCCTGTTGTCGCTGGGCATGAGCATGGGCCAGTGGCTGTGCATCCCGATGGTGGCGGCCGGGGTGGCGATGTGGGTCTGGGCGCAGCGGCAGGATGCTCCGGAGGGATTTGCATAAAAGAAGGCGCCAGCGCTTGTCCAGCAAGCGCCGGCAGCTCTCATTTTTGATTGTTCCTTGCGGGCGGCGCGGTGGCGGAGTGTTGCCGCGTTGCGTCAATATGCCCCGCTAGGGATAGTCCCCATCCCGGCGGCTGGGCATGCTTTCATAATTATTGAAAATTACGCGAAATGATGCAGTTTCGCGACCACTTGTGTGCCATTCGTGACGTCATAACGCCTGCCGCCCATTCACCATGCGCCGTCCGCCTGCCAATTCCCTGCACCACCAGGCCGCCGAGATGCTGCGTCAGCAGATCTTTGCGGGCGAACTGGCGCCGGGCAGCTTCGTGGACGAGGCCGCGCTGTGCGAGCGGCTGGCCGTGTCGCGTACGCCGCTGCGCGAGGCGCTCAAGGTGCTGGTGGCGGAAGGGCTGCTGCGCCATGAGCCGCGCCGCGGCTGCTTCGTGGCCGAGATCACGGAGCGCGATCTGCAGGAGATCTTCCCCGTGATCGCGCTGCTGGAGGGCCGTGCGGCCTATGAGGCCACCGAGCACGCAGGCCCCGCCGACATCGACGCGCTGCAGGTGCTGCACCAGCGCCTGCAGGACCATGCCGAGGCGGGGCGCATCACCGAATACTACGAAGCCAACTACGCGATCCACGAGGCCTTCATCACCCTGGCGGACAACCGCTGGCTGGCCCAGGTGATCGGCGACCTGCGCAAGATCCTGCGCCTGGCGCGGCACCAGACGTTGCAGGTGCCCGGCCGGCTGCAGCAGAGCCTGTCGGAGCACCGGCAGGTGTTCGCCGCACTCCAAAAGGGCGACGCCGCCGCGGCTGAGCAGGCCATGCGCAACCACCTTCTGGCGCAGCGCGACGCGCTGCGCGAGCTTGCACGCAACCACCCCTCACGGATCACACCATGAACGCCGCCTCCACCTGGATCTCGCGCAACGTGGACCGCCTGCGGTCCGCAGACAGCAAAGCCGCCAGCAAGAACAAGGACAAGGACGGCGCAAGCGCCGCGTCGCCCAAGCCTGCGGCCGAACGTTCCACGCACGAGCGCCTGCAGGCCACGCTGCGCAGGAGCGGCGAGGCGCTGTCGCCCCGCGTGCTGCGCCGGTTGCTGACCGACCTGCAGGAAGTGGTGGCCCCGCGCGTGAGCGAGATCGAAGGCGGGCGCCGCGCGCAGGCCATTGCCGCGTGGTACGCCGAGGCCACGCCCGAAGAGCGGCGCGACCTGTGGTTGCTGATGTGCGAGCAGTTCGCGCCCGATGCCACGCGTTTCAAATCGGCCCAGCAGCGCTACGAGGCCGCCGCCGGCACCGACGATGCGCCCCAGGCCGAAGCCCACCTGCGCCGCGCCATGGTGTCGCCGCGTACACGGCTGCTGCAGCGCTTTGCGGTGTTTCCGGAAGGCATGCGCTTCCTCGTGGACTTGCGCGCCGAGCTGCTGCCCCTGCTCAAGAGCGACAAGCGCCTGCTGCCGCTGGACGCGGAGCTGGAGCAATTGTTCTCCACCTGGTTCGATGTGGCGTTCCTCGAACTGAGGCGCCTGTCGTGGGATTCGCCCGCCTCGCTGATCGAAAAGCTCATCAAGTACGAAGCGGTGCACGACATCCGCAGCTGGGCGGACCTGAAGAACCGACTGGACAGCGACCGCCGCTGCTACGGGTTCTTTCACCCCCGCCTGCCCAATGAGCCGCTGATCTTCGTGGAGGTGGCGCTGGTCAACGAGATTTCGTCCAGCATCACCCCGCTGCTGGACGAGGCCGCCGAGGCCGCCGACATCCAGCGTGCCACCACGGCGATCTTCTACTCGATCAGCAGCACGCAGACGGGGCTGCGCGGCGTGAGCTTCGGCGATTCGCTCATCAAGCACGTGGCCGAGACGCTCACGCAGGAATTCCCGCGCCTGCGCACCTTCGCCACGCTCTCGCCGATCCCGGGCTTTCGTTCCTGGCTGTCCAAGAACTGCGCCGCGCAGCTGGAGCAGCTCGACGAGAAGCGCCTGGCCGAACTGGGCCGCGCCGTGGGCTTCGAGCCGCCGCAGGCCGCGCATGTGCTGGCCGCGGCCGACAAGGCGCTGGAGCTGCCGCCCAAGTCACCCGTGCGCCAGCTGCTCATGCAGTGCGCGGCGCGCTACCTGGGACGCGAGCTGCACGACGGCAAGCCGGTGGACCCGGTGGCGCGCTTTCACCTGGGCAATGGCGCCCGCGTGGAGCGGTTGAACTGGGCGGGCGACCCGTCGGCCAAGGGGCTCAAGCAGTCCTTCGGGCTGATGGTCAACTACCTGTATGACCTCAAGCGCATCGACAAGCACCACGGCCTGCTTGCGCAGGGGCGCGTGCCCGTGTCGGGCGATATCGACAGCCTGTGCCGTGACTGACGGCGCGCTGCCTCGGCGCCAGCGGGCGCGGCTGGCCTTGTATGCTCGCGCCCAGCTGCCCTCGGCGGCCTTGGCCGAGCGGGCGCGCCGCGCCTGAGCACCTGCCAACCCACCCTTTTCACAACAGAAAGACAGGAGACAACGCCATGCGAGAGAGAGAGAACTTGAGCCAGATCGCCACCGCCGCGCTGCAACGCCGTGACATGCTGCGCGCAGCCGGCGCTGCGGGCCTGGCGCTGGCCACGGGCGGTGCCTGGGCGCAAGGCGCCAGCGGCTGGCCGACCAAACCGGTCAACATGGTGGTGCCGTTCCCCGCGGGCGGCGGCACGGATGCCTTTGCGCGCCCATTGGCTGCGCAGTTTGCCAAATCCACGGGCAAGACGCTGGTGATCGACAACCGCGGCGGCGCGGGCGGCACCGTGGGTGCCAGCGTGGCGGCCAAGGCGCCAGCCGATGGCTACAACCTGTTCATGGGTGGCGTGCACCATGTGATTGCGCCGTCCATGTACCCCAAGCTGGACTACGACCTGGAAAAGGACTTCGTGCCGCTGGCCCTGGTGGCCAACGTGCCGCAGGTGCTGGTGGTGAACCCGCGCAACGTGACGGCCACCAACATGAAGCAGTTCATGGACTTCGTGAAGGCCAACCCCGCCAAGCTGAACTATGCGTCGGCCGGCTCGGGCACCTCGCACCACCTGGCGGGCGAGCTGTTCAAGCTGCAGACGGGGACTTTCATCACCCACATCCCCTATCGCGGCGCGGGCCCTGCGCTGCAGGACCTGATCGGCGGCAACGTGGACATGCTGTTCGACGGCCTGGGCTCGTCGGCCTCGCACATCAAGGGCGGGCGCATCAAGGCGCTGATGGTGTCGGGCTCCAAGCGCAACCCGGCCTTCCCCGACGTGCCCTGCGCGGCAGAGGTGGGCCTGCCGGACTACACCGTGTCCACCTGGTATGGCCTGTGGGCACCCAAGGGCACGCCGGCCGATCTGCAGGCGCGCATCGTCGAGGAGATCCGCAAGCTCGGCCAGGCCGAGGAGCTCAAGGCCATCTGGGCCGGCAACGGCGCGGAGTTCGGCACGCTGTCGCAGGCGGACTTCGCCAAGATGGTCAGCAGTGAGATCAAGCGCTGGGCGCAGGTGGTGAAGGCCTCGGGCGCCAAGCTGGAGTGATGTAGTCCCCCACTGCGGCGCCCCTCCAGTGGCGCTGCCGCCACCCCCACGAAGAGAGTCCGATCGCATGCCAGGTGAAGTTGTCGCGGCCATGGCCGCAGGAGAGGCCGCCGGCCGCGGCGTGGTGCGCGTGACGCTGCGCCACGAGGGCCGGCTCAACGCCATGTCGCGCGCCATGTGGCGCCAGTTGCGCACGGTGTTCCAGGACATCCAGCGCAGCGATGGCGTGCGCTGCGTGCTCATCGAGGGGGCAGGGGAGGCGTTCTGCGCGGGGGGGGATATTTCCGAGTACCCCGCCTTTCGCTTCGACCCCGCGCAGCTGCGCGACTTCCACGAGAGCGATGTCTGGGGCGGGCTGGCGGCCATGCTGGACTGCGACGTGCCCATCGTCGCGCGTATCGCAGGCGCCTGCATGGGCGCGGGCGTGGAGATCGCCAGCTGCTGCGACATCCGCATTGCCGCTGCCGGCGCGCGCTTCGGCGCGCCCATCGCCAAGCTGGGCTTTCCGATGGCGCCGCGCGAGGCCGCCTTGGTGGCGGGCGCCGTGGGCGACGTGACGGCGCGCCAGATGCTGTTGGAGGCGGCCACCTTCAGCGCCGCCGAGATGGCGCAGCGGGGCTTTCTGAGCCGCGTGGTCGACACCGAGCAGCTGGACGCGCAAGCCCTGGGCACGGCGCTGCGCATCGCAGCCTTGGCGCCCGGTGCGGCCCGGCTCAACAAGCAGACCCTGCGCGCTATACGAAAGAATCTGCCGCTAGCGCCCGACCAGCAGGCGCAAGCAGCTTCTGATTTGATAGCAAATAACGCACTGGCCGACCCCTACGCCTATGCCGACAGCGCCGAACACCGCGAGGGCATCAACGCCTTCCTGGCCAAGCGCGCTCCCGTTTTCTGAATCCTTTGTGTGTGCACCACCATGAGCTCCTCCTCCCAGAACCTGTTTTCCGCGCTGCGCGCCGCCTTTCCTGCTGACCTGGACCAGACCGCCGTCGAGGCCGCCTCGGCCGCGGGCGCGCCGCTGCTCTACACCTGGCGCGACCTGGACCGCGCCAGCGCCCGCATCGCCAACCTGCTGGCATCGCTGAAGCTGCCCGAGGGCAGCCGCATCGCCGTGCAGGTGGAGAAGTCGGTCGAAGCCATGCTGCTGTACCTGGCCACGCTGCGCGCCGGCTACGTGTTCCTGCCGCTGAACACCGCCTACCAGAGCGCAGAGATCGAGTACTTCATCGGCAATGCTGAGCCGGCCGTGGTGGTCTGCACGCCAGGCAACTTCGGCTGGGTGTCGAAGATCGCATTCACTGCGGGCACGCAACATGTGTTCACGCTGGGCGACGACCGCACCGGCAGCCTGCTGGAGCGCGCCGCGCACTTCGGCGACGAGCACCGCGCCGTCCCGCGCAAGGCTGACGACCTGGCTGCCATCCTCTACACCAGCGGCACCACAGGACGCAGCAAGGGCGCGATGCTCACGCATGGCAACCTGCTGTCCAATGCCCAGGTGCTCAAGGACTACTGGGGCTGGAAGCCCGGCGACGTGCTGATCCACGCGCTGCCCATCTTTCACGTGCACGGCCTGTTCGTGGCCATCCATGGTGCGCTGATCAATGGCAGCAAGATGATCTGGATGGCCAAGTTCGACCCCAAGGCGGTGATTGCTGCCATGCCGCGCGCGACGGTGTTCATGGGCGTGCCCACGCTCTACGTGCGCATGCTGGCCGAGCCGGCGCTGACCCAGGCCGCGGCCAGCCACATGCGGCTGTTCATCGCGGGCTCGGCGCCGCTGCTCATCGAGACTTTCAAGGAATGGCAGGACCGCACGGGCCACACCATCCTGGAGCGCTACGGCATGAGTGAGACCATCATGCTCACCAGCAATCCCTACGCGGCCGACGCGCGCCATGGCGGGCAGGCGGAGCGCCGCGGCTCCACCGTGGGCTTTCCGCTGCCCGGCGTGGGCCTGCGCGTGGTGGACGATGCCGGCAAGCCGGTGCCCGTGGGCGAGATCGGCAACATCCAGGTCAAGGGCCCCAACGTGTTCAAGGGCTACTGGCGCATGCCCGAGAAGACCAAGGAAGAGTTCAGCGCCGACGGCTGGTTCAAAACCGGCGACGTCGGCAAGGTGGATGAGCGCGGCTATGTCAGCATCGTGGGCCGCAGCAAGGACCTGATCATCAGCGGTGGCTACAACGTCTACCCGGCCGAGATCGAGGGCTACATCAACGAGATGCCCGGCGTGGCCGAGAGCGCCGTGGTCGGCGTGCCGCACCCGGATTTCGGCGAAGTGGGCGTGGTGGTGGTCATCCCCAAGCCCGGCGCAAAGGTGGATGGCGACACGGTCATCGCATCGCTCAAGAGCCAACTGGCCAACTTCAAGATTCCCAAGCGCTGCTTCGTCACCACCGAACTGCCGCGCAACACCATGGGCAAGGTGCAAAAGAACCTGCTGCGCGACCAGTACAAGGGGCTGTTCGCCTGAGCCGGCGCGGCATTGCAATGCAAAAAGGCGGCCTGGGCCGCCTTTTGCTATTTTTATGATAGCTGCTAGCGCTTGATGGTAGGGCGCTAGAGCCTGATTTGATGCTTAGCGCAGCACCAGCACCGGAATGTGCGAGTGCGTCAGCACGTGCTGCGTCTCGCTGCCCAGCAGCAGGCGCTTTATGCCCTTGCGGCCGTGCGAGGCCATCACGATCAGGTCGCACTTGTGCTTCTTGGCGGCGGCGATCACGGCTTCGGCGATCAGGTCGGACTTGGCGACCACGGTCTTCACGGTCACGCCTTCGTCGGTGCCCTGCACCTTGACCTTGTCCACCAGTTCCTGGGCCGCATCCGCCCACTGCTTCTCGATGCGCTTGATGTCCGCGGCGTCCACGGGCAGGCCACCTTCGAAATAGCTGCGCGGATACCGGGGAACGACCTTCAAGGCGACCACCGACGCACCTGTGAGCCCCGCCAGCGAGAGCCCGCTTTCCACGGCCTTTTGCGACAGGGGGGAACCGTCGGTGGCGATCAGGATGCGTTTGTACATGTGCAGCTCCTCATTTCATTAAGAACGGTAAAAGCATAGGATAGTTCGTGGTCCATGTCTTGATTCAAGTCAATGAGTCCTTCGCGCAATCCGAATAGTCTTGAGGCTATGTCAAATCCTGATGCCGACCCGTGGGCGTCGCCCCTCTCCGCGGCTGCACCGGATGAGGTCGCGCTGCTTGATGACCCCCAGGAATGGTCGGCCTTTGGCAAGCCCTGCGCATCCACCCCCGCAGGTGCGGATGCTCAGGCGGGTCCGTGGGAGTCGCATGTGGTGCTCGACGGAATGCACTGCGCCGCCTGCGCCCTGACCATCGAGGAAGCCCTGCGGCGTGTGCCCGGCGTGGCGGAAGCGGACGTGAGCGCCGCCACCCGTCGCGCACGCGTGGTATGGGACCCGCGACGGGTGCGCCCGTCGCAGTGGATGGGCGCGGTCCAGAAGGCCGGTTACCGCGCGCTGCCTGCCCTGGATGCGCTGGCGCGGGAGCAGCGCCAGCGCGAGAACCGCAAGGCCCTGTGGCGCTGGCTGGTGGCGGGTTTTTGCATGATGCAGGTCATGATGTACGCATGGCCTGCCTACCAAGCCATGCCCGGCGACCTGACCATGGAAATGGAACAACTGCTGCGCTGGGCCTCCTGGGTCATCAGCCTGCCGGTGGTGCTGTTCGCCTGCGGGCCATTCTTCTCCAGCGCGCTGCGCGATATCCGGCAGCGGCGGGTCAGCATGGATCTGCCCGTGGCGCTGGGCATGCTCATCACCTTCGTGGTCAGCATGGCGGGCACGTTTGATCCCACCGGCCCCTTTGGCCGCGAGGTCTACTACGACTCGCTGACCATGTTCGTCTTTTTCCTGCTCACGGGCCGCTGGCTGGAGCTGCGCCTGCGCGATCGCACGGCAGGGGCGCTGGAAGCGGTGATGAACCGGTTGCCCGACAGCGTGGAGCGGCGGGCGGAAGACGGCAGCTTCACGCGCGTGGCCACGCGCCGTCTGCAGGCCGGCGACGTGGTGCGCGTGTTGCCGGGGGAGGCCTTTCCCGCGGATGGCCGCATCCTTTCAGGCGGTACCCAGGCCGACGAGGCGCTGCTCACCGGTGAATCCACGCCTGTGGATCGACCCGAAGGCAGCCGCGTGACGGCGGGCAGCTACAACCTGCGCGCACCGGTCACGGTGGAGGTTTTGGCGCTGGGCAGTGAGACGCGCTTTGGGCAGATCGTGTCATTGATGGAGAGCGCGTCTTTGCAAAAGCCCCGCCTGGCGCAGCTGGCGGACCGGGTGGCCCGGCCTTTCCTGGTGGCGGTGTTGTTGGCCGCGGTGCTGGCGGCAGTGTGGTGGTGGCCGAGCGACCCCAGCCACGCCCTGATGGTGGCGGTGGCGGTGCTCATCGTTACGTGCCCCTGCGCGCTGTCTCTGGCCACGCCGGTGGCCATGCTGACGGCTGCGGGTACCTTGGCGCGGAGGGGCGTGCTGGTGCGCAACCTGCAAGGGCTGGAGGCCCTGGCCGCGGTGGATACGGTGGTCTTCGACAAGACGGGCACGCTGACCCGCGATGGGCTTGCGCTGCATGCCGTACATGTGGCGCCAGGGGCCGGCTGGGGCGAAGGCGAGGCGCTGGCCCTGGCTTCGGCGCTGGCGGCGCATTCACTGCATCCCGCGTCGCGCGCGCTGGCATCGGCCGCGCAGTCTGCCGCGGCGCCCGCGGGCTGGACGGTCCATGCCGTGCAGGAGCTGCCGGGTGCAGGCCTGGTGGCCCGTGCATCGTCACCGTCACACGCCCAGGAAACGATACTGCGCCTGGGCTCTGCGGCCCATGCCCGCGTGCCCGCCGTGGACGGCGATGCGGGGCCGCAGGTCGTGCTGTCGATGGAATGCGAAGGCGCGGCAGTGGAAATCGCGCGGTTCGTGCTGAGCGAACAACTGCGCCCCGAGGTCGCGGCGGTCGTGCGCGGGCTGCGCGCCGAAGGCGTGGCGGTCGAGCTGCTGTCCGGTGACCGGGCCGAGTCCGTGCAGCGGGTGGCTGCCCAGGCCGGCATCGGCCAGGCCCGGGGAGACTGCACCCCGCAGGACAAGCTCGCGCATCTGCAGACGTTGCAGGCGCAAGGACACCATGTGGCGATGGTGGGCGACGGGCTCAACGACGGCCCCGTGCTGGCCGGTGCGCATGTCTCGTTTGCGTTCGGCCGCGCCGTGCCCCTGGCCCAGTCACGGTCCGACTTCGTGGTTATGGGCGAAAATCTCGCCCTTGTTGCGCAGGCGCTCTGGCTGGCGCGGCGCACATTGCGCATCGTCCGCCAGAACCTGTGGTGGGCGGCTGCATACAACGCGCTGTGCGTGCCCCTGGCGATTGCGGGCTACATGCCGGCTTGGCTCGCGGGCCTGGGCATGGCGCTGAGTTCACTGCTCGTCGTGCTCAACGCCGCCCGCCTGGCGCGCCTGCCGGACCCGCTCAGCCACGAGAGTTCCGGCGACTGCGCTGGTGCCCCACGTGCCGTGAGCACGCCCTTGGAGGTCGTCTGATATGGACATCCTGTATTTGTTGATTCCGCTCTCCGTCGTACTGGTGCTGTTTGTACTGGCGGGACTGTGGTGGGCCGTCTACCGTGGCCAATTTGAGAACGTCGATCAGGAGGGGGAGCGCATTCTGAGGGACGGTTGATGTTCGTCAATAGGCCTACTGCGAGCCTGGTTAAAACTTTTTACTGCAAATACTAGAGGTGCCCGATGGATTCTTCACAAACAAGAGTTGCGCACTACGACGACACCGTAGTACGCCAGTTTTCTATCATGGCTGTCGTATGGGGGGTGGTCGGCATGCTGGTAGGCGTGTTCATCGCCGCCCAGCTGACCTGGCCTGAACTCAACTTCGGCATTCCATGGCTGAGCTATGGCCGGCTGCGTCCGCTGCACACCAATGCCGTGATCTTCGCATTCGGCGGCTGCGGCCTGTTCGCCACCAGCTATTACGTGGTGCAGCGCACTTGCCAGGCGGGGCTGTTTCTGCCCAAGTTGGCGGCGTTCACTTTCTGGGGCTGGCAACTGGTCATCGTAGCGGCGGCCATCAGCCTGCCGCTGGGCTATACCTCCGGCAAGGAATATGCCGAGCTGGAATGGCCGATCGACATCCTGATCGCTGCCGTGTGGGTCTCTTATGCGGTGGTGTTCTTCGGAACGATCGGCCAGCGCAAGGTGAAGCACATTTACGTGGCCAACTGGTTCTTCGGTGCGTTCATCATCGCCGTGGCGCTGCTGCACATCGTCAACAGTGCGGCCATTCCGGCGGGCTTCATGAAGAGCTACTCCGCCTACGCAGGCGTGCAGGACGCCATGGTGCAGTGGTGGTACGGCCACAACGCTGTGGGCTTCTACCTCACGACCGGCTTCCTGGGCATGATGTATTACTTCATCCCGAAGCAGGCTGGCCGTCCGGTGTACAGCTACCGCCTCTCCATCGTCCACTTCTGGGCGCTGATCTTCACGTACATGTGGGCGGGTCCGCACCACCTGCACTACACCGCGCTGCCTGACTGGACGCAATCCGTGGGCATGGTGTTCTCGCTGATCTTGCTGGCGCCCAGCTGGGGCGGCATGATCAACGGGATCATGACGCTGTCCGGCGCCTGGCACAAGCTGCGTGACGACCCCATCCTGCGCTTCCTGATCGTGTCGCTGTCGTTCTACGGCATGTCCACGTTCGAAGGACCGATGATGTCCATCAAGACCGTCAACGCGCTTTCGCACTACACCGACTGGACTGTGGGGCACGTGCACGCAGGCGCGCTAGGCTGGGTGGGTCTGATCACCATGGGTTCGCTGTATTACCTGGTGCCTCGCCTGTTTGGCAAGGAGAAGATGCACTCCATCAAAGCAATTGAACTGCACTTCTGGATGGCCACCATCGGCATCGTGCTGTACATCGCCGCCATGTGGATTGCTGGCGTGATGCAAGGTCTGATGTGGCGCGCCGTGAACCCCGACGGCACGCTGACCTATACCTTCGTGGAAAGCGTCAAGGCGACCTATCCGTTCTACGCGATCCGCTTCTTTGGCGGTCTGCTGTACCTCGGCGGTATGTTGGTGATGGCATGGAACGTCTGGGTGACGGCGATCTCCGGACGCTCCGTCAAGGTGGCCATTCCCGCCGTGAAACCCGCTCACGCCTGAAGTTCGGAGGGTCAACTACATGTCCAATACGCATAACAAAGCATCCACCGGCTTCACGCACGAGAAGGTCGAAACCAGCAACTTCCTGATGATCGTGTTGATCTTGCTGGTTGTGGCCGTCGGCGGCCTAGTGGAAATCGTTCCTCTGTTCTTTCAAAAATCGACGACTGAGGCCGTTCAAGGCGTGAAGCCTTACACGGCAGTGCAACTGATCGGACGCGATATCTACCTGCGCGAGGGTTGCTACAACTGCCACTCGCAGATGATCCGTCCGTTCCGCGCGGAAACCCTGCGTTATGGCCACTATTCGGTGGCTGGCGAGTTCGTCTACGACCATCCCTTCCAATGGGGTAGCAAGCGCACTGGGCCCGATCTGCATCGCGTGGGTGGAAAGTACAGCGATGAATGGCATCGCATTCACCTGAACAATCCGCGCGACGTGGTGCCCGAATCCAATATGCCCGCCTATCCCTGGCTGGAAAAGAACCAGATCGATCCTTCCGTCGTCGCTCCTCGCATGAAGGCATTGCGCACGGTCGGCGTCCCGTATACGGATGAGGAGATCGCCAGCGCCGCCGAGCAGGTCAAGGGCAAGACAGAGATGGATGCCGTGGTGGCCTATCTCCAGGTTTTGGGCCGTGCGCTCAAGTAATCGAGGAACTGGTCATGGACATCACCACCATGCGTATCGTGGCCACGCTGGCGTCGCTGGCGTGTTTCGTGGGCATCTGGTTCTGGGCCTTCATGCGCCGCAACCGGGCCCGGTTCGAGGAGGCAGCACAGTTGCCCTTCGCCGAGGACTGAAGAAGTCTCCACAAGAAAAGAGATAACCCATGAGCGATTTCACGAGTAACTTCTGGTCCTTCTACGTGGCCGGAATCACCATCATCGGTATCGTGGCCTGCGGCTTGCTGCTGTGGATCACGTCCCGCAAGAAGGTCGAGGCTACGGCCGACAACACCACCGGTCACGTCTGGGACGAAGACCTGACGGAAAT
This sequence comes from Diaphorobacter sp. LR2014-1, assembly GCF_002916785.1. Classification (NCBI taxonomy): domain Bacteria; kingdom Pseudomonadati; phylum Pseudomonadota; class Betaproteobacteria; order Burkholderiales; family Comamonadaceae; genus Diaphorobacter; species Diaphorobacter sp. LR2014-1. Next base: position 104,572 of record NZ_MTBE01000003.1, on the reverse strand, counting down.
GAACAACCCCATGCCCCGTTGGTGGATGTGGCTGTTCATCATCACGCTGGTATTCGGTGCTGGCTATCTGGCTGCCTATCCCGGATTGGGGACCTTTAAGGGTAAGTTGGGCTGGACGCAGCTGGGCGAGTACCAAGCCGAAGTGGACAAGGCTAACGCAGAGTTGCAGCCCCTGTATGCGCGGTTCGAGGCCATGCAGCCCCAAGAGATGGCGGCCGACACAGCGGCCATGGCAATTGGTGAGCGTCTGTTCATGAACAACTGCGCGCAGTGTCATGGTTCCGATGCCCGCGGCAGCAAGGGCTTCCCCAACCTGGCCGACGGTGACTGGCTGCACGGCGGTGCGCCTGATCAGATCCAGAAGACCATCCACGATGGGCGCATTGGCGTCATGCCTCCCATGGCGGCCGCCGTGGGCTCGCCGGAAGATGTGCGCAACCTCGCCCACTATGTCCTGAGCCTGTCGGGAAGCCCGCATGACTCCCTGAAGGCGTCTCTGGGCAAGTCGAAGTTCACTGCGTGCGCTGCATGCCACGGGATGGACGGCAAGGGCAATGTGGCCCTGGGTGCCCCTAATCTGACGGATGACATCTGGCTGCATGGCTGGGGCGAAGCTGCCATCACCGCTATGATCAACAACGGCAAGACCAACGAGATGCCTGCCCAAACGGGCAAGTTGACCGATGCACAGATCAAGGTGTTGACGGCATACGTCTGGGGTTTGTCCAATAAGGCCGGCGCCCCGCGCTGATGCTCCCTGTGCGGCCGGCTCCCCGTCGAGGGGCGCCGGCCGTTTTGCGTTTTGGAAGTTGCACTTCCTTTTTGAGATTCCACCATGAAGCCAGCCGAAGGTCAGCCCCGTAAGGTGATTCCTATCACGCCAGTGGGGGCCGAAAGTTCGCAGACCGAGGTCATTTCGCTCTATGAGGCGCAAAAGAAAATCTATCCACGCTCGATAAGTGGAGTGTTCGCACGTTGGCGTTGGGCGATGGTGTTTCTGACACAGCTGGTTTTCTATGGCCTGCCATGGCTGGAGTGGGGGCAGCGCCAGATGGTGCTCTTTGACCTCGGAGCACGCCGTTTCTATATTTTTGGTTTGGTGCTTTACCCGCAGGACTTCATTTATCTGACGGGTTTGCTGATTATTTCCGCGCTGTCGCTTTTTCTGTTTACCGCAGTGGCGGGACGCCTGTGGTGCGGCTTCTCCTGTCCCCAGACCGTATACACGGAAATGTTCATGTGGATCGAGCACAAAGTCGAAGGCGACCGCAGTGCCCGTATGCGCCTGGACAATGGTCCGTGGACATTTGAGAAGATCTGGAAAAAATCTGTCAAGCAAGCCATTTGGATTGCGGTCGCATTCTGGACCGGCTTCACCTTCGTGGGCTATTTCGTTCCGATTCGCGAGCTGGGGGGAGAGTTGCTGGCCCTGCAAGGAGGATGGCAGATATTCTGGGTGATCTTCTATGGGTTGGCCACGTACGGCAACGCAGGATTCCTGCGCGAGCAGGTGTGCAAATACATGTGCCCTTATGCGCGTTTCCAAAGCGCAATGTTCGACAGGGACACGCTGGTCGTCTCTTACGATCCTGAGCGCGGCGAGCCTCGCGGGCCCCGTAACAAGACCGTAGATCACAAAGCTGCGGGACTGGGTGACTGCATCGATTGCACGCTGTGTGTCCAGGTCTGCCCAACGGGTATCGATATTCGCAACGGACTGCAATACGAATGCATTGGTTGCGGTCTCTGCGTGGACGCTTGCAATACCGTGATGGATAAGATGAAGTATCCGCGCGGGCTGATTCGCTTCTCGACGCAGAACGGCGTCAAGAACCACTGGACCCAGTCGCAAATGCTCAAACGCGTGCTGCGACCCCGTGTGTTGTTCTATTCAGCGGTGCTGGTGGTGTTGTGCGTCGGCATGCTGGCCAGCTTGGTGGTACGCACCCCGTTGAAGGTGGACATCGTGCGCGACCGCGCTGCGCTCTCGCGCATCGTGGCGGGAGGCAAGCTGGAAAATATCTACCGGCTGCAGATCATGAACGCCACGGAGGGGGCGCAGCGCTACACCATCAGCGCCCACGGCATGGAAGGGCTGGAAGTGGCGTCCGAGACCGCAATTGACATTGGACCGGCGGAATCCCGATGGGTGGTTGTCCGTCTTCAAATTCCGTATGGCTCAGCATCTCCCGGATCGCATACGGTGTATTTCGATATTCAAGCGCAGGGTGATAAAGCCCAAGTGGCAGAGAAATCCGTGTTCCTTGTGCCTCGCTGAAGGCGGTCGTGGAATGCAAATGAACAAGCTGTGCTCATAAATGAGCGAGGAGTTGGTATCGATGTCGAGTAATTCCCCCATGAATCTGGAAGACGCAGGAAAGCCTTGGTGGACGTTTGGCCATGTCTGGCTTGTCATCGCGGGGCCGGTGATAGTCATCATTGCGGGCTTCGTGACCCTCTGGCTGGCCGTGAGCCAACCTGACCCCGTCATCGCGGAAGACTATTACCAACGGGGATTGAACATCAACGAGACCCTGAAGGAGTCTGGGGGCGACATGACGCCTGCCATGAAGGGGCGCAACCATGCAGCTACTCCGCTGGAGGATCAACCGCGCTGACCGGCAGGGCGAGTCCTCTTTGCATGCCGGAGAACAGATGCTAGGCTGTCAACTACACCTGCTAGGAGATGGGCGAATGTGGATGCAACGATTGATGTGGATCGCGTGGCCGGCCTTTTTGATGGCGGGCGTCATGGAAATGGTGGTGTTCGCCTTCGTGGATCCAGAAGCGCTGCAGTGGTTTGATCAACCCCTGCATCTCTCGCGCGAAGGTGTGTATACCATCGCCTTTTTCACGTTCTGGTTCGTACTCATGGCTTCCAGCGCATTGACGACGCTGTTGTCACTCTCGCCCTTTGAGTTGAATCGCTGCCCCGTGCCCAAAGGGGCGCGGCCGGCTGATTGCGCCAAATACGTTTCCTGATCTTTCCGCCCATCAGTTATGAATCAGCAAAAACCCAGGCTTAATGGCAGGCTTGCTGGCTGTTGACAATGCGCTTCAGCGCATCGGTATCGACGATGCGCACATGGCGCTGTTTTACTTCCACAATACCTTCTTCCACGAACTTCGAAAACGTGCGGCTGACGGTTTCCAGTTTCAATCCCAGGTAGCTGCCGATCTCTTCGCGTGTCATGCGCAGCACCAATTCGGATTGTGAGAAACCCCGGGCATGCAAGCGTTGTACGAGATTCAACAGGAATGCGGCAAGGCGTTCCTCGGCACGCATACTCCCCAGCAACAGCATGACCCCATGCTCGCGAACAATCTCGCGGCTCATGATCTTGTGCACATGGTGCTGTAGTGCCGTTACTTCGCGCGACAACTCTTCAATACGATCGAAAGGCATGACGCATACTTCGGCGTCTTCAAGCGCTACCGCATCGCAAGTGTGACGGTCGCTCACGATGCCATCCAGGCCGATGATCTCGCCCGCCATTTGAAAACCTGTCACTTGGTCGCGACCGTCTTCGGTGGCGACACAGGTCTTGAAGAATCCGGTGCGGATAGCAAAAAGGGATGTGAAGGGTTCACCGTTCCGGAAAAGCGTGCCGCCACGCTTGATCTTGCGTCGTACAGCAACAATGTCATCGATGCGCTTGAGTTGCTGGTCGTCCAGACCCACGGGCATGCACAGCTCACGCAGATTGCAGTTTGAGCAGGCAACTTTGATGGTCTGGAGATTCGTATGCATGGGAACCCTGTTCATGGCTTGAGCTTACCTCTGAACGGCTGGGAGACATGGAATGCCGTAGGCCGTTGGACGACTTTGAGCCGAAGTCAAATTGTCGCCACAAGGACCTTATGGGCGCTTGATCAACGTCAAGGACTCATGGGGGACTCTACGGCACAGTGATATGAAAGTGCAAGGAATCCCGTCATGACCGTTGTTACAACAGAGCTCCTGCGTCGCTTTGACGTCCCAGGGCCGCGCTACACCTCTTATCCGACTGCTGATCGTTTTGTCGAGGCTTTTGGCGAGCGGGAATACATCCTTGCGCTGCAGCAGCGTCGCGTGGGTTCGGTAGCCAAGGCGATGCCTTTGTCGCTTTATGTCCACATCCCGTTTTGTGAATCGCTGTGCTATTACTGCGCGTGTAACAAGATCATTACCCGGCATCCAGAGCGGGCAGAGGTCTACTTGCGTTACCTCAGCCGTGAGATCGACCTGCATACGGCGCACTGCGGTGTGGGTCAGCATGTGAGCCAGCTGCATTTCGGCGGAGGCACGCCTACTTTTCTGACGGATGACGGTTTGCGCGAACTGATGGGCATGCTGAGGCGCAGTTTCGTCCTCGTTCCGGGGGGGGAGTACTCCATAGAAGTGGACCCCCGGACCGTGGATGAAGCGCGGCTGGGATTGTTGGCGGAGCTGGGTTTCAATCGCCTGAGCTTTGGCGTGCAGGATTTCGACCCTGAAGTACAAAAGGCCGTGCACCGCATTCAGCCTGCCGAAAAGGTGTTCGCGTTGGTCGATGCGGCTCGCAAGCTCGGGTTTGAATCGGTGAACGTGGATTTGATCTACGGGCTGCCGCGACAGACACCGGAGTCGTTTGATTGCACCTTGGAGCAGGTAGCCGAGCTGCGGCCAGACCGGATCGCGCTGTATGCGTACGCTCACTTGCCAGAACGCTTCAAATCGCAGCGACGCATCATCACGGCCGAGTTGCCCATGGCTTCGGCCAAGGTGTCCATGCTGGCCCGGTCACTTGATGTGTTCCAGGAGGCCGGCTACGTCTACGTGGGCATGGACCATTTTGCGCTGCCAGACGATGCGCTGGCGGTGGCCAAGCGGCAAGGCAGGCTGCACCGCAATTTCCAAGGCTATAGCACGCAGCCCGATTGCGACCTGATTGGTCTGGGCGTTTCTGCCATCGGGCGCGTGGGCGCTACTTATAGCCAAAATGTGAAAACGCTAGACGAGTATTACGACTGCATTAACCAGGGGCATTTGCCTGTGGTGCGCGGGCTGGCGTTGACCAAGGACGACTTAGTGCGCCGCGCAGTCATCATGGCGTTGATGTGCCAAGGTGAATTGCTGTTTGAGCCGTTGGAACAGTCTTGGCTGATTGATTTCCGCAGTTATTTCGATGCGGAATTACAGCAACTGCAAGAAATGGCGGCTCAGGGCTTAGTGAAAATCAGTGATGAGGGCGTTGAAGTCACGCCCATGGGGTGGTATTTCGTGCGCGGCGTGGCCATGGTGTTCGACAAGTATCTGCAGGCTGACCGCAACCGCGCTCGCTTTTCCCGGATTATTTGACCCATGCTGTGGGCGCTGGCCACGACGGCCTTCCTGATGGGGCTGATGGGAGGGGCTCACTGTTTGGCGATGTGTTCTGTTCCCTGCGCGGCGCTTACGGGGCTGGGTGGCACGCCGGACGCCACCCAAACCATTCAATGGGCGTCCCGTCGCGGAATCTTCCAACGGGTAGCGCAGTTTCACGTGGGGCGCCTGATCGGTTACGGCGCCGCAGGGGCGGTGGTTGCGCTGGCCATGGAGCAACTCGCATGGCTGGGGCAAAGCACCTCGGCATTGCGCCCCCTTTGGACGCTGATGCACGTGCTCATCCTCGCGTGGGGTGGGATGATGATGGTGCAAGCGCAGCAGCCGTTGTGGGTTGAGCGGGCGGGGCGTGCTGCCTGGGCGAAGGTCAAGCCCTTGGTCTCTCGGCCTGGCGGGCTCCTGACCGCGGGTGTGGCCTGGGCGCTCCTGCCATGCGGCCTTCTGTATACCGCACTGTTGACTGCCGCTCTCAGCGGAAGCGTGCTCCGCGGAGCCTTGTGCATGGTCCTGTTTGGCGTGGGAAGCGGTGTATGGCTGGTGCTGGGGCCGTGGACATTTGGCCGCATTCGCGCTTGGATCGGCGTGAAGGGTGGGGCGTGGGGGTCTCGGCTGGCAGGTGGTGTGCTTTTTTCCCTGGGTGCATGGGCGCTATGGATGGAGGTTGTCCATGGGCAGCCGGCGCCGTGGTGCGTGCCCTGAAAGCAGCGTTTTGTGGAACCACAGCGGCTCTGCGAAGCATGCCGTGGCAAGCGAATGGTGCACACTGAGACGCTCAGGCGTGACGTATCGCTGTCAGATCTCTACCAGCGGAAGTGACGAGTCTGTTCTCATCGACGTGGAGAAATCCAGCTACCCATCGCTGCCTTACTGGATGCGCCACCGTACGTCTGGGGCGCGCGCTGCGTATCAGTGAGGTTGCCGAAGGAATGGGAACGCCAGAACCACGCCAGGATATTTGGCATCGGTGCGACGACTACCAAGGTCTGCTCTGTGCCTTGCAGATGGGTGGGTTGCGCGCGCTGGCCGCGGAGCGCCGGATTTTCTGAGCAGGTATTGAGGTCACTGGCACTCACCCGGAGCGAGGGCGCAAGCGATTACCGGAGAAAAGGTGTCTGCGAATGCCGCCGGACCGGCATCCTGAACCGGGGGTTCAGGTGGGCGAGGGCAGCCAGGCGTTGGGTTCATCTGACGCGAGATGATCACGCTCACCGGGCGATGTACCAAGCCCGTGCTCAATGAGCATTGGTTCAAGGAAATATAAAGCCCGGCAGCACCGCAGACATGTTCATTGTAGTGGGCTGCCCGTGTGCGGCCAGGGGCTGGGCTTTTACCGTAATGGTTATAGGAGGCGCCCATCCTCGCCCAGCGCCTCGTCCAGGCGCAGGAGCAACTGCTGCACGCGCTCATCGCTGTCGTGCACATGCGGCGCGACCGGGGTGGGGGCCATGCGCGCAGGGGCTGAGGCGGCTGCCAAATCGGCGGCTTCGCGGTCGGCGATCTCGAAAGCCAGATTGAGGGCCGCCAGCACGGCGATGCGCTCGCGCGCGCGTACCTTGCCCGCGTCACGGATGCGCGTCATGGCGGTATCCACGCGCTCGACCGCCTCCAGCAGGCGCGACTCCTGGCCGTCCGGGCAGGCCAGGAGATAGCTTTGCTGGAGGATCTGTACCTCGATCTGCTTCATGGCGCGTCTTTCGTCTCGGCAGTGCCGGGGAGTTCGGGCTCGGCAGGCAGGCGGTCCAGCAATGCGTTCACGCGGGCACGGGCCGCCTGCAGGCGGGATTGGAGGGAATCGCGCTCCTGGGTGAGCGCCGCGACCTGTTGCGCCAACAGGGCATTGGTGCGCTGCAACTCGGCATGGCGCAGCAGCAGCCGCTCAACGCGCTCGGCGATCTGGTCGATGGAAGAGGGGGAGGCCATACGCTGCCGATTGTAGGGATCGGCGTGCGAACCATCGTAAAATTGCGCAGTTGGTGCTAGCGGCGTGGTTCACATGCCGCAGTTCAACGGGAAGCAGGGAGGGGCCCTCCGCCATGGAGTGCGTCCTGTGCCTGCGCTGCCCCCGCAACGGTCAGCGGATGAGCCGTACCTCGGCTCCCTCTTCATTGACAAGCCACTGAGCGCCTTGAACAAGCGTTTGGGAAGGCGATGCAGAGCGTTCCGCCAGCCCGGATACCGGCCAACGAGGTGGCTCCGCGTTTCCTTTTGTGAAACCTGGGCCGTTATGCCCAGGTGCCGACGGGGAGGTCGGCCGTGGCGATCTCTCTGTTTGCCCCACATGACAAACACCCGTCCGTTCAATGTGCGCTTGAGTGCGCTTTCCGTGCACGCGCGCGTCGCCGTGCTGCCGCTGGCGCTGGCCGCCGCTTTCCCCGCCGTGTCCCAGACCCTGCTGGCCCAGGCAGCCACAGAACCCCAACTGCGTGAAACCGTCATCACGGCAACCCGCGTGGCCCGGCCGCTGGCCGACAGCGTGTCCGATGTGTCCGTCATCGACCGTGAAACCATCGAAGCCAGCGGCGCGGTAGGCGTCATTGACGTGATCTCGCGCCTGCCAGGCGTGCAGATCACGCGCAATGGCGGCCAGGGCAGCAGTGGCAGCGTCTACCTGCGCGGCGCGGAGTCGCGCTTTACCGCCGTGTACCTGGACGGCGTGCGCCTGGACTCGCAATCCACCGGCGGCGTGGTGTGGGAGCAAATCCCGTTGTCGCAGATCGACCGCATCGAGGTCGTGCGCGGGCCAGCGGCTGCTGTGTACGGCTCGGATGCCATGGGAGGCGTGATCCAGCTCTTCACCAAAAGGGGTGAGGGTGCGCCGGCGCCCTACGTGGGCGTGGGCCTGGGCAACCAGGGCACGCGGACGGTGCAGGCCGGCGTGAGTGGCGGCACCGAGCAGGTGGACTATGCGCTGGGGCTGTCGCATGAGCGCGCCGATGGCTTCAGTGCCCGCGTAGGCTCCGCCTACAACCCGGACGAAGACGGCTACCGCCGCACCTCTGCCAATGCCCGACTGGGCGTGCAGTTCGACACGACCCATCGCCTGGAGGGCACGCTGCTGGCCAGCAACCTCAACTCGCAGTACGACGGCAGCAAAACGGCCGACGACCGCAATCACCACCAATTGCGCACGGCCAGCCTGGCATGGCTGGCCAAGTGGAGCGACGTGTACAGCACGCGCTTGCAGGTCACGCAGGGGCAGAGTGAATACAGCACCCGGCCCAACTTCTACATGACCGAGACCACGCTGCACAATTACCTGCTGCAAAACGAGTGGCGCCTGGGCGCGCATCTGTTCACAGCCGCGCTGGAGCGCCGCGAGGACGAACTGCACAACCCCGCCACCGAGTTCGTGGGCGACCTCCAGCGTGACCGCTCACAGAACGCGCTCGCGCTGGGCTATGGCCTGAACCAGGGCGCCCATACGCTGCAGGCCAACCTGCGCTATGACGACGACAGCGAGTTCGGCGGCAAAAGCACGGGCAGCCTGTCCTATGGCTACGCCATTACGCCGCAGTGGCGCGTCACGGCAGCGGCCGGCACGTCCTTCCGTGCACCCACGCTCTACCACCGCTTCAGCGAATACGGCGCGCCCGACCTGCAGCCCGAGAAGGGGCGCAACGTGGAGCTGGGCGCGCGGTGGACGCAAGGAGAGAGCAGCGTGGGTGTCGTGGCGTACCGCAACCGCGTCAGCAACCTCATCAATTTCGGCGCCGCGGGCCGCTGTGATTCCAGCTTCGGCTGCTACGAGAACGTGGGCCGCGCCGAGTACAAGGGCGTGACGCTGTCGGCCGCGCACCGCATCGCGGGCGTGTCGGTGCATGGCTCCATCGACTGGCAGAACCCGCGTGACCTGGACAGCGGCAAACTGCTGGCGCGCCGTGCCAAGCGCTACGCCACGCTGGGTGCCGACACCCTGGTGGCAGGCTGGACGCTGGGGGCAGAGCTCTACGCATCCGCGCGCCGGTACGACAACGCGGCCAACACCAACGTACTGGGCGGCTACACCACGCTCAACCTCTACACCAGCAAGCGCGTGGCGCGCGACGTGACGCTGCTGGCCCGCGTCGACAACCTGGCCGACAAGGACTACCAGTTGGCGCGCACCTACGCCACCGGCGGCCGCACATTCTATGTGGGCCTGAAGTGGGCGCCGCAGTAACGCCATCACCGACTGCCACACCATGAGCCGCTGTCCCGCCCTGGTCATCGCCGCGCCCGCCTCTGGGCAGGGCAAGACCACCGTCACCGCCGCTTTGGCGCGCCTGCACACACGCCAAGGCCGGCGCGTGCGGGTGTTCAAGTGTGGGCCGGACTTCCTGGACCCGCACTGGCACCAATTGGCCAGCGGCGCCCCCGTGCACCAGCTCGATCTGTGGATGACCGGCGCGGCAGACTGCGCGCAGCGCCTGCGCGCCGCGGCGGCCGAAGCAGACCTGCTGCTCATCGAAGGGGTGATGGGATTGTTCGACGGCGAACACAGCGTGGGCGACCTGGCGCAGCGCTTTGGCATACCGGTGCTTGCGGTGGTGGATGCCTCTGCCATGGGGGGCACGCTGGGCGCCATCGTGCATGGGCTGCGGCACTACCGTGCGGGCCTGCCATGGGCCGGTGTCTTGGCCAACCGCGCGGCGGGCGACCGCCATGCGCAGATGCTGCGGGACGGCTTGGCCGACGCTGCGGACTGGCTGGGTGCGCTGCCACGGGTCGTGGGTGACGCTGCGGGCGGGAGGGAGCCTGGTGGCCTTCTGCCCGAGCGGCACCTGGGACTGGTGGCAGCGCACGAACTGCCCGATGCCCTGCAGCGGCTGGACGCCGTGGCCGATGCGCTGGCCGGCACGCCCCTGGGCCGCATGTCCGCCGCGGACCTGCAGCGCTGGGCGGTGGACTTCGGCGGCACGCCCGTGGGCGGTGCCGCCATCAGGCCGCTGCTGGCCGGCCGCACCGTGGCCGTGGCGGCGGATGAGGCTTTCTGCTTCATCTACGAAGCCAACATCGACACCCTGCAGCAGTTGGGCGCGCGCGTGGTGCGCTTTTCGCCGCTGCGCGACGCTGCGCTGCCAGCCTGCGACGCGCTGTGGCTGCCCGGCGGCTACCCCGAGCTGCACGCCGATGCGCTGGCCGCCAATACGGCCATGCGCGGCAGCCTGCAGGCGCACGTGGCGGCGGGTCGGCCCGTGTGGGCGGAGTGCGGCGGCATGATGGCGCTGCTGGAGTCCATCATCCTGGCCGACGGGCGCCGCGTGCCCCTGTGGGGGCTGCTACCGGGTCATGCCACCATGCAGCGGCGCCTGGCCGCGCTGGGGCCGCGCGCGCTGCGCATGGGCACGCATGAGTTGCGCGGCCACACCTTTCACTACTCGGTCACCGACAGCCCGGCCGCCGTGTGCGCACGCGCCCAGCGTCCGGACCATGCAGGGGCACCGGACGACGGTGAAGCCGTGTACCGCCACGGCAGCATCCACGCGAGCTACTTTCACGCATGGTTTGCATCCAGCCCGCAGGCGACCGCAACCTTGCTGGGGGCGGAGGCGGGGCCATGAACGCGGCGCCGCAGACCACCATCGCCCGCAGTGAACTCATCCTGGGTGGACAAAAGAGCGGCAAGTCGCGCCGCGCCGAACTGCTGGCGCGCCAGTGGCTGCAGGCCGCGCCGGCACACCGCGCGCTGCTGCTGGCCACCGGCCAGCCGTGGGACGACGAGATGCGTGCGCGCATTGCCCGCCACCAGCGCGAGCGTGCCGAGCGTGTGCCCGGCCTGCAGACCGTGGAAGAGCCGCGCGATCTGGCCCACGCCCTGGCGTGCCACAGCACCCCACAGACCCTGATCGTCGTGGACTGCCTCACCCTGTGGCTCACCAACTGGCTCATGCCGGCCGACCCCCAAGATGTAGAGCAAAAACAGCCTCTAGCGGCCGATTGGCAAGCGCAGGCAGCTCACTTTTTTGAAGCGTTGACGCACGCGCCCGGCCCCGTGGTGCTGGTGGGCAACGAGATCGGCCTGGGCGTGATCCCCCTGGGGCGCGAAGTGCGCGCCTTCGTGGACGCGCTGGGCGCCCTGAACCAGCGCGCGGCGGCAGCCTGCCAGCGCGTCACGCTGATGGCGGCGGGCCTGCCGCTTGCCCTGAAGGACACACCATGATGCCTCTTCGCTGGCGCCGCCAGCTTGCTGCCGCCGGCTGGCTGCTGGGCCTGCTGCTGGCCTTGCCCAGCGTCCACGCGGTAACCATCACCGACGACCGGGGCCGCGCGCTGCGATTCGACCAGCCGCCCCAGCGCATCGTGAGCCTGCTGCCGTCGCTGACCGAGAGCGTGTGCGAGCTGCAGCGCTGTGAGCGCCTGGTGGGGGTGGACCGCTACTCCAACTGGCCCGCGTCCGTGCGGCGCCTGCCCCAGGTGGGCGGCGGGCTGGACCCGAACATCGAGGCCATCGTCGCGCTGCGCCCGGACGTGGTACTGCTGTCGGTCAGCAGCCGCGTCAGCGACCGGCTGGAGGCGCTGGGCGTGAAGGTGCTGGCGCTGGACCACAAGACCCATGCGGACGTGCGCCGCGTGCTGGGGGTGCTGGGTGAACTGCTGGCCGTGCCACCGGAGCACGGCGCGGAGCGCGTGTGGCGCGTGATCGATGCCGCCGTGCAGGCCGCCGCGCAGTCGCTGCCGCAGCGCGCGCGCGGGGCGCGGGTGTTCTTCGAGGTCAGCCGCGGCCCCTATGCGGCGGGGGCCAGTTCGTTCATCGGCGAGACGCTGGTGCGCCTGGGCGCGCGCAACGTGGTCCCGCCCGAGCTGGGGCCCTTTCCGCGCCTCAATCCCGAGTTCGTCCTGCGCGCACAGCCCGACGTGCTGATGGTGGCGAACCGCAGCATGCAGCCCATGACCCAATACCCAGGGTGGAACCACCTGGCCGCGGTCAAGGCGGGCCGCGTGTGCGACTTCGGCCCTGAGCTATCGGACGTGGTGGTGCGCCCCGGCCCGCGCATGGCCGAGGCCGCGCGCATCATGGCCCGCTGCCTGGCGGAGAAGTACGAATGAGCGCGCGCCTTCCGCAGCCCTCTACCATGGTGGCGACCACCGCCATGCCAGCCACCTATGCCACCTCCTTGCACCCCGACGCCAGCGGCCGCCGCGCGCGCTGGCTGGGCCTGTGGCTGCTGGCCGCCAGCGTGGCCCTGCTGCTGCTCGGCGCCAGCGTCGGCAGCACGGGCTTTGGCAGCTTGCTGAACCTGCGCGGCGACCCGCTGGCGCAGCAGATCGTGTGGGACATCCGCCTGCCGCGCACACTGGGCGCATGGCTGGCCGGAGCGCTGCTGGGGCTGGCGGGCGCCATTGCCCAGGGGCTCTTTCGCAACCCGCTGGCCGACCCGTACCTGCTGGGCAGCGCGTCGGGCGCGGCGCTGGGCGGCGCCGTGGCCATGGCCGTTCTGGGTGTGTCGCCCAGCACGGCGAGCTGGCTGGCGCGACTGGGCGTGACGGGCTTGGCCTTCGCGGGTGCTGCGGGCGCCGTGCTGCTGACGCTGGTGTTGGCGCGTGGTGTGCAGCACACGCTGCGCCTGCTGCTGGCAGGCGTGATCGTGGGCGTGGTGCTGGGCGCTGCGCGCGACCTGATCCAGGTGGCGCAGCCCGCCATTCTGGAGCCGATGCAGGTCTTCACCATGGGCAGTTCGGCCTTCGTGGGCTGGCAGGCCTGCGCCATCATGGCTGGCGGCTGGCTGCTGTGCGCCGCCACGGCCTGGGCGTTGTCGCGCCTGCTGGACGGGCTGATGCTGGGCGAAGCCACGGCCGCCAGCCTGGGCCTGCCCATCGTGCCCATGCGCGCGGGGCTGGTGCTGGCGCTGGCCCTGGCCACCGGCACGGCCGTGGCGCACACCGGGCTGATTGCCTTCGTCGGGCTGGCAGCGCCGCACCTCGTGCGCTCGATCGCGCGCGTCACCCACCAGTGGCACGTATGGCTGTCCAGCCTGATGGGCGCGGTGCTGCTGCTGGCCGCCGACATCCTGGCGCGCTGGGTGGTGGCGCCGCAGGAACTGCCCGTGGGCGTGCTCACCGCCGCGCTGGGCGGCAGCTACCTGCTGTGGCTCATGCACCGCCGGGTGTTGGGAAGCTCGCTATGAAGAACATAGCTGTTAGCGCACGCCAGATAAGCGCCAGCATCGCAAATGCCTCTATGTTGCGCAGCATTGACCTGGACCTGCCCGCTGGCCGCTGGACCAGCGTGGTCGGCCCCAATGGTGCGGGCAAGTCCACGCTGCTCAAGGTGCTGGCAGGCCTGCTGCGCCATGCGCGTGTGCAAGGACGGGTGCAGTTGCTGGGCCGCGCGCTGGCCGACATTCCCCCGCGCGAGCGCGCCCGCCAACTGGCCTGGCTGGGCCAGAACGAGTCCGCCGCCGAAGACCTGCCCGCCTACGACGTGGCCATGCTCGGCCGCCTGCCGCACCGTGCCTGGATGGCGCCGGCCAGCGATGCCGACCATGCCGCTGTGCAGCAGGCGCTGCACACTACCCAGGCGTGGGACTGGCGCGACCGTCCGCTGTCGGAACTGTCGGGAGGCGAGCGCCAGCGCGTGCTGCTGGCGCGCGCGCTGGCCGTGCAGGCGCCGGTGCTGCTCATGGACGAACCCCTGGCCAACCTGGACCCGCCGCACCAGACCGATTGGCTGCACACCGTGCGCGACCTGGTGGGGCAGGGCGGTACCGTGGTCAGCGTGCTGCACGAGGTATCCATCGCGCTGCAGGCCGACGACATGCTCATCATGGCCGCCGGCGGCGTGGTGCACCACGGGCCATGCCAGAGCACGACCACGCACGCCGCGCTGGAGCAGGTGTTCGAGCGGCGCATCCAGGTGCGCGAGATCGACGGCCTGTGGATGGCGCTGCCCCGCATGGAGCGGTGAACGCGCTGCGCCCCTTTCCCTTGAACCCCTTGCGGCCGGCGGCCGGCCGCAGAGGGCATGGAGTGTGAACGCATGAATTTGGACGCCGGTTTTACCCAGGTCGCGCAGGTGCTGCTGTGGCCCATGCCCGTGCGGGTGGCACTGGCCTTTCTCCGTGCCCTGTGGATGCGCGGCTCCATGCGCATGCAAGCCTGGCAGCGCTGGCGCCTGCCGCATTACCGTTCGCTGCGCGTGCCACCCGGCCTCTCGATGGAGGAGCTGGCGCTGCAGTTGGTGCGCCACATGCGGCCTTCCAGGCGCGGCGTGCTCCATCGTTTCCCGTGACGGCTTGTTTTCCCCAGACTTCTTCTTGAGGCATTGCATGCAGATTGAAACTCCCCCCACCGAGAAACGCTACGACAAGGCCGAAGGCGAGCGCCGGGGCCTGGTCATCGTCAACACCGGCGACGGTAAGGGCAAGAGCACGGCGGCCTTCGGCCTGGCGCTGCGCGCGCATGGCCGGGGCAAGGCCGTGAAGGTCTTCCAGTTCATGAAGGTGCCCAGCGCCCGCTTCGGCGAGCACCGCATGTTCGAGCAGATCGGCTTGTCCATCGAAGGCCTGGGGGACGGCTTCAGTTGGAAGAGCAAGGACTTGGACCACTCCGCCCAACTGGCGCGCGACGGCTGGGCCAAGGCCCGTGCGGCCATCCTGTCGGGCGAGAACTTCCTCGTTGTGCTCGACGAAATCACCTATCCCCTGATCTATGGCTGGCTGCCACTGCAGGAGGTGCTGGACACCCTGGCGGCGCGGCCCAAGGACGTGCACGTATGCCTGACGGGCCGCCGCTGCCCCGAGGAAATCATCGCCATCGCCGACACGGTGACGGAGATGAAGCTCATCAAGCATGCGTTCCAGGCGGGCATTCCCGCGCAGCGCGGCATCGAGGACTGAGGGGGCGCCGCGCCATGCTGTATGCGCAGACCATGCCTACCCCGCTGGGCGAGATGCTGGCCGTGGCTTCAGACCGGGGGCTGTGTCTGCTGGAGTTCGTGGGGCAGCCGGGTGTGGAGCGTGAGTTGGCCCAGGTGCAGGCCGCTCGCGGTAAGGCCCTACAGGAGAAGGGCAATGCGGTCACCGTGCTGCTGGCCAGTGAGTTGGCGGAATACTTCGGGCGCCGCCGCCGCGTGTTCGGTGTGCCGCTGGACCTGGTGGGCACGCCATTCCAGATCGCCGCGTGGCAGGCGCTGCTGGCCATCCCTTACGGCGAGACGCGCAGCTATGCACAGCAGGCGCGGACCATCGGCCAGCCCACGGCCACGCGCGCCGTCGCTGGGGCCAACGGGCAGAACAAGGTCTCCATCGTCGTGCCCTGCCACCGGGTGATCGGCAGCAACGGCAGCCTGACCGGCTTTGGCGGCGGCCTGCCGCGCAAGCGTGCGCTGCTGGCGTTGGAAGATACTTCCGCGCAGCGCGATTGGTTGAACGAGACGCCGTAACGGCCCCCACGCCCACACCGCCGCCGAACGCGCGGCCTTTTATCGCGCCGTTGGCGCGCACCGCCAGCGCCGTCCAGAACCTTTGTCTGCAGCGCGAGCGCGGCCGCGTGCCGCTGGCACCGGTTGGTCCATGACGGCGAATGGGGGGTGCCCGGCGACATATGGTGTTGATGGGGCAGTGAGCACCGCGGAATGCGCTCGCCGCGTGGCACCACAGGTGTCGATGGTAGAAAGGCGCCGGAACGCTTCCTGGCGAGCGGCGGTACTTCCATGAGGTGCCAGGACGTTCTGGCATTGCGTACAAGACGCTGCACTGGAACGGTACTCCGCAACAGGCCTGTAACCGGGCTGGCGTACGTTGCCGTTGGGCGGGGTTTTTATCTACCTTTGGGGAGTCACCATGCAACCTTCGACTGTGGCTGTTTTCTGCATTGCTGCGCTGGCGCTGCTTTTGTTTCTGAGCGGCCTGTACGTCAGTGCGACCCGCGCTCGGTTTCGGATTCTGTGCGCAGGGGCAGACGATCCAGCCCATGTGCTGACCAAGGCGGTGCGTGCCCACGGCAACACTGCCGAATATGCAGCCATGCTGGCGCTTCTGATCTACCTGCTGGGTCAGCGGAGTTCGGCGGAATGGGCCAGCTGGGTGATGGTGGGCGTTACCGCGTCGCGCTATCTGTTGGTGATGGGCGTGTTGGCTTCTGCCACGCTGGCGCGTCCCAACCCTTTCCGTGCCGTGGGGGCGCTGGGCACCTATGTTGGCGGTACCGTACTCGCATTGGCGTTGCTTTTTGCAGCGGCATAGATGTGGTGCGCAACGGTCTTGGGGCCGTTGTGTTTCGGGAGGGGGCACCACGCACCAGCCATGAAAGAAGTGGTGCCAGGCGCACGCGAACCATGTCACTCGGCACACACGCGCCTGAAGCTGCTGGAGGCGCTACCGGCGAGTCATTGCGCACCATGCTGTGAACGCAATGCCAGAGGCGATTGGCCCGTCACGGATTGGCATGTGAACCTGAAAACCCGCTTCATCCGCCCCCGAATGGACATAAAAAAAGCGCCCTCGCGAGGCGCTGATTTTTCTGGCGGTGGCGGAGACTGTGAGATTCGAACTCACGGACGGTTGCCCGTCGGCAGTTTTCAAGACTGCTGGTTTAAACCACTCACCCAAGTCTCCGCGAAGCCGCCTATTGTAAGCGGGTGGCGGGGCGGCGCGGTGCTTGTGGTGTGCCCTGTAGGGGCTCGTAGTCAGCGCTTTAGCGCAGCCGCCAGCTGGGCTTTGTTCATCTTGGAACGCCCGGGGATGCCGCGTCGGCGGGCGTCCTCGTAGAGTTGCTCGCGCGTGCGGCCTTGCGGGCCCTGGTGCGACCGCTGGCCTCCGCGTACCGGGGCAGGCGTGTCCTGCAGTGTGTGGGGAACGGCCTGCTTGGCCTCGCCGTGCTGGGCACGTTCCTTGTTCACGGTGCGTGCGGCGATTTCTTCGGCGGTGTCCCGCTTTTCGCCGCGCTCCAGCAGGCTGTCCTTGATGTGCTCGTATTGGCGCTCGCGTTTGGCGCTCCAGGTGCGTTGGGGCATGGTGGCACTCCGCTGTGGAAATGGCTTCCAGCCTAGAAGGCGTGTGCGGGCGCGCCGTCGGCACCAGGCCTCCTTTGTCGTAGGACGCAGGCGGACTATGAGTGAAAATGGCTGTTAGCGCTTTACGGATAAGCGCTAACAGCTATATTTTTAATAGCAAAAAGATGCTACATGCCGAGTGACCGGAGCAGCGCCTCGGTGTCGGCATCCGTTGCGCTGGCAGGGGCTGCCGCTGGCGCGGGTGCTGCCGCCTGCGCCATGAGTGCGTCGGGGTCGGGCGCGTCCTGGGGTTCGAAGTCGTAGAGCTTGATGAACTGTGTGCGGTCGATCGCCAGTTCCAGATAGAAGATGTTGTTGCTGCCCGTGTAGAAGGTCACGCGGCGGGCCTCGGGCTGGTCGAGGTTGGCGTCCACGCTCAGCACCACCTGTTGGTTCAGCACCAGCATCTTGGGCTGGTTCTGCGTGATGTGGGTCTGCAGTTCGCGGCGCACCTTGCCAGTGAAGTCACCCACCACCTGGTTCATCAGTTCGCCCATGACGTTGCTGACTTCGTCAGAGGTGAAAGAACTGGCCAGCTCCTGCGCCGACATGCCCATGCTGAGCATGTAGCGCTCGTAAATTTCCATGGCTGCGGCGGCCGAGAAATTGATGATCACCAGCCCCGAGAAGCCGCCGTCGAACAGCACGAAGCAGCCAATGTCGGGCTTCAGGCAGGTCTTGGTGATGCGCTGCACCATGCCTGAGTAGTGCACGGGGCCCTGGGTGGCGACCGACAGCACACGGGTCACGGAGTTGCACAGCGAGACCAGCACGTCTTCGGTGCCGTAGACGACGGAAGTGGAGGGAGGAGTCATGGGGATGCGGTGAAAGTGCGGCGACGGCGAACGCAAAGGTGGCGAAGGCCAATGCGCGAATCATGACATGCCCTGCTGCGCACGCGGGTGCGCGAGGGCCCCTGTCCAACGTGGTTAACCGCTGTCGTTCATAAATTTTGAATCGAAACATCAATACGGTTGAAACTTACCGCACGGAGTGCACTCTAGACTGCGTCACTTCAACAGAGCGCCGTCTCTGCTGCGGGTCCCATCCGGGCAATCGCCGCGCACTGTTCCTCTACCGCCGCACCACGCCCCGCGCGCTACGGCGCCACCGCCATCGCCCTGCACTGGATCATGGGCCTGTCCATCGTGGCCGTGATTTGTGTCGGCTGGTACATGACGGGGCTGCCGTTTTCGCCCCAGCGCCTGAAGCTCTACAACTGGCACAAGTGGGCGGGCGTGGCCATCCTGGCGCTGTCGGTGCTGCGGCTGCTGTGGCGCCTGACCCACCGTCCGCCCGCATTGCCTGCGGCGGTGCAGGCGGCCATGCCGCGCTGGCAGCAGGCCGCGCACCATGGCGTGCATTACCTGATGTATGCGCTGTTCCTCATCGTGCCGCTGGTGGGTTGGGCCTACAGCTCGGCCGCCGGCTTTCCCATCGTTTTTCTCGGCCTGGTGCCGCTGCCTGACTTTGTGCCGGTCAGCCCTGCCCTGGCGGAGGCCATCAAGCCCCTGCATGCCATCAGCGCCTACGCCTTGACCGCCCTGGTCGTGCTGCACGTGGCGGCAGCCGTCAAGCACCAGCTTATCGACCGTGACGGCCTGGTAGGCCGCATGCTGCCGGCGCGTGGCTGAGCCCGTTTCTCTTCCTGTCCTGATCCATGAATGGAGCATTCACCATGATGCAGTCGTCCCTTCCCCGTCTTGCTGGCATGGCACTGGCCGGCGCCGCGCTGCTGGCCGCAGGCAGCGCCTTCGCGCAGCAAAAGCTCGTGCCCGAGCAGAGCGAGATCGTCTTCGTGAGCAAGCAGATGGGCGTGCCCGTCGAGGGTCGCTTCAAGAAGTTTGATGCCCAGGTCGCTTTCGACCCCGCCAAGCCCGCCACCAGCAAGGTGGCGTTCACCGTGGATACCGGCAGTGCCACGCTGGGCGTGAAGGAAACCGATGCCGAGTTGCCCAAGCCCGTGTGGTTCAACGTGCCCAAGTTCCCGCAGGCCACGTTCCAGTCCAGCGCCATCAAGGCCGTGGGCGCAGGCAAATACGAAGTGGCCGGCAAGCTCAGCATCAAGGGCGCGGCGCATGACGTCGTGGTGCCCGTCACCCTGACCCAAAGCGGCGCCATCACCACCGCGGCGGGCAGCTTCGCCATCAAGCGCCTGGCGTTCAAGATCGGCGAGAACGAATGGGCCGACACGTCCATGGTGGCCGACGAGGTGCAGGTCAAGTTCAAGCTGGCCCTGACCGGCGTGCCCAAGCTCTAACGCTTGCCCTTTTTAATCACCAACCTCTACTACGGAGAAACCGACATGCGTTCCACCTTCCTGACCATCACTGCCGCCGCTGCCTTGACCGCGGGTGCCGTGCACGCCCAGCCCGCCACGTACGCCGTGGACCCCACGCACACTTTCGCCACGTTCGAGATCAGCCACTTCGGCGCCAGCGTGAACCGCGGCCGCTTCGACAAGAAGGAAGGCACCGTGCAGTTCGACAAGGCCGGCAAGACCGGCAAGGTGGAGCTGACGCTGCACATCGACTCCGTCAATACCGGTACCGCGTCGTTCGACAAGCACCTGCAGAGCGCGGACATCTTTGACGCCGCCAAATTCCCCACCGCCAAGTTCGTGGGTGACAAGTTCACCTTCGAGGGCGACAAGCTCACGGCCGTGTCGGGCAACCTGACCATCAAGGGCAAGACGCAGCCCGTCACCCTGAAGGCCAACCAGTTCGCCTGCTACGACAGCCCGATGCTCAAGCGTGAAGTGTGCGGCGGCGACTTCGAGACCACGATCGACCGCACGGCCTTCGGCGTGGATTACGGCGTGCAGTACGGCTTCCCCAAGAACGTGCGCATCGTGGCGCAGATCGAAGCCGTCAAGCAGTAAGCCGGCAAAAACACGGGCCCGGCTGTCCAGGTCCGTCCTCCTGCCTCAAGGGCTGGTGCCGTCAGGTGCCAGCCCTTTTTTCATTGCGCACGCAAAACAGCCTTTACGCCCCCAACTGGTCCGCCAAGTCCAGCAAATCGCGCGCGTGCAGGTCGTTGCCTGGGCGTGGCGAGACATCCTTGGCGTGGCCCGCGCCGAACTCCAGCGGCCGCTCGATATAAGCCGTGCGCAGGCCGCAGGCGCGCGCGCCCGTCAGATCGTCGTGGTGGGCGGCCACCAGCATCACCTGCTGCGGCGGCAGCTCGAACACGCGGGCCACGCCCAGGTAGGTGGCGGGATCGGGCTTGTAGGCGCGAAAGACCTCGGCGCTCAGGATGCAGTCCCAGGGCAGGCCGGCGCGCTTGGCCATGTGGGTGAGCAACCCGATGTTGCCGTTGGACAGGGTGGTGATGGTGTAGCGGCGTTTGAGCCGCGTCAGCCCCGCCACGCAGTCGGGCCACGGGGAGAGCCGGTGCCACACGCGGTTCAGGTGCACGCGCTCTTCCTCGCCCAGGTGCGCCAGGCCAAAGCGCGGCAGGATTTCGTCGAGGATCTGGCGGTGCAGGGCGTCGATCAGCGTCCAGCCCTGCGCGCCGCTCATCACCCGCGCCATCGCTGGCTGGTAGCCCGCGCGCCAGGCCCGGGCGAAGGCGTCGGCGTCCACGCGGGGGTGGTGCTGCTGCATTTCGCGCACGATGCTGCCGTGCCAGTCCACCACCGTGCCAAAGGTGTCAAAGGCCAGCACCTGCACGGTGCGGGCGATCTCCTGAAGAGCGGAATCAGCGTTCATGGTCGGCCCTGTGATGGCATTGCGCCGCAGCGTAGCACCTGTATCGCGTACGTGCAGCCGCCCCAAGCCCGTGCGCCGGCGGGGAAGGGCCATGCGTGCTATGGTCGCGCGCCCTGGGGTTAACCCTGGTTTTCGATCTTTCCATGACTGTTTCTGCCACGCCCACTTCCAGCACCGCCACACCCCCCGCCGGTGCCGATGCCGCCAGCCCCGCGGACGAGCGCACGCTGGTGCGCGCCGTGCTGGCCATGGGCGTGGGAGGCTTTGCCATCGGCACCGGCGAGTTCGTCATCATGGGCCTGCTGCCTGAGGTGGCGCTTGACCTGGGCGTGAGCATTCCGCAGGCCGGGCACGTGATCAGCGCCTACGCGCTGGGCGTGGTGGTGGGCGCGCCGGTGCTGGCCGTGGCGGCGGCGCACTGGGGCCGGCGGGCGCTGCTCATGGCGCTGATGGCGGTCTACGCCCTGGGCAACTTTGCGTCGGCGCTGGCGCCAGGTTATGCGTCGCTGGGGCTGCTGCGGCTGGTCAGCGGCCTGCCGCACGGCACCTACTTCGGCGTCGCGGCGCTGGTGGCCGCGGCACTGTCACGGCCGGGCCAGCGCGCCCGGGCCGTGGGCTGGGTGATGCTGGGGCTGACCAGCGCGACGCTTGTGGGTGTGCCCATCGCGGCGGCGCTGGGCAATCTGCTGGGCTGGCGCGCGGCCTTCGTGTTTGTGGGGGCCATCGCGCTGGCGGCGGTGTTCATGGTGCGGCGCTGGGTGCCCGACATGCCCGCGCCGCAGGGCGCCAGCCCCTGGCGCGAACTGGGCGCGCTGGCGCGGGGCCAGGTGTGGTTCACGCTGGGCATCGGCGCCATCGGCTTCGGCGGCATGTTCGCGGTGTTCAGCTACATCAAGCCCACGCTGCTGGAAGTGGCCGGCATGCCGGCGGCGCTGGTGCCGTTCACGCTGTCGCTGTTTGGCCTGGGCATGGTGGCGGGCAACCTGGTGGGCTCGCGCATGGCGGACCGCGCACTGATGCCCACCGTGGGCAAGCTGCTGTGGTGGTCGGTGGCGGTGATGGTGGTGTTCGTCGCGGCGGCGCACCACCCGCTGACGGCGGCGCTGTCCGTCTTCCTGCTGGGTACGGTGGTGGCCATCGGTCCCGCGCTGCAGATCCGTCTGATGGACGTGGCGGGCGATGCGCAGACGCTGGCGGCCGCGCTCAACCATTCGGCCTTCAACGTTGCGAATGCGCTGGGGGCCTGGCTGGGCGGTGTGGCCATCGCAGCGGGCGGCGGCTGGACTTCCACCGGCTGGGTGGGGGCGCTGCTGGGCCTGGGCGGCCTGGCTGTGTTCACAGCGGCGCTGGCCAGCGAGCGGCGGACACGGGCTCGCTGATCTGTTGTTTTGCTATCAAAAAAGAAGCTGCTGGCGCTTGTTGGACGGGCGCTAGGGGCCTTTTTTACCTTAAGTCACTGCGCGCGGCCATGGTGGCGCGCAAGGTACACCCTCTCGTCCAGCGACGACAGCACCAGCGCCAACACAATCCCTACCGCCGCGCCCAGGGTGGTATCGAAGATGCGTGACAGTGCCATTTCCGTGGCTTCGCCATGGTGCGCCATGTTCGTCATCAGCAGAGCCATCGGCGTCACGAAAATCTGGCCCAGTGCGTAGTTGAACCCGATCACCGCCTCGGTCAGCACCTGCAGCACGGCCACGGCCAGCAGCAGCGTCCAGAACGATGGCTCGGACGAGAGGATCGCCCAGGCGATGCCGGCGCCCACCACAGTGCCCAGCGTGCGCTGCCAGCCGCGGTGCACCGTGCCCGGCAGGTGCGCACCTTGCAGCACGGCCACCGCGCCAATCGACGCCCAGGCCGGGTGCGCCCAGCCCGCGGCGTGTGCCAGCAGGGCGGCCAGCGCGGCGCACAGCGCCACGCGTGCCGACTGCGCGGGTGCGTAACCCGGCGTGAGGGGCTTCGGGGCACGTGCCCCCGCCGTTGCCTGGACGGGTGTTGCGGCCGGTGGTGCTACTTCCAGGTCGCGCAGGCGGTCGGTCAGCAGGCACAACAGCCAGGCGGCGGCCACGCCCAGGGCGGTGGCGCCGGTGCGCCCGGCCAGTGCCAGCGCGCTGTCAACCGGACTGATCGCGGCGCTGGCCGCGAAGATGAAAATCACCGCTCCCGGCGCACCCATCTGCATGCGGTGGGCCAGTGATGCCAGCAGCCCTGCCATGGCCGACAGGGCCAGCAGCATGGCTACCGGTCCCAGCCCCGACCAGGCCAGCAGCGACAGCAGCGCCACGGGCATGACCAGCAGCGCCCCGGCCGTGAGGACGACGCCGCGGCGGCGGGCCAGCGGCGCGAAGCGCCCGAACAGTGCCGCCAGAGCGCCCAGGCCGCCGAAGCCCGCCACCTGGGCCCAGGGCGAGACATGCAGCAGCCCGGCAACCAGGATCACCGCCAACGCCACCTGCACACCGGCAATCGTGGCGTTGCGCACCGAGGCAGGGCGCTGCAGCGACAGGCTCTCCCGCAGCCGCGCGGATGCCAACGCCTGGCGCAGAGCGTGGCCGTGGGAGCTGGGAAGAAGAGGGCCGGTTGGCAACGCCATGGCATCAGTCCTCGTGCTGGGCGCTGGCAATGCGCGCTTCGATCTGCTCGAAGGCCTGCAGCAGGGTGCGGGCGGTGGCCTCGTCCAGATCGGCCAGCAACTCATCCTCGATGGCTGCAAGGCGCTTGCGGATGCCGTTGGCCGTGCGCTTGCCAGCGGCAGTGAGGCGCACGAGCTTGATGCGGCGGTCGCTCGCGTGCGCCTGGCGCTCGACCAGTCCCTGGGCTGCCAATGCGTCCAGCAGCCGTACCAGGCTGGAGCCGTCCAGCCCCACGGCGGCTGCCAGCTCGGTCTGCGAGATGCCGTCGCCCAGGCGGTGCAGGTGCACCAGCGGTGTCCAGACAGCGTCGCTCAGGCCTTCGGCGGCCAGTTGTGCGTCCAGCGTCTTGCGCCAACGCCGGCCCAGGCCCACGAGCCGCACGCCCAGCAGGCGCTTGGGGTTGGCGGGGCGGGCGGCATCGGACGATGAGGCAGCAGACATTTTGTTATTCTAAAAAATCATTTGAATTCAAATGATTTGTCAAAAAATAAGGGCCGCGCACCATGGCCTGGCGGGCGGCCCTGCTGTGCGCTGCGCTTACTTGCGGCGCGCGGCGCTGCTGGCGACGGCCAGTGCGGTCATGTTCAACACCCGGCGTACGGTGGCTGCGGGCGTGAGGATGTACGCCGTGGCCGAGGTACCCATGAGGATCGGGCCCACGGTGACACCGCCGCTGGTCGTGGTCTTGAGCACGTTGTAGAGGATGTTGGCCGAGTCGATGTTCGGGCAGATCAGCAGGTTGGCCGAGCCGGTGAGCGTGGAGTCCGGCAGGTAGTTGTTGCGGATCTTGGGCTCCAGCGCGGCGTCGCCATGCAGCTCGCCATCGCATTCGATCTCGGGATGGCGGGCCACGAACAGGTCGCGAGCGGCGCGCATCTTGCGTGCCGAGGCGCGCTTGGACGAGCCGAAGCTGGAGTGCGACAGGAACGCCACCTTGGGCGGAATGCCAAAGCGCTGCACTTCCTGCACCGAGGACCAGGCGATGTCGGCCAGCTGCTCTGCCGTGGGGTCTTCGTTGACGTAGGTGTCAGCGATGAACAGCGTGCCGTTGTTGGTCGTCATCAGCGCGTTCAGCGCCGCGTATTGCTGCACGCCGGGTGCATGGCCCAGGATGCTGTGGATGCGTTCCAGGTGCGTCTCGTAGGTGCCCACCAGGCCGCAGATCATTGCGTCGGCATCGCCCAGCTTCACCATCAGCGCGGCGATGATGGTGTTGGAGCGGCGCACGGCCGCCTTGGCCACCTCGGGCGTGGCGCCGTCACGCTTCATGAGCTGGTGGTAGGCCTCCCAGTACTGGCGGAACCGCGGGTCGTCCGAGGGGTCGCAGATCTCCACGTCCTTGCCCGGCTGCATGCGCAGGCCGGCCTTGGCGATGCGTGCGGCGATCACCGCCGGGCGTCCGATGAGGATCGGGTGGGCGATACGGTCGTCGATCGCAAACTGCGCGGCGCGCAGCGCACGCTCGTCCTCGCCGTCGGCATAGGCCACGCGTTTTTGCGCGTCGGGCAGCGTCTTGGCGGCGTTGATCACCGGGCGCATCAGGATGCCGGTCTGGTACACGAAGCGCGACAGGCTCTCCTTGTACGCCTCCATGTCCTCGATGGGACGGCTGGCCACGCCCGACTCCAGCGCGGCCTGCGCCACGGCGGGGGCGATCTTGAGGATCAGGCGCGAATCGAACGGCGTGGGGATCAGGTAATCGGGGCCGAAGGTCAGCTCCTGGCCGGCATAGGCGGCAGCCACTTCCTCGCTGATGTTTTCCTTGGCCAGCGCGGCGATCTGGCGCACACAGGCCAGCTTCATGGCCTCGGTGATCTTGGTCGCGCCGCAGTCCAGCGCGCCGCGGAAGATGTAGGGGAAGCACAGGACGTTGTTGACCTGGTTGGGGTAGTCCGAGCGGCCGGTGGCGATGATGCAGTCCGGGCGCACGGCCTTGGCCAGTTCGGGGCGGATCTCGGGCTCGGGGTTGGCCAGCGCCAGGATGATGGGCTTGTCCGCCATGGTCTTGACCATCTCGGCCGTGAGCACGCCGGGGGCCGAGCAGCCCAGGAATACGTCGGCGCCGTTGACCGCATCGGCCAGCGTGCGCGCGTCGGTCTTCTGTGCGTAGCGGGCCTTGGATTCATCGAAGCCGCCGGGGCGACCTTCGTAGATCACGCCCTTGGAGTCGCACATGAAGATGTTTTCCACCTTCACGCCCAGGCCCACCATCACGCCCACGCAGGCAATGGCGGCGGCACCCGCGCCCGAGACGGCGACCTTGACCTGGTCGATCTGCTTGCCCACCAGTTCCAGGCCATTGAGCAGCGCGGCGCTGGAGATGATGGCCGTGCCGTGCTGGTCGTCGTGGAACACCGGAATGTTCATGCGCTTGGACAGCTCGCGCTCGATGTAGAAGCACTCGGGCGCCTTGATGTCTTCGAGGTTGATGCCGCCCAAGGTGGGCTCGAGTGCTGCCACGATCTCGATGATCTTGTCGGGGTCGCGTGCGTCCAGTTCGATGTCGAACACGTCCACGCCGGCGAACTTCTTGAACAGGCACCCCTTGCCCTCCATCACCGGCTTGCCGGCCAGCGGGCCAATGTCACCCAGGCCCAGCACGGCCGTGCCGTTGGTGATCACACCGACCAGGTTGCCGCGCGAGGTGTAGTCGAACGCCTTGGTCGGGTCGGCCTGGATGTCCAGGCAGGGATAGGCCACGCCAGGCGAGTAGGCCAGCGACAGGTCGCGCTGGTTGGACAGGGGCTTGGTGGGCGTGACGGCGATCTTGCCGCGCGTCATGTTGCGGTGGTATTCGAGCGCGGCTTCGCGCAGTGCCGCTTCAGCGGCAGACAGGGGCTGGGTCATACGAAATACGAATGGTGCGGTGCACGAAAAAACAGGCCAACACGGGCCGGACAAGCTTACTGCATGCTGACGCAGACGGAGGGCCTGCACGGCAGCCTGCGTGGACGACAACAAACCTTCCGCGCCCCGTGCGCCATACGGCACGCGGGGCGCGATCCTTCGGGTGGAAGGCGCGGGGCAGGGCGACGTTCAGTGGGCGTCGGCCTGCCGGGCGGCGAGCACGGCCGCAGAGGTGTCGCGGCTGGCTCCATTGAAGAAGATGTTCAGGACCACGGCAGTGATCGAGGCCAGCAGAATACCGGATTCGATCAGCGGATGGATGGCATGGGGCATCCACTGGCGGAAGTTGGGTGCGATCAGCGGGATCATGCCCACCCCGATGGACACCGCCACGATCATCGCGTTGTTACGGTTCTTCTGAAAGTCCACGTTCGACAGGATGCGGATGCCCGTGGCCGCCACCATGCCGAACATCACCAGCCCCGCGCCGCCCAGCACCACGGTGGGCAGCGACTCGATCAGCGCCGCCATCTTGGGCAGCACGCCCAGCACGATCAGGATCATGCCGCCGGCCACGCACACCCAGCGGCTCTTGACGCCGGTGACGGCCACCAGCCCCACGTTCTGCGAGAAGCTGGTGTAGGGGAAGGTGTTGAAGAGGCCGCCGATCAGCGTGCCCAGGCCGTCGGTGCGCAGGCCGCGCGTGAGATCGTCGCGCGAGATCTCGCGCCCCGTCATCTCGCCCAGGGCCAGGAACATGCCGGTGGACTCGATCATCACGACGATCATCACCAGCGTCATGGTCAGGATCAGGATGGGGTCGAACACCGGCAGCGCGATCTCGAATGGCAGCACCATGTCGAACCACTGGGCCTGGGCCACCTTGTGAAAGTCCATCAGCCCCATGGACGCAGTGACCACCCCGCCCACGATGATGCCCAGCAGCACCGAGATGTTGGCCCAGAAGCCCTTGCCAAAGCGCGCCACCAGCAAGATGGTGAGCAGGACGACGCCCGAGATGCCCACGCCTGTCAGGTCGGCATAGCGCGGGTTGGGCAGCGTGGGCACCACGGCGAAGCCCTTGGGCACTGGCGGCAGCGAGGAGCCGGGCGCGCCGGCGGCGGCTTGGGCCTCGGCCAGCCACTTGAGGTGCTCCGGGTTGGGAACGGCCGGGGCCGTGGGCCCCACGGGGTTGCCGAAGATCCAGTTGATGCCTACGCGCATCAGGCTGATGCCGATCACCGCGATGATGGTGCCCGTGACCACCGGCGGAAAGAACCGCAGCAGGCCGCTGATGACCGGCGCGATGAGCATCGAGACCACGCCCGCCCCGATCACCGCGCCAAAGATCAGCCCCGCGCCCGCCTGGCCGCCCGTGGCTTGCGCCATGGACACCATGGGCGCCACGGCCGCGAAGGTTACGCCCATCATCACCGGCAGCTTGATGCCAAACCACTGCGTGGCACCCCAGGCCTGGATGAGCGTGACCAGCCCGCAGACGAAGAGGTCGGCAGAGATCAGGTGCGCTACCTGCTCGGGCGGCAGGTTGAGCGCGCGCCCCACGATGAGCGGCACGGCCACCGCGCCTGCGTACATCACCAGCACATGTTGCAGACCCAGCGTGGCTGCGCGGCCCCAGGGCAGTTTTTCGTCAACCGGATGAACGTTTGTGGACATGGGTGTTCCTTGGAATCCTGGCTTGCTGTTCAAAGGGTTTCTGCCTGGCGGGCAGGGTCGCCATTGCGTACGACAATCCATACAAAAACTGTATACAAAGTATGCGGAATTGCCTGTCGTAAGGCGACCCCGATCAAGGTCGAATTGCTAGGGCCTGTTCACACTATTTTTGCCAGTGCGAATGGCGTGAAAACTGCGCCAATCTAGGCGCGTGACGACGCCAAGGCCGGGGCCTTGGCTAGGAGGGCAACGACGAATGGCGTGGTTTTCACTCCGTTCCCTCCGGGTTGCGATCAAAAAGGGCCATTCGCGGCGTTGCCAAGCCTCGCTGGGGTAGCACCCCAGCTTCGTTTGGCGCCTTGCGCCTGGCCCTTTTTGATCGCAACGCATCTGGCAAAAATAGTGTGAACAGGCCCTAGGGGTTTGCCCTTGCTGCTTGCCAAGCGGGGGTGTCGGCAGCCAACGGCGCGGCTACGCCTGGCGGGTGCTCGCCACAGTCGGCGCGATGGGATCGGCGCAGGGCGTAAAAAAGCCCGGCATGGGCCGGGCTGGAGCATTGGTGCGGCTGTGCGTCAGGCCATCAGGTCTGCCAGGCTGCGCGCTATGACCTTGGTGGCGCGGCGCAGGTCTTGCAGCACCACGCGCTCGTCGGCGCGTTTGGCGTGCGATTCAAGCACCGTGCGCGGGCCCGCGCCGTAAATCACGCCGGGGATGCCGCGCTCCACATAGAGGCGCACATCGGTGTACAGCGGCGTGCCCACGGCGGGAGGCTTCTCGCC
This sequence comes from Diaphorobacter sp. LR2014-1, assembly GCF_002916785.1. Lineage (NCBI taxonomy): Bacteria > Pseudomonadati > Pseudomonadota > Betaproteobacteria > Burkholderiales > Comamonadaceae > Diaphorobacter > Diaphorobacter sp. LR2014-1. Next base: position 75,611 of record NZ_MTBE01000003.1, on the reverse strand, counting down.
AAAGACTGCCTCGCCGTGTTGCTGGATGGCCTCCACCAGCGGCTGATTGCCGGGCAGCGGCGTCATGGCGTTGGCCAGCAGCAGTCGTTTGACGTCCACGCGTAGGGCGTCTGCGCTCCCGTAGCCGCGCTCGGTATTGAAGCCTTCCACCGCCTGGGTGATCACGGCGCGAATCCGGGCCTCGACCTCGGCGGGGTTCTCCTCCGGGATCATGCGGCGGTCGAGCTTCAGCACCACCTTGCCGGGCACCACGTTGGTGTTGGTGCCACCCTCGATGCGGCCGATGTTCAGGTACGGGTGCCGGATGCCCGGCACCTTCGACGTCACCTGCCGGTACTGCACATTCTCGGCATACAACGCGTTCATGATTGCCACCGCGCCCTGCAGTGCGTCCACGCCCGTGTGCGGCACGGCGGCATGGGCCATCTTGCCCTGCACGGTGACCTCCATCTGCAGGCAGCCGTTGTGCGCGGTGACCACCTCGTAGCTGAAGCCCGCGGCGATCATCAGGTCGGGCCGGGTCAGTCCCTGCGCCAGCAGCCAGCCGGGGCCGAGCAGGCCGCCGAACTCCTCGTCGTAGGTGAAGTGCAGCTCGATCGCGCCCTGCGTGGGCTTGGCCACCGCTTCCAGCGCGCGCACGGCGAAGGTGAAGGTGGAGAAGTCGCTCTTGCTCACCGCGGTGGCGCGGCCATACATGGCGCCGCCTTCGATCTGGGCGCCGTACGGGTCCCTGGTCCAGCCTTCGCCCGGCGGCACCACGTCGCCGTGGGCGTTGAGGGCGATGGTGCGGCCCGAACCCGCGGGCCCATAGGGCCGGCGCACGATCAGGTTGGTGATGGACTCCATGCCGTAATCCTTGACCTCCTGCGCGGGAACGGCGTGTTTCTCGGCCTCGAAGCCGAAGGCATGGATCAGTTCAGCGGTGCGCTCGGCATGCGGTGCATTGTTGCCGGGCGGCGTGTCGGTGGGCACCTGCACCAGTGCTTGCAGAAAGCGCACCTGCTCGTCGAAGTGCTGGTCGATCCACGCATCCAGTGCGGCGTAGGTGGCTTGGCGGTCTTGGTTCATGGCGGAGCGTTCCATGGATGGGTTATTCGGCGGCCAACTGCTGCAGCACATGGCTGAAGGCATCCACCGCCAACTGGATGTCGTCGGCGGTGCTGGATTCCAGCGGGTTGTGGCTGATGCCGCCGTGCAGGCCGCGCACGAACAGCATGGCCTGCGGCATGATTTCGTGCAGTTTCATGGCGTCATGGCCGGCGCCGCTGGGCATGCGGTAGACGGGGACGCCCAGGGCGTCGACGGCCTTCTCCCAGCGGTGCTGCCAGGCCGGGGCGCTGGGGGCTGCGGCGACCTTCATGGCCAGCTCGGCCTTGTACTGCAGACCGCGGCGTTGGGCGATTTCCTCCAGCTGGGCCAGCACGTCGGCCACCATGGCATCGCGCTGCGCATCGGTGGGCGCGCGCATGTCCATGCTGAAACTGCACTTGCCCGGCACCACGTTGATGGAGCCGCCTGGCACCTGCAGCATGCCGATGGTGGCCACGCTGTCGCCATCGCGCGCGGCGCGCTGCTCCATGTACAGCGCCAGCTCGGCCACGCCCAGGGCGGCGTCGCGGCGGCGGTCCATGGGCGTGGTGCCCGCGTGGCTGGCCATGCCCAGCATCTCGCAGACGTAGCGCACGCCGCCGTTGATGGACGTGACCACGCCCAGCGGGATGTCCAGTTCGTTGAGCACCGGGCCCTGCTCGATGTGCACCTCGATGAAGCCCAGGTAGCGGGCGGCATCGCGCCGCAGCTTGGGGATGTCGCCAATGCACAGGCCGGCGTGCTGCATGGCCTCGCGCATGGTGATGCCGTCGGCGTCCTTCTGGTCCAGCCATTCGTTGCGGAAGTCGCCGATGAGCGCGCCCGAGCCCAGGAAGGTGGCCTTGTAGCGCTGGCCTTCCTCCTCGGCAAACGCCACCACCTCGATGCCGAACGGTAGGCGCTTGGCCTGGCGGTGCAGCTCGCGCACGCTGGCCATGGGCACGAAGATGCCCAGACGCCCGTCGTACTTGCCGCCGTTGCGCACGGTGTCGTAGTGGCTGCCGGTCATCAAATACTTGCCGTCGGGTGTGGCCGGCTTGTAGCGGCCGACCACGTTCCCCACGGCGTCGATCTCGACCTCGTCAAAGCCGCAGTCGCGCATCCAATGGCTGATGCGCTGGGCGCAGGCGCGGTGCGCATCGGTGAGGTAGGTGACGGTGAGCTGGCCTTTCTCGGCATAGCCCGGGTCGCTGTGCTGGGCCAGGCGCTCGTGCCAGTCCCAGACGTCGTTGCCCAGCACCGGCTCGGCGCCGAACTTGTCGTTCAGGCGGATCTCGGCAATGCGGTGGATGTTGCGCAGTGCCTCGGCGCGCTCGAAGTCGGGGTGGTTGGACAGGCGACGTGCGAAGGTGGCGATGATCTCCTGCCTCGACAGTCCCGTGCCGCGCGGCCCGCGCACCGCCAGGATGAAGGGAAAGCCGAAGCGGGCGTTGTAGTCGGCATTCAGTTGCTGGATGCGCGCGAACTCCTCGGGCGTGCAGTGGGTCAGGCCCGCCTGGCTTTGCTCGTTCGTGGACTCGGTCGTCAGCGCCTGCGCCACCATGGCCTTGCCCGCCAGCTCGGGGTGGGCGCGGATCAGCTCCAACTGCCGTTCCACGCCGGCGCCGTTCAGCACCTGCACCATGGCGTACTTGAGCTGGGCCAGCGAGCGGAAGGGGCGCAGCTGCAGCGCCGCCTCGGCGATCCAGGGCGAATGCTCGTACAGGCCGTCGAGCATCTGCAGGGCCTCGGCGGGGGAGGCGGCGTTGAGTTGTTCCAGGGTCCAGGCCATGGCGGTTCCTATAGCTATCAAAAAAAGAGCTGCTCGCGCTTATTGGATAAGCGTTACAGCCCGATTTGGCTTAAATGGCGGGTGCGGGAAAGCGCTGCGCCCAGTGGCGCGCGAGGTCGATGCGGCGGCACACCCAGACGTGGTCGTGGTGCTGGATGTGGTCCAGGAAGCGCTGCAGCGCCCTGATGCGGCCGGGACGGCCGAGCAGGCGGCAGTGCATGCCGATGCTCATCATCTTGGGCGCGTTGTCGCCGGCCGGGTCGCCCTCGGCGTAGAGCGCATCGAACGTGTCCTTCAGGTACTGAAAGAATGGGTCGGCGTGCGAGTAGCCCTGCGGCAGCGCAAAGCGCATGTCGTTGCAATCGAGGGTATAGGGCACGACGAGCTGGTGGTGCGCGCTGCCGTCGCTCTTGGCCATCTTCATCCAGAACGGCAGATCGTCGCCGTAGTAGTCGCTGTCATAGGCAAAGCGCCCGTCGTCGGCCACCAGGCGGTGGGTGCGGGGGCTGTCGCGCCCGGTGTACCAGCCCTGGCCGTGGTCGCCGTCCCGGCCGTAGAGCGTGTCGAAGATCTCCAGGCACTGCGCCATGTGGGCGCGCTCCACCTCCTCGGGCACGTTCTGGTAGTGGATCCACTTGAGGCCGTGGCAGGCCACCTCGTGGCCCAGTTCGACAAAGGCCTGGGCCACCTCGCGGTGGCGCTGCAGCGCGGTGGCCACGCCGAACACCGTGAGCGGCAGGCCGCGCCTTTCGAATTCGCGCAGGATGCGCCACACGCCGGCGCGCGCGCCGTATTCGTAGATGCCCTCCATGCTCATGTGGCGCTCGGGGTAGGCGGCCGGGTTGAACATCTCGGACAGGAACTGCTCGCTGGCGGGGTCGCCGTGGAGCACGCAGTTCTCGCCGCCCTCCTCATAGTTCAGCACGAACTGCACGGCCACGCGGGCGTTGCCCGGCCAGTGCGGATGCGGGGGCGTGCGGCCGTAGCCGATCAGGTCGCGGGGGTAGGGCGCCGTCGTGTCGTAGGTCATGGCGATACGGAGGAAAGGGCCATCGAAAGGTCGTTGGTCGGCAGGTCGCGGTCGAAGGTCAGGCCCGCCTCCACGTTGTCCAGGTGCTGCTGCATCAGCTGCACGGCCTGCGCCGCGTCGCCCGCGGCCAGTGCCGCGACGATGGCGGCGTGTTCCTCGTGCGAATGCTCGGCGGCGGTGGTGGACTGGTACATCAGCGTGATGAGGGCGCAGCGCGAGATCAACTCGCCCAGCAGCTGGGCCAGCACGTCGTTGCCCATGAGCTCGGCCATGCGCACGTGGAAGTCGCCCAGCAGTTCGGTGCGCTGGCCCACGTCGTTGCCCTCCATGGCCTTCTTCTCGGCCGCCACATGGGCCTTCAGCGCGCGGATTTTCGCGGGCGTGCTCTGCGCCAGGAAGGCACGCACCATCTCGGCCTCCAGCATGCGGCGCACGGCGAACACCTGGCGCGCTTCCTGGACCGAGGGCGCGGCCACGAAGGCGCCGCGCGCGGGCTCCAGACGGATCAGGCGGTTCTGCGACAGCTGGAACAGCGCCTGGCGCACCAGCGTGCGCGACACGCCGAAATGGTCGGCGAGCTTCTGCTCGGCCAGCTTGGTGCCGGGCAGCAGGCGGTGCTCGACGATGGCGCGCGTGAGGCTTTCGACGATGAAGCCGGTGGTGGAGGTTTCCATGCGGCCATCATAGTCGTGAAAGACAATTTTTGTATACAGTTTCTGTGGACTGTTAAATGCCTGGTGCGCTGCCGTTGAAGTGCTGTGCCACGAAATCAACGAAGGCCTTGACCCGCGCGGTGGCCGCATGCCGCTGCGGGTACACGGCGTGGATGTCCGCCGGCGGCGTGTCGTAGTCCCGCAGCACCTGCACCAGCCTCCCGCTGCGCAGGTAGCGAGCGATGTCCCATTCCGCGCGCATGACGATCCCCATGCCCGCCAGTGCCCAGTTCACAGCAATCTCGCCGTCGTTGGTGCTCAGGTGGTTGCGCAGCCGCACCGTCTCCTGCTTGCGGTGGCCGTTGAAGCGCCACACGCCGTGGGCGTCGTCGCCCTGGCGGATGTCGATGCAGTCGTGTTGCGGCAGCTCGGCCGGCCGCGTGGGCGTTCCGCGGCGCGCCAGGTAGGCGGGTGCGGCGCACAGCAGCCGCCGATTTGGGGCGAGGCGCCGCGCAATCACGCGCGCATCGGGCGGCTCGCCGAAGCGGATGCACACGTCGAACCCATCGTCCGCCAGCGGCGGTGGCTGCACCGACAACTGCAGCTGCAGTTGGATCTGCGGATGGCGGCGCACGAAGGCAGGCACCAGTGGCGCGATGTGGCTGCGCCCGAAGCCCAGGGTGGCGTTCACACGCAGGAGGCCCTGGGGCTCGGCCTGCATGTCGCTCACCAGTTGCTCCATGGCGTCGATCTCCGCCAGGATGCGGCGCGCGTGCTGCAGGTAGGTATTGCCCTCGGCCGTCAGGTGCAGTCGCCGCGTGGTGCGGCTGACCAGCTGCACGCCCAGGCGCGATTCCATCTGCGCCAGGCGCTTGCTGGCCGCCGCCGTGCTGATGCCCAGCTCTCGCGCGGTGGCCGACAGGCTGGCCCAGCGCGCCAGCAGGCTGAAGAAAGCCATCTCTGACGGGGCGGTGGAGGGGGTGCTCATTGTTGAATGAAAGTAAACAATGGCATCACTTTAACGCGGTGATATGTGGGCATGGCATCGCTAGATTCAGGGCCATGCCACGCATGTTGCGCGGCCTTCTGATTTGAGGAGCGAGCATTTCCATGAGCAAGACCTATCGCATTGCCTGCATCCCCGGCGACGGCATCGGCAAGGAGGTAATCCCCGCCGGCCAGGCCGTGCTGGAGGCATTAGCGGCATCCCAGCCGGGCCTGGGCTTTGCGTTCACCAGCTATGGCTGGGGCGGAGACTGGTATCGCGCGCACGGCGAGATGATGCCGGCCGACGGCCTGCAGGCGCTCAGGGACAAGGACGCCATCCTGTTCGGCTCGGCCGGCGACCCGCATATCCCCGATCACATCACGCTGTGGGGCTTGCGCCTGAAGATCTGCCAGGGGTTCGACCAGTACGCCAACGTGCGCCCCACCCGCATCCTGCCGGGCATCGATGCGCCGCTCAAGCGTTGCGCGCCCCAGGACCTGGACTGGGTCATCGTGCGTGAAAACTCCGAAGGCGAATACGCCGGCGTGGGCGGCCGTGTGCACCAGGGCCATCCGCTGGAGGCCGCGACCGACGTGAGCATGATGACCCGCGCCGGTGTGGAGCGCATCATGCGCTTTGCGTTCAAACTGGCGCAGTCGCGTCCGCGTAAGCTGCTCACGGTGGTCACCAAGAGCAACGCCCAGCGCCACGCCATGGTGATGTGGGACGAAATCGCGGTGCAGATCAGCCGCGAATTTCCCGATGTGCGGTGGGACAAGGAATTGGTGGACGCGGCCACCGCGCGCATGGTGAACCGCCCCGCATCGCTGGACACCATCGTCGCCACCAACCTGCATGCCGACATCCTGAGCGACCTGGCCGCCGCGCTGGCGGGCAGCCTGGGGATAGCGCCCACCGGCAACATCGATCCCGAGCGCCGCTACCCCAGTATGTTTGAGCCCATCCACGGCTCGGCCTTCGACATCATGGGCAAGGGCCTGGCCAACCCGGTGGGCACGTTCTGGAGCTGCGTGATGCTGCTGGAGCACCTGGGCGAACACGCCGCCGCGCAGCGCCTGATGCGTGCCGTGGAGCATGTCACCGCCAACCCTGCGCTGCACACGGGCGACCTGGGCGGCCAGGCCACCACGCAGCAGGTCACCGATGCGGTGTGCGCCCAACTGGCGCAGCCGGTGGGACAGCAGACAGCGCTGGCCTGAGCCGGTGGGCGGCACGCACCGCCCATGCGTTTTCATCACGACAACACAGGAGACAAGAGATGAGGAACCTTCGCAAACGCGCCCTGCTGGGTGCTTTGGCCGCCGCCGCGGCGCTCGCGTTGCCCGGCGCCTGGGCCCAGACCTGGCCCAGCCGCAGCGTGAGCATCATCGTGCCGTTCCCCGCGGGCGGAACTACCGACGTGCTGGCACGGGCGCTGGGGCAGGAGCTCTCCAAAACCCTAGGCCAGCCCGTGGTGGTGGAGAACAAGCCCGGCGCCGGCGCCACGCTGGGCGCTGACTATGTGGCCAAGGCCAAGGCGGACGGCTACACGCTGCTCATGGGTGCTGTGCACCACACCATCGCCACCAGCGTGTACCGCAAGCTGGGCTACGACTTTGAAAAGGACTTCGCTCCCATCACTACCGTGGCCCTGGTGCCCAATGTGCTGGTGGTGAATCCGCAGGTACCTGCCAAGACGGTGCAGGAACTGCTGGCACAGGCCAAGGCGCAGCCCGGCAAGCTCACCTACGGCTCTAACGGCACGGGCACGGGACAACACCTGATCGGCGCGCAATTCGAAGGCATGGGCGGCGTGCAGCTGCTGCACGTGCCCTACAAGGGCAGCGGCCCGCTGACCACCGACCTGCTGGGCGGGCAGATCAGCATGTCGTTCGACACCGTCACGCCGGTGCTGCCGCACATCAAGGCCGGCAAGCTGCGCGCGCTGGCCGTGACCACGGCCAAGCGCTCGGTGGCACTGCCCGACGTGCCCACGCTGGAGGAGGCGGGCCTCCCGGGCTTCGACATGGGGACGTGGTTCGGCATGCTGGCGCCAGCGGGCACGCCCAAGGGCATCGTGGCGCGGCTGAACGCCGACATGGTGAAGATCATCCAGTCGCCCGAGTTCCGTAAGAAGATGGACGACATCGGCGCAGATCCCATCGCCAACACGCCCGAGCAGATGGCGCGTCAGATCAAGGACGATACGGCGCGCTTTGCGCGACTGGTCAAGGAAGCCAAGGTTTCGCTGGATTGACGGTAGGGCTTGTGCCGCGTGCTTTGGATAATGCGCGGCGGAGACAACGACCCATGACCATGACTGCCCCAGACCCCTTGCGCGACCCTCAGGCCTTCCTGCTGCACCTCTACCGCGTGGCGGTGCAGCGCGCCCAGCCCTTGCACAGCATGGCGCAGCATCTGCCGCCGCCACCCAAGGGGCGCACCGTGGTGCTGGGCGCGGGCAAGGCGGGTGCCTCCATGGCGCAGGCGCTGGAGGCGCTGTGGCCGCAGGATGCGCCGCTGTCGGGGCTGGTGGTCACGCGCTACGGCCACATACCGCCGCGGCCCGAGGGGCTGGCGCAGCGCCTGGAAGTCGTCGAGGCCGCGCACCCCGTGCCCGACGCGGCGGGCCTGGCTGCGGCCGAGCGCATCCTGGCGCTGACCCGCGGGCTGACCGAAGACGACCTGGTGCTGTGTCTCATCTCGGGCGGTGGCTCGGCGCTGCTCACGCTGCCGGCCGAAGGCATCACGCTGGAGGAGAAACAACGCATCAACCGCGCACTGCTGGAAAGCGGCGCGGGCATCGGCGAGATGAACTGCGTGCGCAAGCACCTCTCGCGCATCAAGGGCGGTCGCCTGGCGGCAGCCTGCGCGCCGGCGCGCGTCGTCACGCTGACCATCAGCGATGTGCCGGGGGACGACCCTTCCGTGATCGCCAGCGGCCCCACGGTCCCCGACGCCAGCACCTGCGCTGACGCGCTGGACATCCTGGCGCGCTACCGCATCGACATTCCCGCCGCCGTGCGCACAGCGCTGCAGGCCGGTGCGCTGGAAACCCCCAAGCCCGGCGATGTCCGCTTTGCCGGCCATGCGGTGCACATGATCGCGACACCCCAGCAGTCGCTGCAGGCAGCGGCGGATGCGGCGCGCGCGGCGGGGGTGGCGGCGTACATCCTGTCCGACGAGATGGAGGGCGAGTCGCGCGAGGTGGGCAAGGTGCACGCCGCGCTGGCGCGTGCGGTGGCGCGCCACAGCCAGCCGTTTGCGCGGCCGTGCGTGATCCTTTCGGGCGGCGAGACCACCGTCACCGTGCGCCCGCGCGCCCCGGGCGCGCCGAAGGGGCGCGGCGGCCGCGCGGGCGAGTTCTGCATGGGCCTGGCGCAGGCACTGCAGGGGCAGGAAGGGGTGTGGGCGCTGGCGGCCGATACCGACGGCATCGACGGCGTGGAAGACAACGCCGGCGCACGCGTGGCACCCGACACGCTGGCGCGCGCGGCGGCGCAGGGCGCACGCATCGGCGACCATCTGGACCGCAACGACGCCTACGGCTACTTCGAGCGGCTGGGCGATCTGGTCGTCACCGGGCCCACGCACACCAATGTGAACGACTTCCGCGCGCTACTTGTTTTGTAGCTTGCCACGCCTGCTGTTGCTGGATTTCTGATGCAAATGCATCTGAATGCGGCTTCTATCAAGCGCTGGCTGCTCACTTTTTTGATCTGCTGGCGCGGGCGCGCCCTGTCTGAGTGCGCGCGGCCTGCCGGCTGTTCCCCATCAGGCGATCCGCGCGGGAACTGTCCTGGATGGCGCACCACAGGACGTGGCGTTTATCGCGTACAAAAGTTGTATACACTTTGTTTGTAGGGACGGGGAGCGTATCACTTGCCTGCCCATTCGCCAGCGCATTCCTCATCACCATCGGCGGGCCGCGGCTTGCCATTGCAGGAGACTTCACCATGGGCCTCAGCACCCACGTTCTTGACACCATGCACGGTTGCCCCGCGGCGGGCATGATGGTGGCGCTGTATGCCACGCAGGGTGACCAGGCCACGCTGGTCAAGCGCCTGGTACTCAACGCCGATGGGCGCACCGATGCGCCGCTGTTCGACAACGCCAGCCTGCGCACCGGCACCTACCGGCTGACGTTTGATGTGGGGGCGTATTTCAAGGCGAAGGGCGTGATGCTGCCCGAGCCCTCATTCCTGGACCGCGTGAGCCTGGACTTCGGCATCGCCCACGCCGACCAGCATTACCACGTGCCGTTGCTGGTCAGCCCCTGGAGCTATTCCACCTACCGCGGGTCCTGATGCTGCAGGCCCGCGCCGCGTGCCGCGCGGCGCAGGGCAACGCGGAGCCAATTCTTGCGAGTCGCGCATGCCTGCTTTGGGCGGGTTGCGGCGGTGCAGGTGCCCGCAGTCGCTACGGCTATTGCTGCGCTTCGCGCCTTGCAAACCAGGGCGCGCGCCATCGCGGGGGCCTGTGCGGCGGCGTCTTAGAGCTGGCCCTCGGTCAGCGTGTCGAGCTGGAAATTCCCGGACTTGTCCCACAGCCAGGTGTCGGTGTAGGTCACGCGCGCCATGCGCGTCGGCACGGGGAAGGGCGCTGCCGCGCGCACCGTGCGTTCGATCTCGGCCACCACGTCGGGCGCATGGCGGGGCGCACGCATCCAGCGCAGCGAAGTCACGCGGCCCGCACGGTCGATGTCCACCTCCAGCACGCCAATGGCGTGCAGCAGCGGCGGCAGCTTGCCCTTGTAGATGCGCGCTGCATTCAGGCCATAAATGTGGCTCGCGGCATCCTGCCGGTAGGCGCGCGGGGTGGCCGCGGAGGACGCGCGTGCCGAGCCCTGCGCGGCCGGCACCGGACCGGTGACGCGCGCGTCGCTGCCCGGTAGGCGCGAGTCCTGGGCGGAGGGCGCCTCGGGCCCCGACTTGCAGGCCGAGACGATCGCCGCGACCAATGCCATCACCCCGGCGGGCAGCCACCACGTTCGGCGCGCACGGGATGCACGCTGGGCCGAAGAGGACGGGGCAGAAGGCAGCTGTGGCATGGTGTTTGTCGCTATGCTGTACCGCGGCCACGACCAAGGCGGTGGCGCGCATGAATCAAGCTGGAGGAATCAGCGAGTGAAGGCATTGGACTGCCTGCTGGAGCGTATCAAGACCGCACCCGCCTGCCTCGTGACGGTGGAGTCTACCCAAGGCTCGGCGCCGCGGGAAGCCGGGGCATGGCTGGCGGTGTTCGCGGTGGGCGACGACTTCGTGGGCACCATCGGTGGCGGCCATCTGGAACTGCAGGCGCTGCGCGAAGCGCGTGAACGCCTGGCGGAGCACCTGGCTGGCAACCCTTCGCGCATGCCGCTCGTGCGACATGCGCTGGGCCCCAGCCTGGGGCAGTGCTGCGGCGGCGTGGTGCAGTTGCGGTTTGAATGCGTGGGGGCTGCTGACGCGCCGGCCTTGCGCGAGCGCCTGGCGCCGCGGCTGCGGCCGGTGGCGCTGTTCGGCGGCGGCCATGTGGGGCATGCGCTGGTGCGGGTGCTGGCGCCGCTGCCGTTTGCGCTGCACTGGATCGACAGCCGCGATGGGGTGTTCCCGCCGCAGGGGGGCGACGCGTCCGTGGTCTGTGAGCAGTCCGACCCGGTACAGGCGGCCGTGCCGGGCCTGGCGCCGCAGTCCTTCGTGCTCATCATGAGCTTCAGCCATGCGGAGGATCTGGACATCGTGGCGGCGTGCCTCATGCGCCAGCGCGCGCGGGGCGATTTGCCCTTCATCGGCCTGATCGGCAGCCGCACCAAGTGGGCCACCTTCCGCCACCGGCTGGCGGCGCGGGGGTTCTCGGATACCGAGCTGGCGCAGGTGACCTGCCCGATCGGCGTGCCGGGCATCGCCGGCAAGCAGCCCGAGGTGATCGCCGTGGCCGTGGCCGCGCAGTTGCTGCAGCGGCTGGCTGGGGAATGCGTATAAAAATGGCCGCTGGCGCTTGTGGAGCAAGCGCCAGCAGCTATTAATACAGGAGTTGCGTGGGTCACGCCAGCGTATAGGCCGTCTTCACCGTCGTGAAGAACTCCTGCGCATAACGGCCTTGTTCCCGCGGGCCGTAGCTGGAGCCCTTGCGCCCGCCGAAGGGCACGTGGTAGTCCACCCCGGCGGTGGGCAGGTTCACCATCACCATGCCCGCCTGTGCATGGCGTTTGAAGTGCGTGGCGTATTTCAGGCTGGTGGTGGCAATGCCGGCGGACAGGCCGAATTCCGTGTCATTCGCCACGGCCAGGGCTTCGTCGTAGTCGCGCACGCGGATCACGCTGGCCACGGGGCCGAACACCTCTTCGCGGTTGATGCGCATCGCCGGCGCCGTGTCCACGAACAGCGCGGGCGCCATGAAGAAGCCTTCGTTGCCGCTGCCCGTGTGGCAGGCCGCGCGCAGGCCGCCGGCCGCCAGCACGCCGCCCTCGGCCTTGGCGATCTCTACGTACGACAGGTCTTGCTCCAGCTGCGCCTGGCTCACCACAGGGCCCACGTCAGTGCCCGTGGCCAGCGCATCGCCCACTTTGATTTTCGCCATGCGTGCCTGCAGCGCCTCGATGAACTTCGGGTAGATGCCCTGGGTGACGATCAGGCGGCTGGACGCCGTGCAGCGCTGGCCCGTGGAATAGAACGCGCTCTGTGCGGACAGCTCCACCGCCTGCGCGAGGTCGGCATCGTCCAGCACCACCTGCGGATTCTTGCCGCCCATCTCCAGCTGCACCTTCTTGCCGTTCTGCACGCACGCCTGGGCGATGCCGCGGCCCACGCCGACCGATCCGGTGAAGCTGATGGCGGCCACGCCGGGGTGCTGCACCAGCGCCTCGCCGATCACGCGCCCGCGGCCCATCACCAGGTTGAACACGCCGGCGGGGATGCCCGAGCGGTGGATGATCTCGGCCAGCGCCCACGCACTGCCGGGCACCAGGTCGGCGGGCTTCAACACCACGCAGTTGCCGAACGCCAGGGCCGGCGCGATCTTCCAGGCGGGGATGGCCATGGGGAAGTTCCACGGCGTGATCAGACCCACGACGCCGATGGGCTCGCGCGTGACCTCCACGCCGATGCCGGGGCGCACCGAGGGCACGGTCTCGCCCGCCAGGCGCAGGCATTCGCCGGCGAAAAACTTGAAGATCTGCCCGGCGCGGGCGACTTCGCCGATGCCTTCTGCACGGGTCTTGCCTTCCTCACGCGCCAGCAGCGCGCCCAGCTCCTCGCGCCGCGCGAGGATTTCATTGCCGATCTTGTCCAGCGCATCGTGGCGCGCCTGGATGCCCGACGTACCCCATGCGGGGAAGGCAGCGGTGGCGGCCGCTACGGCGGCGTCCACGTGCGAGGCGTCGCCCTGGGCGTATTCGCCCACCACATCGGCCAGGTTGCTGGGATTGGTGTTGGGTGCGGCCTGGGACGTGGAAACCCATTCGCCGTTGATGAGCAGGCCGTGGGGGGAGGAAGCAGACATGGGAATCCTTGGGAAGTGTGTGGACAGAGAAAAGGAGAGGCGGGCACGGCCGTGAAGGCGCGCCATTTGAAATATTGGAACACTAATATATTAGTGCACGAATGCGAGAATCCACGTATGCCCATACTGACCAAGTTCCGCCTTGACCGTTCGCGCCTGGCCGCCCCGCAGGTCTTCGAAAGCCTGCGCGAGGCCATTCTGACGCTGGAGCTGGTGCCCGGTGCGATGCTGGTGCGCAGCGAGCTGGCCGGGCAATTCGGCGTGAGCCAGACGCCCATCCGCGAGGCGCTGCTGCGCCTGGAAGAGGAGGGTCTGGTGGAAGTCTTTCCCCAGCACGCCACGCTGGTCAGTCGCATCGACGTGGCGGCCGCGCGCGAAGCGCACTTCCTGCGCCGCTCCATCGAACTGGAGATCGTGCGCACGCTGGCGCTGCAGCCGCCCCCCGGCCTGGTGGTGCAATTGCAGGCGCAGTGCGCACTGCAGGAATCGCTGGCGGCCGCGCAGCGCTATGACGACTTTCTGGGAGCGGACCATGGCTTTCACCGCCTGATGTATGAGGCGGCCGGCGTCATGGGCCTGTGGGCGCTGGTGCGCCGCTACTCCGGCCATGTGGATCGCTTGCGCCGCCTGCACCTGCCCACCGCAGGCAAGACGGGCGTCATCATGCGCCAGCACCGGGCCATCCTCGACGCCATTGACCGGCAGAACGCTCCCGCGGCCCAGGAGGCGTTGCGCGAGCACCTGTCGGGCACGCTCAGCGCGGTGGACGACGTATGCGCCCAGCATCCGGATTACATCCTGCAGGGTTAGGGACAATCCCTGGGCCATTCCAGCGGCCGTTGCCAGAAAAGTGCATACACTTCCTGTTCACAAAACGGGTCGCAGCGGTGCCCCGGCAGCTTCCTGCCACGGTGCGCGGCCCCTCTTTTTCTGCTCAGAGCGCCCGCAGTGGTGAGCAGCTTGCAGGCGGCCCGCCGGGCCGCCAAGGTTGAAACACGATGGAAAGCTACTTCCTCGACTGGGCCAATCTGCTGCTGCGCTGGCTGCACGTCATCACTGCCATCGCCTGGGTGGGCTCCTCCTTCTACTTCGTCTTTCTGGACAGCAGCCTCACGCCGCCGGTAGACGAGGACCTGAAGCGCCAGGGCGTGAACGGCGAGCTTTGGGCTGTGCACGGCGGGGGCTTCTACCACCCGGTCAAGTTCAACATGGCGCCCCCGAAGCTGCCGGACCATCTGCACTGGTTCTTCTGGGAGAGCTACACCACCTGGCTCAGCGGCTTTGCGCTGCTTACGGTTTCGTATCTGTGGAACGCGGGCATCTACCTGGTGCATCCGGCCGACCCGCTCATGTCGCCCGCCATGGCCATCGCGGCGGCACTGGCCTTTCTGGTGGTGTTCTGGCTGCTGTACGACGGCATCTGCCGCGTGTTCGGCCAGAAGGCCAACGGCGATGCCACCGTGGGGGCGCTGGTGCTGGTCCTGGTGTGCATCGCCGCGTGGCTGGCCTGCCGCATCTTCCCCGGCCAGGCGGCCTTCCTGCTGATGGGCGCGATGCTCGCTACCTCGATGAGCGCCAACGTGTTCTTCTGGATCATTCCCGGCCAGCGCAAGGTGGTGGCGGCACTGAAGGCCGGCCAGCCGGTGGACCCGGTGCATGGCAAGCGCGGCAAGCAGCGCAGCGTGCACAACACGTACTTCACGCTGCCTGTGCTGTTCGCCATGCTCTCCAACCACTACGGCTGGCTCTACAACCATGGGCAGAACTGGCTGGTACTGATCCTCATGATGTTCGCAGGCGCGGCCATTCGCCAGTTCTTCGTGATGCGCCACGGCTACAAGCTGGGCCGCAACGGCCATCCCTGGCCTTATGCGGCCGTCGGCGTGGTGGTGCTGCTGGGCGTGGTGGTATGGCTCAAGCCGGCTGCGCCGGCCGTGTCCGCCGCCGCGCCGGCCGCCGCAGGCTACGAACAACTGCACGCCGTCATACAAAAACACTGCGTGGTGTGCCACAGCGCCAATACCGTCGCGCAGAAGAACGTGAAGTTCGACACCCCGCAGGACGTGAAGAGCCACGCGCAGCAGATCTACCAACAGGTGGTGCAGCTGCGCAAGATGCCGTTTGGCAACCCGGGCGCACTGTCCGACGAAGAGCGCGAAACCTTCAAACGCTGGTACGAGAACGGCGCCAGCATCGCGCCCTGACGCCCCCCGGTATTGCGGGCATCATCCGGGGCCATGCACCTTTACCGATCTGCGCTCCTGCGCTTTGCCGATGACGGCACGGCCCTGTACGAAGAAGACGGCCTGTTGGCCACCGCGCCCGATGACCAGGGCGTGCAGCGCGTGCACGCCGCCGGCGCGTGGCGCGCGCTGGCGCCCCTCTATCTTCCTCAGGCCTCGCAGCCGGTGACCCACTGGCCCGGCCGCATCATTGCACCGGGCTTCGTGGACATGCATGTGCACTACCCGCAGCTGGACGTGATCGGCTCGCCCGCCGAAGGCCTGCTGCCCTGGCTGGAGAACTACACCTTCCCGCACGAGTCGCGATTCGCCGATGCCGGCTACGCCGCGGGGGTGGCGGGCTTTTTCCTGGATGAGCTGCAGCGCAACGGCGTGACCACGGCGCTCACCTTCGCCACCTCGCATCCGGGCTCGGTGGATGCGCTGATGGCGCAGGCACAGGCGCGGCGGCTGCGCCTGATTGCCGGCAAGGTGCTGCAAGACCGCCACTCGCCCGACGGCGTGCGCGACGCGACCGAGCAATCCCTCATCGACACCGAAGCGCTCATCCAGCGCTGGCACGGCAAGGGGCGGCTGGGCTATGCGATCACGCCGCGTTTTGCCCCCACCAGCACGCCGCAGCAGCTGAGCGGCGCGGGTGCTCTGGCCGCGCGCTACCCCGACGTATGGGTGCAGTCCCATGTGGCGGAGAACCAGCAGGAGATCCGCTGGGCGCAGGAGCTGTTCCCCGGCACGCGGAGCTACCTGGATGTGTATGCCCGTGTCGGCCTGCTGCGTGTGCGCGCGGTGTACGCGCATTGCATCCATTTCGACGACGAGGACCGCGCCGCCATGCGCGAGAGCGGCGCGGTGGCTGCCGTGTGCCCCACGAGCAACCTGTTCCTGGGCAGTGGCCAGTTTGACTTTGCGGGCGCGGACCGCATGGGCTTCGGCTACGGCTTGGCCAGCGACGTGGGCGGCGGCACCAGCTTCAGCCCTTTCCACACGATGCTGGCCGCGTACTACGTGGGCCGGGAGGGGCAGACCAAGACGGGACTGAGCCTGGCGCCGCAACGGCTGTGGTGGCTGCATACCGCCGGCGCCGCGCGGGCGTTGGGGTTGGATGGCGTGGCGGGCAACCTGCAGCCGGGTTGCGAAGCCGACTTCGTGGTACTGAATCCTGCGGCGACCCCGCTGCTGGCGCGGCGCACGGCGGGCGCCGCCCACCTGGACGAACTGCTGTTCGCGATGATCGTGCTCGGCGACGACCGTTTGATCGAGCGCACTGTCATTGCATGAAATATTTGCCTCTGACGCTTATGTATCAAGCGTCAGCAGCTATCATTTAAGTAGCTTTCATTCGCCTAGAATACGCGCCAGGAGTACCCCATGAGCATCAAGAGCGACAAATGGATCCGCCGCATGGCCGAGCAGCACGGCATGATCGAGCCGTTCGAGCCCGGCCAGATCCGGCAGCAGGACGGGCGCAAGATCATCAGCTACGGCACCAGCAGCTACGGCTACGACATCCGCTGCGCGCGTGAATTCAAGGTCTTTACCAACATCCACAGCACCGTGGTGGACCCGAAGAACTTCGACGAAAAGAGCTTCGTGGACTTCGAGGGCGACTACTGCATCATCCCGCCCAACAGCTTCGCGCTCGCGCGCACCGTGGAGTACTTCCGCATCCCGCGCGACGTGCTCACCGTCTGCCTGGGCAAGAGCACCTATGCGCGCTGCGGCATCATCGTCAACGTCACGCCGTTCGAGCCCGAGTGGGAAGGCTACGTGACGCTGGAGTTCTCCAACACCACGCCGCTGCCCGCCAAGATCTACGCGGGCGAGGGCTGCGCGCAGGTGCTTTTCTTCCAGGGTGACGAGGAATGTGCCGTGAGCTACAAGGACCGCAACGGCAAATACCAGGGCCAGCACGGGGTGACGCTGCCCAAGGCCTGAAGGACCTGCCAGAAGGACCGCGGCCTGGACCGTGGGGTGCGCGCCGGCGCCTGCGCCGGCGCTTGCCGCCGTCCTACACGCAGGCTGGCCCTGCGCCGGTGGTACGGCTGCGTGGCGCTGCCTAGGATGGCTGCAGTGTTTCAGGAGTACTGCATGTCCCGCCCCATCCATGATCCCGCCTCCCCCGCTGCGCCCCGGCCATGGGATCCGCCCGTGAAATCTGCGCCCACGCCCAGCCTCTGGATGTGGCTGGGTGCCGCCATCGTCATCCTTGCGCAGTTGTGGGTGCTGCAGGCGGTGGTGGAACGCCACACGCACCAAGCCCACGAACGGATGGCGAAGTACGTCAACCACACGCTGCAGCCGCGCCCGTCGCAGGACATGTTGCTGGCAGCGCAGTAGTGCGCGGCGCGAAATCCCGAGGGTGCCGCCGCGGGCGTAACATCGGCGGCTGGTGCGTCGTGCACGCAGGAGATACCCATGAGATGGGAAGGCAATCGCGAATCGGACAACGTGGAAGACCGGCGCAGCGGCGGCGGGGGCGGCTTCATCGGCGGACGCTCGATCGGCATTGGCACCATCGTTGTGGCGCTCATCGGCTGGGGTGTGTTTGGCATCAACCCGCTGACCACCATCGGCGTACTGTCGGGCGGGGGCGCGCCGCAGGTCCAACAGGGGCCGGCCCAGCGTCCGCCGCAGGGCGACCGTGAGGCCGCCTTCGTCTCCACCGTCCTGGCGTCCACGGAGGATGTGTGGGCGCAGGTGTTCCAGCAGGGTGGGGCGCAGTACCGCCAGCCCAAGCTGGTACTCTACCGCGGCGCCACGCCCACGGCCTGTGGCACGGGGCAGAGCGCGATGGGGCCGTTTTACTGCCCTGGGGACCAAAAGGTGTACCTGGACATGGATTTCTTCGACACCATGAGCCGCCAGCTGGGTGCGCCAGGCGAATTTGCCCGCGCCTACGTGATCGCGCACGAGGTCGGCCACCATGTGCAGACCCTGCTGGGCACCACCGGCAAGGTGGACGGCATGCGCGGGCGCGTGAGCCAGCGCGAGCAGAACGCGCTGTCGGTACGGCTGGAGCTGCAGGCCGACTGCTACGCCGGCATTTGGGCCCACCATTCGCAACAGGCCAAGAACTGGCTGGAGCAGGGCGACATCGAGTCCGCGGTGAACGCCGCCGAGCAGATCGGTGACGACGCGCTGCAGCGCCAGCAGACTGGCACCGTGCGGCCCGATGCCTTTACCCACGGCTCCAGCGCGCAGCGCGTGCGGTGGTTCACGCAGGGGTTCAAGACCGGCAGTGTGCAAGGCTGCAACACTTTCAACGCACAGTCGCTTTGAAACCGTGAACGCGCGCTAAGCCGTCGTTTTCGCGCCAAGCAGGAGACGCCCCGGTACAGGCCATTGACGGCCTTGTTGGCCTTCGCCGCTGCTGCAATGCGACAATAGCGGCTTCATGACACAACCCTATTCCACTCTTGCGCTGGCCGAGCCGCTCAAGCGCGCCGTAGCCGAGATGGGCTACGAGAACATGACGCCGATCCAGGCGCAGGCGATCCCTGTCGTGCTGACCGGCAAGGACGTGATGGGTGCGGCGCAAACCGGCACCGGCAAGACAGCGGCCTTTTCGCTGCCGTTGCTGCAGCGCCTGCTCAAGCACGAGAACAGTTCAGCCTCTCCCGCGCGCCACCCTGTGCGCGCGCTCGTGCTGCTGCCCACGCGCGAGCTGGCGGACCAGGTGGCGCAGCAGATCGCGCTGTACGCCAAGTACACCAAGCTGCGCAGCACGGTGGTGTTTGGCGGCATGGACATGAAGCCGCAGACCATCGAGCTGAAAAAGGGCGTCGAGGTGCTTGTGGCCACGCCCGGCCGTCTGCTGGACCATATCGAGGCCAAGAACGCGGTGCTCAATCAGGTCGAGTACGTGGTGCTGGACGAGGCCGACCGCATGCTGGACATTGGCTTCCTGCCCGACCTGCAGCGCATCCTCTCCTACCTGCCCAAGCAGCGCACCACGCTGCTGTTCTCCGCCACCTTCTCGCCCGAGATCAAGCGCCTGGCCGGCAGCTATCTGCGGGACCCGATCACCATCGAGGTCGCGCGCCCCAACGAGACCGCCTCCACCGTGGAGCAGCGCTTCTTCGCGGTGGACGGCGACGACAAGCGCCGCGCCATCCGCCATGTGCTGAACGAGCGCGGCCTCAAGCAGGCCTTCATCTTCGTGAACAGCAAGCTGGGCTGCGCGCGCCTGGCCCGCAGCCTGGAGCGCGACGGCCTCAAGACCGCCGCGCTGCATGGCGACAAGAGCCAGGACGAGCGATTGAAGGCGCTGGAAGCCTTCAAGAGCGGCGAGGTGGACCTGCTGGTCTGCACCGACGTGGCGGCGCGGGGCCTGGACATCAAGGACGTGCCCGCGGTGTTCAACTACGACGTGCCCTTCAATGCAGAGGACTACGTGCACCGCATCGGCCGTACGGGCCGCGCCGGCGCATCGGGTCTGGCCGTCACGCTGGCGGCCAGCAGCGATACCCGCCTGGTGGCGGATATCGAGAAGCTCATCAAGAAGAAGATCGAGCTGGAACCGCTGGAATTGCAGGAAGATCGTCCGCGGGGCCGCTACAACGACGGCCGCCGCGCCTGGGGCGGTGACGATTCGGGCGAGGGCGCTCCAGCCGCTCCCCGCAGCCGCGAGCGCAGCGCGTACCGCTCCGCGCCTGCGGCGTCTCGCGATCCGTTCTTCGACAAGCCCTACGAGGCCAGCACCTCGGCCGGTGCGTCGGCGAGCTGGGAGGTGGCCCCCAAGGCATCTCCCGCGCGTGGCGGCATCTCCGCCAACATCAAGCCCAAGCGCAAATTACCCGCCTTGTTCAAGGCGCCGCAGGCCTCTACGGCCGAGCCATCAACCCACTGAAAACACAGGCCGCCGTTCAGCGGCCTTTTCAATAAAAAATGCCCCTGGCGCTTGCGGAATAAGCGCTAATAGCTATATTTTTAATAGCGAATGCTAGGGATGATTGTGCCCGCCAGGGCCCGCCAACTGCGCGATCAGGGGGGCGTCCACGGCGCCAAAGGCGAGCACTGTGCCGCCGCGCTGTGCGGCAAAGGCCTGTGCGGCCTCCCGTGTCGAGAACGCGGGCAGATTGCCGGCGCGCATCGGCCCCCGCGCCGACGAGCCGTGCACGTAATAGGCAGACAGCGCGTCCGTCCAGCGGGCGCCGCCCGCGGCCGCGGGGCGCGCGGTGTCGGTGACGTAGTGCGCCATGATGTCCCGTGCACTGCGGCCGGGGCTGTAGCGGGCCACGTCCTGCAGGTACATGAACAGCGACAGGGGCGAGTCGAAAAACTGTGCGTCGCCATTGCGAAAGATGACCTGCGCCGCCCAGTCGGGCGAACGGGCGGGGAACATGCCGCATACGGGACAGCGCGCATCCACCGGAATGGGGCGCGCTGCCGTGGGCGGCAGGCCCGACGCGGGGTCGTACGGCGTCGGGGGTGCGACGATGCACACGTCCGGCTCCAGGGCGGGAGCCGGCTGGGGCCGCAGCGCGCTGCGCAGGCCCGGCACGCCCCAGAGCCCGCCCGCCGCGGCTGCAAACGCCAGCGTGCCCGCAACCAGCATGCGCCTGCGGCGTGGCTGGTGCGGCGGAGGACTCAGGGTGGATGCAGACATGGTGCAAGGGCTGTTACATGCGGGTGTCGTGCAGCGCACCGCCGCTCAGGTCCACCATGTCGAGCTTGATGTCCGCAAAGCGCAGCACCTTGCCGCCATGTTCACCGGCGAACTTGGCTGCATCGGCCTCCTGCGCGAAGCTGGCGATGGTGGGGCCCATGGAGCCATGCCGCTTGCTGCCCAGCACGTAGACGGCGGTCTTGGCGTCGATCCAGTGGCCCTTGGGTTCGTTCCAGTCGGCCTTGCCCATGTCCTGCACGTACACGGCGCGCACTGCACGCACTTGTTCGCCGGCGAGCAGGGTGTTGAACAGTTCGATGGTGTCGCAGAAGAAGGAGGGCTTTTCCTGGCCCGCGTAGTGGATCTGCGCCTTGGGGCCGGGGTAGTCTGCAAGCAGCATGCCGTCGAGCTCGCAACTTGTGGAACGGTCGATCTCCACGGGCGCAAGGGATTGCTGTTCGGCTGCCTTGTCGCCGCAGCCAGCCAGCAGGCTGCTGGTGGCCAGCGCCGTGAAGGCGACCATGCCCAGTGCACGGCGACGGGTGATGCAGGAACAGGTCATGGCTTGAATCTCCAGTTGGCGATGGCGAGCGGCAGGGCGATCCACGCCAGCATCACGCCACCCATGATTGCGGGGCTGCCCAGCGACGAGGGAACGACGCTGGCGAGCCCGTAGAGCGTGCGCACGTCTTCGAGCGAGAACACGTTGAGGATGCGGAACACGTCGGCCGGGTTCAGCAGCAGCAGCCAGGCGAACGCATCGCCCGCGAACTGCCCGCCCGTGGCCACCAGCAGGCCCAGCAGCAGCAAATCGAACACCAGCACGAAGAAGAACCAGGTAGCGATGGCCAGGCCCGAGGCGCGCGTGCGGTCGCGTGCCAGCACCGATAGCATCACTGCCAGGCTCAGGAATGCGAGGCCCAGCAATACCGAGCTGATCATGAAGCCGCCGTAGTGGAACAGGGCATTGGCGCTCATGTGGCGCCACAGCAGCACCGCCACCAGCCCGAAGCCCGCCAGGGTGGAGAGCGCCAGCGCAGCCGCCAAGCCCAGGTATTTGCCCAGCAGCAATTCCAGCCGGGTAATGGGCAGGGCCAGCAGCAGATCAAGCGAGCCGCGCTCGCGCTCGCCCACGATGGCATCGAACCCCAGCAACAGCGCAATCAGCGGGATGAGGTAGATGACCAGGCTGACGAGGCTGGCGATGGTGAACTCGATGGAGCGAAAGCCCACCGTGCCCTGCTGCGCGCCGCCGAAGTAGGCGATGACGAGTGAGAACACGGTGAAGACGAGGGCCACCGCAAGCACCCAGCGATTGCGCATGCGATCGCGGAATTCCTTGGCGGCGATGGTGAAGATCTGGGTCAGTTCCATGGGGCGTCGTGGGCAGGGTGTCAGTCGGCGAAGCCGAAGAACACGTCTTCGAGCGAGGGCTCCAGCAGCTTGAGGTCGCGCACGCGCGCACCCAGTGGCGCGAGGGCGGCCAGCACGGCCATCTTCTGCTCGCGCGGGCAGTGCAGGCGCAAGCCTTCGGGCGTGTGCTCGGGGACGATGCCCGTCGCTTGCTCCAGCGCCTGTGCGGCGGCGGGCCGGTCGGCGGGTGCGATGTCCAGTTCGAACGACAGCGGCATGCGGGTTTGCTCGCGCAGCTGCTGCACGCTGCCCAGCGCCTGGATGCGGCCGGCCGAGAGAATGGCGAGCCGGTCCACGCGTTCTTGCAGTTCGGCGAGGATGTGCGAGGTGATGACCATGGTCACGCCCTCGGCCTGCAGGCCCCGCAGCGTGGCGTAGAAGTCGCGGATCGCCTGCGGGTCCAGGCCGTTGGTGGGTTCGTCCAGGAACAACACGCGCGGGCTGCCCAGCAATGCCTGCGCGAAGCCCAGGCGCTGGCGCATGCCCTTGGAATACTCGCGCACCGGGCGCTTGCCGGCGTGTGCCAGGCCCACGCGCTCCAGAATGTCCGCGCACTGCGCCAGCGGGGCGGATTTCAGCCGCGCGAAAAAGCGCAGCGTCTCCAACCCGTCCAGGTTGTCGTAGAGCACCACGTTTTCGGGCAGGTAGCCCAGTTGGCGGCGGGCGGCGCGGAACCCCCGCCCACCCACCTGGGCACCTGCGATCAAAAGCGTGCCCTGTGTGGGCTTCACCAGGCCCAGCATCATCTTGAACAGCGTGCTCTTGCCTGCGCCGTTGTGCCCGATCAGGCCGAAGATCTCGCCCTTGGGGATGTCCAGGTCCACGCCGTCCACGGCGTGCAGCGCGCCGTAGTGCTTGCTGACGCCGCGCAGCGAGATGGCCACGTTGTCACTGGCCGGGGAAATGCTTGCCACGCCATTCACTCCATTGTTGATTGCTGGGCTGCATGCGCGGCTTCGGGTCCACGACCGATGGCACGCGCAGCACAGGGAACTGCCGGCCCACCAGGCGCAGGGCCTGCACGGCCGGGCTGGCCAGCAGCAGCTTGACGCTAGGGTGGCGCCAGGTCAGGCGGTCCACCATGTCGTTGGCCTCGTAGGGCACATCGCCGACACCGTCGCCATCGCGGTCCCAGCCCAGGTAGTTGCTCCAGTGGTTGCCGCTCTTGGCGCCCCAGCGCTCGTCGCGCGCACCCACGTAGCGTACCTGCTCGCGGTTGGAGATGAAGTCGTTGCCTTCGACTTCGTTGTTCTTCGAGCCCGCGGCCAGGTGCACGCCGACGGTGTTGTCCACCACCAGGTTGTTGTTGAGCTTGATGTACTCCACGTCGTAGATGAAGAAGCCCCGGCTGTTGCCGGCCACGACGTTGCCTTCGATCACCGAATCCTGCAGCGTGCGCAGCATGATGCCGTGGTCGGAGTTGCCCCAGGCGCGGTTGTTGCGCACGGTCTGCTCGCGCACTTCCATCAGGGCCAAGCCGCCACGGTTGTAGTAGGTGTCGTTGTCCTCCCACAGGTTGTAGTAGGAGTTCATGTAGTGCGTGCCGTAGCGGCTGTGATGCAGCCGATTGCCCTTGAACAGCGCGTGGTGCGAGACGTCCACGTAGAGCGCGTCGCGCACGAAGCTGATGTTGTTGTTCAGGATCTTTGCGCCTTTGGTGTTGTACAGCTGCACGCCGTTGCCACGCTGCGGCGAGGAGTATTCACGCTTGCCGGTGATGACGTTGTGCTCGATGAGCACGTCATTGGCCTTCTCGATCCACAGGCCGAAAAGGTTGTAGGTGAGGTCGCAGCGGCGTACGACGGCACGGTGGGCGCCAGGGTAGAGGTAGATGCCGGCGTTCTGATCCTTGAGGTCGTCACCCGAGTCGCGCACGATCAGGCCCTCGATCACCACGTCCGGTGCGGTGACGCGGATGGTGTCGCCCTGGTTGCCACCGCTGATGGTGGGGCGGTCCACGCCGCGCAACGTGAGGGGCTTGTCGATCACCAGATTGGCGCGGTACGTGCCCCGCGCAATCTCCAGCACATCGCCTGCCTTGGCTTTGCGCACGGCGGCGGTCAGATCGTCGCCCGCTCGCACATGGAGGGTGGCCGCCTGGCAGGCCCCGGCGGTCATCGCCAAGGCCAGCATTAAGTGGGTGACACCGCCCTTCATGGGGTGAACAGTCCCAGCGCCTGCAGCACCAGGAACAGCGCAGCACCGATCATCAGGTTCTTGAATCCTACGTAGCTCATCATGTCCATTACACCTGCAACGCGGTAATTGTCGCGCCACCATGGGCCGTCCTTGACGTAACGGCGGCCCGACAGGCGAATCAGCACTTCGTACACGCTCCAGCCGAACCACCAGCCGATGATGGCGCCCGACGAGAGGTGGCCCATCGCCGCCATGATCCAGGCGATGGTGGCCGCCACCGCCAGCGACAGCCCGGCGATCTGCAGCGCGCGCTGGCTGCGCCAGCCTTCGGCGCTCCAGGGCCAGAGATGGTCGCGCAGTTCCAGCAGCAGCCAGCTCGTGAAGCCTACGTTGCGCTTGTGCGCGGGCAGCGTGGGTTCGGTGGGCATGCGCGGATCGGGGCCCTGGGCGGCCTTGGCCGATATCTGGTCCTGCACGGTGGCGGGGTAGATGGGGATGAAGTAGCCATTCTTGCCGATAGGCGTCATCTCCAAGCCGTCCTTCTCGCGGCGCTTGCGCTCCTTGGCCAGAGGCGGGCAGCCCTTGGTGTCGGTGTACAGGATCATGCAATCCAGGCAATGCAGGCATTCCCGGTGGTCGATGCGCCCGTCGGCGTCGATGGCCTGGGCTCCGCAACCCACCGCGCAGGCCTTGCAGCTGTTGCAGTCCTGCTTGCGCTTCAACCCGAACCAGCGGAAGGTGCTGGGCATGGCCAGCGAGGCGCCCAGCGGGCAGATGTACTTGCAGTAGGGGCGCTCGATGAAGATCGACACGCCGAGGATGGCGGCGACGAACAGGCCATAGGGCCATGCCCGGTTCATCACGCCGACCAGGAACGTGGTCTTGAAGGGTTCGACCTCGGCCAGCTTCTCGGCCAGACCCATGGAGAACATCGACACCGCCAGCAGGACGAAGAAGACGGCGTATTTGATCCACTTGAGCCGGTCATGCCACTTTTGCGGCAGCTGTGTCTGGAAGCGCTTCAGCCCGAGGGCCTTGGCGATCTTGAAGATCGCCTCCTGCAGCGAGCCGAACGGACACATCCAGCCGCAGAACAGCCCGCGCCCGAACAGGAAGACGGTCACGATGATGAAGATCCA
The DNA here is from genome assembly GCF_002916785.1 of Diaphorobacter sp. LR2014-1. Classification (NCBI taxonomy): domain Bacteria; kingdom Pseudomonadati; phylum Pseudomonadota; class Betaproteobacteria; order Burkholderiales; family Comamonadaceae; genus Diaphorobacter; species Diaphorobacter sp. LR2014-1. The sequence continues at coordinate 50,056 of NZ_MTBE01000003.1, read as the reverse complement.
GAACAGGAAGATGAACGGATCGGACAGGAACAGCGACCAGGTCCACTGGAACAGGACGGAGTGGAACCAGGTCAGCACCTGGGTGATGGACGGCTGGGCCATGTAGCCAAAGCCGATCCAGAAGATGCTGATGGCCCAGAAGGTGTACTTGAAGCCATTGACCGGCCACTTGTTCTTGTGCGTGGACAGGCGGGTGAGCCTTTCGCGGAAGGCGTACACCACGGTGACTGCGATCAGCAGCAGGGCGAACAGGCTGATGGGCAGGGCCTGCGATTTCCAGATGCGTACCCAGGGGGCATCGGGTTCTTGCACCTTGGGGCGGCCGCCTTCGAGCAGATCTGCCGGCAACCAGTACTTGGACTCGAAGACGGCAAAGCTGCGATGGCCTGTGGCCCGATCGACCCGGTTACCCAGGAAGGCGAATTTCCACGGATAGGCCGCAGAAAAGGCCTGCGAGCGGATGATGAAGATGGACGACTCGGTGTAGCGGGGTGCGCCGGCGGCCTCCAGGCCGTACAGGTTGAGGGAGTCCAGGTCGCGGAAGGTGAAGGAGTCGGCACCTTGCTTGACCTGCACACGGTCAAAAATGCCGCCGCGTACGAAACCTGATCCCTTGAAGGACTCCTGCCCGCCGGTCTTGATGACGAAAATGGCGCTCTCGCCTTCCTTGAGGCGTGAACGCAGGCTTTCGAAGCTGTTCTTGCCCAGCAGGCTGCGGCCTACGTCGGGCTGGTTCAGGTCACCGAACCACATTTCGATGAAGGGCTCGGGGCCGCGCGGCAGGCCCACCTGTTCGGGCTTGACCAGCAATTGCTGCACCGCGCCCATCTTGACGAGTTGGGCCCAATCGTAGGTTTGTCCGGTGGTGACAAAGCGGGGCTGCTCGCGCACCGTGGGAGCAATGATGCCGGTCTGGCGTGCCACGGCCGAGCCCGAGGCCATGACCACCTGGTTCTGAGCCACCACGGTGACGGTGGCTCCGGAGATGGCGTCGACGCCGATGACGTTCTCATCGGGGCGGGAAGGGCCGACTTCGATGGTGTCGGTGACCGACTTGCCGATGTACTGGTTGTTGAAATTGATGAGTGCCGACTCGGGGATGCCCAGCAGAAGGATGGGCTCGGAGTGCTTGAGCACCTTCATGCCGACGAAGCGGCCCTGCGTGTCCATACCGATGAGCGTGACCACCGGCTTGCCCGAGTAGGCGGGCGTGTCGGTGATGTCGGTCGACAGCATGACGTAGCCCAGAAGCTTCTTCTGGGCCGAGTCGTTGTCATACGCCTCGACATAGGGCGGCTGGCCCTTGCGCGGCGAAAAATGCGTAGCGCCCGGAAATACTTCGGTGCACGGCAGCAGCGCGCACATGTCGGGCGTGGTGGCCAGGTTCGCAGGCAGTTCCGCCTCGTAGGCACCTGCGTGCGCCCGCGGCACCCATAGCGGGGCGGCGAGGACCAGAGCAAGACAGAAAGCGGCTAACCGTGAACCTAGGGAAAACATTGCACTATCCAACTAATAGCAGGCACCGCTTGCTGCGTCTGCGAAAGAAGCCAATTTGATTTGCAACCCTCCCAGGCCAGGCCCAGGAGGGTTGCGCGTCATCAGGCTTCGACGATCATGCGCGTGCGCATTTCCAGGTGCAGCGCATGGCAGAACGTGGAGCAGTAAGCCCAGAACACACCGGGCTTGTCGGCGATGAAGGTCACCGACTTCGTCTCCAACGGGTTGATCACGAACTGGATGTTGTACTTGGGCACCGCGAAGCCGTGCGTCAAATCTTCGATCTTGTCGAGGTTCGTGAGGATCAGCGTGACTTCATCGCCCTTCTTGACGGTGAATTCACGCAGGCTGAAGGCAGGGGCCTGCGACGTGAGCTTCACCGTCACCTTCTTGCCGTTGCGGAAGACGCCGGATTCCTTGGCGTCCTTGACGGCCAGCGGGAACTCGTCCAGGTCGTAGACCTGCTTGGGCTTCACGATGTCACGCTTGAAGATGATGAAGTCGTGGGGCTCGCCGCGCACCGGGTGGTCGGCCAGCAGCACCATCTTGTCGCCCGAGATGTCGATCAACTGCTCGTTCTCGGGGTGGAAGGGGCCCACGGGCAGGAAACGGTCCTTGGAGAACTTGCAACCCACGGCGAGGAACTTGCCGTCAGCGGCCACGGTCTCGGAGTGCGTGGCATTGATGTGCCCAGGCTGGTAGTGCACGTCCAGGCGGTCCACGACGTAGGGGGCGTTCTTGTCACCCTTGTGGAAGGCGATGGCCTTGTCGATGTTCCACTTGACGATCTGGCTGTCCAGGAACAGCGTGGTGTAGGCGTTGCCGCGGCCGTCGAAGGCGGTGTGCAGCGGGCCCAGGCCGATTTCCACCTCGGCGACGATGGCGTCGTCGAGCTTCTCGCTCTTGCCGTCGAACCAGTCCAGCACCTTGGCCAGTTCGATCACGGTGGCCGTGGGCGACAGCTTGCCGGCGCAGATGAAGTACTTCTGGTCGGGGCTGGCGTTCACGCCGTGCGGGTTCTTGGGAACGCTCACATAGGCGGTGAGGGCGGTCTTGGCATCCTTGTTGGCTTCGCGGGTGCCGTCCACCACGGGCACCTTGGACGTGCCGTAGGTCTTGAACTTGCCGGCCTTCACGGCTTCTTCGATGCGGGCAATGTTGAAGAACAGGCAGGCGTCGCGCTCGGCCGACATCATGTCTTCGTAGTGCACGCCGTTTTCGACGTTGTACTGGTTGGTGGCCGCCAGCTTGCCGTCGTACGAAGTCGCGGTCAGGTCGCAGTTGCCGTCGATCAGGACTTGCCAGCGCACTTCCATGGTCTCTGCGTCCACGCAGGTGAACATCGAGCGGTATTTCTCGGGTGCGTTCACGTCCTTGCCATCGTTGGGCAGCGGAATGGCGAACTCGGCGCCACAGAACACGCGCGTGGTGTAGTTGATGTTGGGATCGACCGGATCGCGCTTGTCGGGGAAGATGCCGTGGAAGCCCTGCACGTTGGGCAGCTCGGTGATCTTGTCGCAGATGAAGTAGTCCAGACGGATGCGGGCGATGCGGCTGTTGATCTTATCGTTGACCCAGGCGTAACGGCCGTCGTAGTTGCCGTCCTTGTACGAGCCGTGCAAGTGGTGGGTGTCCGCCACGGTGTAGCGCAGGCTGCCGTCGGGCTTGGTGCCCATCACGGCCTTGGATTCATTGGTGATGCCCCAGCCCACGAGGGCGTCAGGCACGAAGCAGGGAATGCGCAGAAGTTCACGACCGGAGGGCAGGCCCAGCACGCGAACGTCGCCGTTGTGGCCGCCGCTCCAAAGACCGTAGTAGGTATCGAGCTCACCGGGCTTGAGGTGCACGTTGGCGCCGGCGTGGGCGGCAGCGGGGGCGGGTGCCGGCGCGGGAGTGCCGGATGCTGCAGGGGCGGCCGCGGGCTTGTCGTTGCACGCGGCAACGCCCACGGTCAGTCCCGCCAAAGCAGCGGTATTGATGAACCGGCGGCGTCCCATGCCAACGGTTTCAGGGTTCAGGCTCTCTCTCTTGTCGCTCATGATGTCCTCTTTCAGGTAGTGCAAGCGGAAAATGGGGGCGCGCGCGCAGGTGGTGGCGCGGCCGTGGGGGCAACGGCCACCACACGAGGCGGTGGCAGGGGTACGGAATGGGTGATGGGCCAGCCCGGCACGGTCAGTACGGCGGGCTGCGGCGGTTCCATGCTGGGCAGGCACAGCGAGCAGTCCATGCCCAGGGTGTCGAGCACGGCATTGCTACCGGCATGGTGAACCACCAAGGTGGCGCCGCTGGCACTGGAACAGACCAGTTCCATGGTGCGCGGCTGAATGAGGGGGGAGGCCAGTGCCGCCCCAAAACCAAGGACGAACCACGCCACTGCCCACCAGCGTAGGAGGTTCAGGGAGCGGAGTTTATCCATGGCGGAAGTATGGGCTCTAACGGCGCGTGTTGGAAGCCACCTCTGTGGTGACAGTGCCTAAATGTTCACTTTGAATGTTTCTTTCGATGTTGATTTACATCAAATGAATGATTCTGGAAACTACCAAACTGACGACCCATTGAAGGGCAGGCTCGTTGCATGGGGCGCAGGCTAAGATGCCCTTTTGGTTTTGGACGTCAACAAGAAAGGCTTTCATGAAAAAGACATCTCTCACGATGGCGCTGGCCGCCGCAACCCTGCTGCTCGCCGCCTGTGGCAAAAACGACGCTCCGGCGCCCGCGCCTGCTCCTGCACCCGCTGCGCAAGCACCGGCTCCCGCGCCTACCCCTGCTCCCGCGCCAGCCGCTCAAGCACCTGCCGCCGCCCCCGCGACGGCGGAGAACACCGTCGGTAAGAGCGTGTTCGGCAAAACCTGCGCGATGTGCCATGCGGCCGGCGTTGCAGGGGCTCCCAAGCCTGGCGATAAGGCCGATTGGGCGCCGCGTATTGCCCAGGGCAAGGACACGCTCTACAAGCACGCCATCGAAGGCTTCACCGGCAGCAAGGGCATGATGCCCGCGCGCGGCGGCGCGGCTTCGCTGAGCGATGACGAAGTAAAGGCCGCCGTGGATTTCATGGCTGACCAGTCGATGTAAGGACCGGAGGGGCTCGCGATGAACTCAGATCGGTGCATGCCGGCGGTAGGCAACCGGTGGACGCGGCGGCGCTTCGCCCTTGCGCTGCCGTTGCTGGGCGCGCTGGCGTACCTCCACCCGCGCCAGGCTTTGGCTGGCATGGTGGAGGGCGCGCAGCCCCTGGTGCGCGCGAGCCGTACCCTCATGGGCACACGCGTGGACATCGCGGCTGCCGTCGGCAACGGCCGCGATGCCGGCGCTGTGCAGCAGGCGATGCTGCACGCGTTCGCGGAAATGGAGCGCCTGGAGGCGCTCATGAGCCGTTACCGGGAGGGCAGTGACGTGGCGCGGCTCGGCGCGGCCGCCGGCCGGCATGCCGTGCACGTGGCCCCGGAAGTGATGCAGGTGTTGCGCACGGCACGTCGCCTGCACCAAGAAAGTGCTGGCGCCTTCGATCCCACCGTCGGTGCACTGCGGGGCTGGCATTTTGAGCCGGGCCACGAAGCCGCGCCGGCACCTGAGGAGATTGCTCTGGCGCTGCGTTTGGTGAACGCGCGCCACCTCGTGCTGGACGAGCGCGCAGGGACGGCCTACCTTGCGCGGTCGGGCATGGGGTTGGATCTGGGCGGCGTGGCGAAGTTACCCATTCTGCAAGCGGGCTTGCAAGTGCTGGAGCGCGCCGGCGTCACGGATGCTCTGGTCAACGGCGGTGGCGATGTCCTGGTCATGGGCCGGCAGCACGACCGTCCCTGGCGTGTGGGCGTGCGCAATCCCTCCGCTCCGGCGCAGCTGCTGGGCGTACTGGAACTGCAAGGGCGCGGCGTGGTGGCATCGTCCGGCGACTACGAGCGGGGCTTCCTGCGTGCAGGACGCCGCCTGCACCATGTGCTCAACCCCCGCACGGGTTGGCCCACGGAAGGTGTGCCTGGCGTGGCGCTCATGGCCGAGCGGGTCGAAGACGTCAACGGCTGGGGCACGGCGCTGATGGTCCAAGGACCTGCGGCCGCACCTGCATGGCATGCGGGCCACGCACATGTCGAAGCCCTCGTGGCGAGCGCTGATGGCACGCGCTGGAGTTCCCCTGGAATGCTTGCCGCGCTGCGGCCAGTGCCTGCGCGCGCAGGATGAAAACGCTTTCTTCGCGGGCCGGCGGCGCCGCGAAGAAGGCTTTTGGCGATTTGCCGCTCAACTGACGGAACAGCAAGCGCTCCAAGCTATATTGTTGATAGCGTGCCTAGGCACCGGGCATTTGCGCCTGCGGGCATTCCACGTGGCAGCGCTCGCGGTCGGCCAGTGTCGTGCCGAAACGCACTGCGCTCAGGCAGCCGCCCCACACGCAACCGGTGTCCAGCCCGAGGACGTCCGCCCGATCCAGCCAGCCCAACGTGGACCAGTGGCCAAAGGCGATCAATGTGTTCAGCGTGCGACGCCCGGGTGCGTCAAACCACGGCACCAGCCCTGGAGGCGCCTCGGAGGCGCTTTCGGTACTCTCGAAATCCATACGGCCCTCGGGTGAGCAAAAGCGCATGCGCGTGAGCGCATTCACGATCACGCGCAGGCGGTCCGTTCCCAGAAGTTCCGGGCTCCACAGGTCGGGAGAATTCCCGTACATCTGCTGCAGAAAACCGGCGAACTCCCGGCTTTGCAGGACGGCTTCGACTTCGCCGGCATATGCCAACGTCTCCTCTGCCGTCCATTGTGGCAACACGCCGGCATGCACCATCAGCAGGTCGCCGCCGCCATGGTGCACACGCCGCGCCAGCGGCTGGTGCCTCAGCCATTCGAGCATCTCGTCCCGATCCGGCGCCAGCAGGATGTCCTGCAGCGTGTCGCGCCGCGACGGTCGGCGCGTGCCGTAGGCGGCAGCGAGCAGGTGCAAATCATGGTTGCCCAGTAGGGGCCGCACGCTGTCCCCGAGGGTGATGCAGCGGCGCAGCACTGCGGCGGAGTCCGGGCCGCGGTTCACCAGATCACCCAGCACGTACAACGTGTCCCGGCTGGGAGAGAAACCAATGGTGGCGAGCAGGCGTTCAAAGGCGTCGTCGCAACCCTGAATGTCGCCCACACAATATAGAGCCATATTCTTAGAACAGAGTCAGGAGAAGCGGCGATTGTGCTCGCCAACTGGGTGGAATCGGTGGTTATTTGAAGGGCTATGCGACGCTGGCAAAGTGCTGCGCAAACCAGAAACGTTGGTAACTAGTTGAATCAAATCACCATTTTGGTGCAAGCAATGATACGGGTGCATTGGTGTACCTGCGCGAGAAAAGGTTCCTTGAGTGTGTCCATGGGAGGTAGTGATCTGGGCTGGGGTTATTTGTTGCTTTTTTATGCGGCCAATTGCCATGAACTTGTAACGGGATTGGGTTTAGGACTTTATAATCCGCGTGCCCATTAATCCTTAACGCTCCATACCTCCATGACCGTCAGCTACAAAGAACTGTTGAAACAGCGTGAAGCCCTTGAGCAGCAAATCACCGAGGCGCGACGCCGTGAATTGACGGCTGCTATCTCGCAGGTGCGCGAACTGGTGGCGGAATATGGCCTGACGCAGCAGGATGTGTTCCCTGCAGGCCGCACGGGCCGCGTTTCTGCAACCAGTGGAACCAAGGTCGCGCCCAAATACCGCGACCCCGCCACGGGCCAGACCTGGACGGGCCGCGGCAAGGCGCCGAAATGGATTCAAAACGAAGACCGCGAGAAGTTCGCTATTTGAACACCACGTGGCGGCGCGGCTCGGCGCAATTCTCCGGGCCGACCTAACCGCTGTTTTGCGTGTGATTTGAAGAACCCGCTGGGGCGTGGCCTTGGCGGGTTTTGTCGCTTATGAGGGGTGCAGTATTCGTGGTGCGGTGCGCGGCAACGCGGCAATATGGTGGGCGCGTCAAAGGCCCCCGCTGATGTCGGACACTCGGCAAAGTGGCCCACGCACCGATTAACGGATACGGTGCAGGAGCGGTGTACCGGTGCTTTCTGGCCGCGCGGCGACCGCAGGACGCGTATTCATTTAAACCCGATTGCCCCAGCGTGGGGTCAAGGTATTTCGCGATGCGTTGGCTCTGCAGTGCGGCGCTGCCAAAATGGGCTCTGTCGTTACCCACAGGAGTTCTTGTATGGCAGCCTCCCGCAACCCCGGTCACGCTTTTGCTTCCACGCTCGCTACGTTTGCCACGGCAGCGGGAAAGAGCGGCAAGTTCTATTCGCTGCCTGCGCTGGCGCGCCAGTTTCCGGGAGTGAACCGGCTGCCGGTGTCCCTGCGCATCGTGCTGGAATCCGTACTGCGCAATTGCGATGGCCGCCGCATCACTGCAGAGCATGTGGAGCAGTTGGCTCGCTGGGCGCCCAATGCGCCGCGCAAGGACGAGATTCCGTTCGTGGTGTCGCGCGTCGTGCTGCAGGATTTCACGGGCGTGCCGCTGCTGGCCGATTTGGCCGCGATGCGCAGCGTGGCCCAGCGCCTGGGCCACAACCCCCGCAAGATCGAACCGCTGGTGCCTGTGGACCTGGTAGTGGACCACTCCATCATGGTGGACTACTACGGCACGAAGAAGGCCCTCGACCTGAACATGAAGCTGGAATTCCAGCGCAACCGCGAGCGCTATGAGTTCATGAAGTGGGGCATGCAGGCCTTCAGCACTTTTGGTGTGGTGCCTCCGGGCTTTGGCATCGTGCACCAGGTGAACCTGGAATACCTCGCACGCGGCGTGCACAAGGGCAACGACGGCGTGTACTACCCCGACACGCTGGTGGGCACCGACAGCCACACCACCATGATCAACGGCATTGGCGTCGTGGGCTGGGGCGTGGGCGGCATCGAGGCCGAGGCCGCCATGCTGGGCCAGCCGGTGTACTTCCTCACGCCCGACGTGGTGGGCTTCGAACTCTCGGGCCAGCTGCGCGAGGGGGTCACCGCCACCGACCTCGTGCTCACCGTGACCGAGATCCTGCGCCGCGAGAAGGTGGTGGGCAAGTTCGTGGAGTTCTTTGGAGAAGGCACGCGGACCCTGGCGCTGCCCGACCGCGCCACCATCGGCAACATGGCACCGGAATATGGGGCCACCATGGGTTTCTTCCCGGTGGACGAAAAGACCATCGACTACTTCCGCGGCACGGGGCGCACCAAGGCGGAGATCGATGCGTTCGAAGCGTACTTTCGCGCACAGGGCCTGTTCGGTGTGCCGCGCGCGGGGGAGATCGACTACTCGCAGGTGGTGCGTCTGGATCTGGGGGATGTCACCCCCAGCCTGGCCGGCCCCAAGCGCCCGCAGGACCGCATCGAACTGGGCAACGTGTGCCGCCAGTTCGCCGAGCTGTTCAGCAAACCGGTGGCCGAGTCGGGTTTCAACCAGCCCGCTGAGCTGCTGCACACGCGCCACCATATCCACCGGCGCATGGCGCCCGTGACCGAGGGGGCCCCCAGCGAAAAACCCGCACCCGAAGGGGCGCCGCGCTTCCTGGTCGAGATGGAGCAGAACAAGCCGCGCCTGGAGGTGCAGCACGAAGACGCGGCGATCCATTTGCCCGCCAAGGGGGCGGACCCGACCATCGGCAACGGCGACGTGCTGATCGCGGCGATCACCAGCTGCACCAACACCTCCAACCCCAGCGTACTGCTGGCTGCGGGCCTGCTGGCCAAGAAAGCGGTGGAGGCAGGGTTGCGGGTCGCGCCGCACATCAAGACCTCGCTGGCGCCGGGCTCGCGCATCGTGACCGAATACCTCACGCAGACCGGGCTGCTGCCCTATCTGGAAAAGCTGGGCTTTGCCCTGGCGGGATATGGCTGCACGACCTGCATCGGCAATGCGGGCGATTTGGCGCCCGAGCTCAACGAGGTCATCACCAGCAATGACCTGGTGTGTGCCGCGGTGTTGTCGGGCAACCGCAATTTCGAGGCGCGCATCCACCCCAACCTCAAAGCCAACTTCCTGGCCAGCCCGCCGCTGGTGGTGGCCTATGCGATCGCGGGCACGGTGCTCAAGGACCTCATGACCGAACCGGTCGGCAAGGGCAAGGGCGGGCGCGACGTGTACTTGGGCGACATCTGGCCCAGCAGCGACGAGATCCATGCGCTCATGAAGTACGCCATGAACGGCAAGGCCTTCAAGGAGAACTACGCCAAGGTCAAGACCGACCCCGGAGCCCTGTGGAACAAGATCCGCGGGGTGGACGGAGACGTCTATGTGTGGCCCGGCAGCACCTATATCGCGGAGCCGCCATTCTTTACGGATTTTGCTCTCGATTCAGTAGCTGCCAGCGTTGGTAAACAAGGCGCTGCAGGCCAAAAATCCTCAGAATCCGTGATGGGTGCCCGCATCATGGCGCTGTTCGGCGACTCCATCACCACGGACCACATCTCTCCCGCAGGCTCCATCAAGGAAACCTCTCCCGCCGGCCAGTGGCTGCTGCAGCACGGGGTGGCCAAGCCCGACTTCAACAGCTACGGCGCGCGCCGCGGCAACCACGACGTGATGATGCGTGGCACCTTTGCCAACGTGCGCATCAAGAACCTCATGATCCCGCCGCTGGCCGACGGCTCGCGCGAGGAGGGGGGCGTCACCCTCTTTCAGGGCGAGGGACCGATGCAGGGCCAGAAGATGTTCATCTTCGACGCCGCGATGCACTACATCGCCAACAAGACGCCCACGGTGATCTTCGCGGGGGAGGAATACGGCACCGGCTCCAGCCGGGACTGGGCGGCCAAGGGCACCCAGTTGCTGGGCATCAAGGCGGTGGTGGCGCGCAGCTTCGAGCGCATCCACCGCTCCAACCTCGTGGGCATGGGCGTGCTGCCGCTGCAGCTGCGCGACAACGACTCGTGGCAGAGCCTGGGCCTGCAAGGCGACGAGGTGATCGACGTGATTCCAGACCCCGCGCTCACACCGCAAAGCGAGGCGCGCCTGGTCATCCGCCGTGCGGATGGTTCCTGCCAGGAAGTGGCCGTCACCCTGCGCATCGATACACCCATCGAGGTGGACTATTACCGTGCGGGCGGCATCCTGCCGTATGTACTGCGGCAGTTGCTGAGCGCGTGATCCCATCTCTTAGGACGCGGTGCTGCGGCCCCAGGCGGTGCGATCTGGTCTGCGCGCCGTGGGATTGCGCCATGCCTGGTGCACCGCTGATAGCAGGGTGGCTGCCGGTGGGCGGACAATCGGTCCATGCAGAAACAAGTCTTGATCGCAGGCGGTGGCATCGGAGGATTGGCTGCCGCCCTGGGTAGCTCGCGTGCCGGGTGGGAAGTGCGCCTCTTCGAGCGTGCCGCGGAGTTCACCGAGGTGGGCGCCGGCGTGCAGATCGGCCCGAACGTGGTGCGCCGGCTGCAGGCCTGGGGCCTGCAGAGCGCGCTGCAGGCCGTGGCCGCCTTCCCCGAGCGTCTGCAGGTGCGCAGTGCGCTCACCGGCGCTGAGTTGGCGGCGCTGCGCCTGGGCAACACCGCCATCGAGCGCTACGGCGCCGCCTACGCCACCATCCACCGTGCGGACCTGCACGGCCTGCTGCTCGATGCATTGCGCGAGCGCACTGGTGTGCACCTGAACCTGGGCCATTCCATCGTGCACCATGCGCAAGACGGTGGCGTGGTCACCGTGCGCGTAACGCGCCACGGCCCGGGAAGCGACAGCGAGGGCGGTGCGCAAGATCTGCTGATCGAAGGCGATGCGCTCATCGGCGCCGACGGCCTGCGCAGCGGCACGCGCATGCGTTTGCTGGGTGAGACGCCCACGCGAGTCTCCGGCCACCTGGCCTACCGCGCCGTGGTGCGCCAGGACGCGCTGCCCCAGGCGCTGCGCAGCCAGCAGGTGACCGCCTGGCTGGGGCCGCGCCTGCACGTGGTGCAATACCCGCTGCGCCGTGGCGAATTGCTGAACGTGGTGGCCATCCGCCACGGGCAGCCGCCGGCCGACCTCGATTCCTGGGACCATGGCGCCAACGCGGCCGATCTGGAGGCCGCGCTGGCCCGCACCTGCACGCCGCTGCAGGACTTGATTCGCGCCGTGCCCCAGGCGGGCAGTGGCTGGCGCCTGTGGCCGCTGCTGGACCGCCCGCCCGTCGCCGGCCCGCAAGAGATGGCGCAGGGCTTGGTGGCGTTGCTGGGCGACGCGGCGCACCCCATGCGGCCCTACCTGGCGCAAGGCGCCGGCATGGCCATCGAGGACGCGGCCGAGCTGCAGCGCGCCCTGGCCATGCACGACCTGGAAGTACCGCTGCGCCTGCGCCGTTACGCGCTCAACCGCTGGCAGCGCAACGCGCGCGTGCAGGAGCGCTCGCGGCGCAACGGGCGCATCTTCCATGCCACGGGCCTCGTGCGCTGGGGGCGCGACACGGCGTTGCGGCTGCTGGGAGAGCGGCTGCTGGACGTGCCCTGGCTCTACCGGGGCGACGGCTCCAGCGCCAGCTCGCTGTGAACGTGCGCTGGGGCAGTTGGCATGTGACGCTATTTAATTGATAGCTGTTTGCGCTTATCCTGTAAGCGATAACGGCAGATTTGACTGCTATCTTTCACCCTGCGGCGGATGCGGCAGCAGCCGAAACGCCAGCGCCGCCAACGCGAGCAGCCCGGCGATGCAGGCCATCACCGCCACGTAGGGATCGGCCCCCCCGCGCTTGGCAAGGGACGCCACCAGCCCCGTGAGCCACTGCATGGCCGCCACACCCAGGAACATGGCCATGGTGAACACCGCCATGGCCCGCCCGGTGAGCGCCGCCGGGTAGGCCGCGCGCACGTCCGCGTACTGCAGCACGATGAAGCCCGACAGCAGCCCCACGGCCAGCATGCAGGCCACGTCCAGCAGGGCGGAGTGCGGCAGTACCATGGCCGCGAACAGGACCGCCATGGCCAGGGTGCAGGCCACGATCCAGCGGCGGCGCCGGGCGGGGCCGGGGTCGATGCGGCCGAACAGCATCGGCCCGCACAGCGCCACCACCGACAGGGCCAGCGCCACGTTGCCGCTTTGCACCAGCGAGAAACCGTGGCGCTCGATCAGCATGGGCCCCAGCCACAGGCCACGCAGGGAGATGAGCGCCGCATAGGTCACCGCGCCCAGCACCACGATGCCCCAGGTGTGCGGCACGGTGAACAGCGCGGCGAAGCGCAGCACCGCCTCGCGCACGGACTCGCGCGGGGCCTCCTGCTGCGCCGGCGCGGCGACGGGCTCATGCACGCTGCGCCAGATCCACAGCCAAGCCGCCAGCGCCAGCGCCGCCAGCACCACGAAGCCCGTGCGCCAGGACCACTGCTGCACCAGCCAGGCCAGCGGCGTGCCGGTGAACAGCATGCCCAGCGTACCCAGCGCCATCGCCATGCCCGACATCGCCGCGAAGCGCTGCGGCGCGAAATGCCGTGCAATGAACACCGTGCACACCAGGAAGGCCGGCGCGCAGCCCACGCCGATCAGCGCCTGGCCCAGCAGCAGCGCGCCGTAACCGGGCGCCAGCGCCGACAGCAGCGCCCCCGCGATACACAGCGGAAACGCCGCCAGGATCGTGCGGCGCACGCCATACAGGTCGATGCCGATGCCCATGAAGAGCTGCATGGCGCCAAAGGCGAAATGAAAGGTGCCCGCGAACACCCCCAGCGCTTGCGGCGACAGCCCGAAGTCCGCCTGCAGCGGCGCGGCCATGATGGCGGCCACGGTGCGAAAGGCCGAGCTCAATGCGAAGCCCGAGGTCAGCGCCACCAGCATCAGCAGGGCGGCGCGCGGCGCCATGGCGATGGGGGCGGGTGGAAGCGGCGCGGCGGAGGGGGCGTTGGGCATGGGGCCCGAGGCTACACCGGACGCGGCGCGCGTGCAGGCGCGTGCGCACCGGCCCGCGCTTACATGGCCTTGAACAGCGGCGCATACAGTCGGCTCACCGCCAGCCGCTCAGGCCGGCCCCGCAACTGCAGATGCATCCGGCCCGCTTCGTCGCGCACGGCACTGGCGATGGCGGCGGCACGCACCAGCGTGCCCCGGTGCACCTGCCAGAAGTCGGCCGGATCGAGCTGCCCGGCCAGTTCCTTGAGTGGCGTGCGGATCAGGTATTCACGCTCGGCGGTGAGCACACGCACGTACTTGTCGGCCGCCTCGAAGTACACGACCTCCTGCACAGGCACGAGGTGGATCTGCGTGCCGCTGCTGGCCTGGATCATGCGCAGCGGCGCGCCGCCGCCCGCTGGAGCCTGCGTCGATCCGCCCAGCCCTGGAGCCTGCGCCAAAGCGCGCAACTGGGTCAGCGCTTGCTCCAGCGCCGGCAGCGCGCCAGGGGCGCCGCGCTGTGCCAGCAGTTGCTGCAGCCGCTGCACCGTCTGGCACAGCCGCGCGGGCTGCACGGGTTTGAGCAGGTAGTCCACCGCCTGGGCTTCAAAGGCCTGTACGGCGTATTGGTCGTAGGCGGTGACGAAGACCAGCGCGGGAAAGGCTGCGGTATCGGGCCAGGCATCGGCCAGCTCTGCCGCCGCCTCCAGGCCGCTCTGGCCGGGCATGCGGATGTCCAGCAGCAGCACGTCGGGGCGCAGCGGCCAGCAGCGGCTCATCCTCGGCAATCAGGGCTCGGGGGAATGTCGAGTGCATGGTGCTTCAAGGGAAAAGTGATGATGCAGGCCGTGCCCTGGGCGCTAGCAGCTATCAATTCGAGAGTGCCAGCGTCGCCGTACAGGGTGGCGAGGCGCTCGCGCACCTGCTGCAGGCCAAAGCGCGCGGTGGTCGTGCCCGCGGTGCCCGCGGGCGGTGTGTCGCGCAGGCCCGCGCCCGTGTCACGCACGGCCAGCTGCACGCGCGCCGCCGGGGTGCCGCCCTGCAGCAGCGCGGCCTGTACGTGGATGTGGCCACCCTGCACCTGTGGCTCCAGGCCGTGGCGGATGGCGTTCTCCACCAGCGGCTGCAGCAGCAGGGGCGGGACGGGCACGTTGTGCAAAGCCTCGGGCAGTTCCAGGGTGTAGTCCAGGCGCGGGCCCATGCGCACGGCCATGAGGGCCAGGTAGTCCTGCAGCCGCGCGAACTCGTCGGCCAATGGGTGCAGCGCGGCGCGCGATGCGCCCAGGGTGGCGCGCAGGTAGGCGATGAAGTGGTCCAGCATCTCCTGGGCGCGCGGCGGATCCGTGGCCACCAGCACGCGCAGGTTGGCCAGGGTGTTGAACATCATGTGCGGCTCCAGCTGCGTTTCCAGCAGCTTCAGGCGTGCCTCGGCCGCGTCACGCTGCACCTGGGCCACGCGCGCCTGTAGAAAGCGCGCCTTGCCCCGGCTGTGGAAGAAAAACGAGATGGATGCGCTGGCCGCGATGGTGACGACCAGGGTGGACATGGCCTCGTGCCCGCGCAGCCAGGCCAGGTCGCCCAGTGCGCCGCCGTTGTACAGGTGTCCCACCACCGAGCCGGAGACAAAGCCCATGGCCGTGCCCGCAAAGATGAGTACCGCTCCCCATGGCCGCCGCGGCCACGGAATGGCGCTGTGGCGTGTGAGCGCCATGCGCCCCAGGTCCACCGTGAACCAGCTCACCAGGCCGATGGTGAGCGAATACACCAGGTTCGCATCCCAGGGCGTGGATCTCGCCAGCGTGACGCCCAGCGCCACCAGGCAGCAGAACGCCGCCGTGGTCAGCAGCCGGCAGAGGAAGGCGATGGGGTGGTTGACGCTCATGGAACAGGCGGGGTACGGGCCATTGTGCTGCAGGGCCGGCCCGTCATTGCGGTGCCGAGTCGTTGTGGCCGCTGCGCTCGCGTGCCAGCGCCGCCCGCTCGCGTGCGACAAGCGCTTCGCGCCAGTGGGCTCCGGGCAGGGCCAGCCACACGACCGCCCCATGCAGCAGCAGGCCCAGGCCCCAACCGAGAGCGGGGTAGGGTGTCCAAGTCCGCCCCTGCATCAGCGCCAGGCCCGCCAGCGCCAGCTGAACGGTGAGGTAGACGCCCGCGTGCAACAGCCAGCCCAGCTTGGCGCCCGCGCGCCGCCGGGCCAGGCGGTCGAGGGTATCCGGGCGGTTCGGGGAATGAAGAGAGTGATGCATGGCGCGTCTCCAGACGGGGTACTGCACCCCGTTGCCGTACTGTGCAAGGAGAGGGGGCCCACCAAACAGTGCATTGCGACGAACGGCAGCCGCGTGGCGCGGGCGGTTGCCTGGCGGGCGCGAGCGGAGCCGTTCTGGCGTATGGCCCGGCAGGACACAGGGCGTGACACCCGTGTCACGCCGCACGGGGCTGATAATCCGCGCTTTGCTTTTTCGCTGTCAGGACGCTTGCGTGGACACTCTCTTGCTGCTCAAGGCCGCCATCATGGGCGTGGTCGAAGGGCTGACCGAATTCCTCCCCATCTCTTCCACCGGCCACCTGATCCTGGCCGGGTCGCTGCTCGGGTTTGACGATGCCAAGGCCAAGGTCTTCGACATCGCCATCCAGACCGGCGCCATTTTCGCGGTCATTCTGGTCTATTGGCAGCGCATCCGCGCGACGCTGGTGGCGCTGCCCACCGAGCGGCAGGCGCGTCGTTTCGCCTTGAACGTGCTGATCGGCTTCCTCCCGGCCGTGCTGCTGGGCCTGTTGCTGGGCAAGGCCATCAAGGCGCATCTGTTCACGCCGGTGGTGGTGGCCAGCACCTTCATCCTGGGCGGCTTCGTCATCCTCTGGGCCGAGCGGCGCCAGCAGGCCGCCGTGCGCATCCATTCCGTGGACGACATGACGCCGCTGGACGCGCTGAAGGTCGGCCTGGTGCAGTGCCTGGCCATGGTGCCCGGCACCAGCCGCAGCGGTGCCACCATCATCGGCGGCATGCTGCTGGGGCTGTCGCGCAAGGCGGCCACCGACTATTCGTTCTTTCTCGCCATCCCCACGCTGATCGGCGCAGGCGTCTACAGCCTCTACAAGGAGCGCGCGCTGCTGTCGGCGGCCGACATTCCGCTGTTTGCCGTGGGACTGGTGTTTTCGTTCATCAGCGCCTGGCTGTGCGTGCGCTGGCTGCTGCGCTACATCAGCTCGCACAGCTTCGTGCCGTTCGCCTGGTATCGCATCGCGTTTGGCCTGTTGGTGCTGGCCACGGCATGGAGCGGCCTGGTGACCTGGGCCGAATAGCCGCGTCAGGACGACGCCAGCGCCAGGTCCCCCTTGTTGCGGCGCACGCAGAACTTGCCCTGCTGCTTGCCGCTGTACATGGCGGCGTCCGCCAGGCGGATGAGGGTGCCGGCGTCGCAGGCGTCGTCGGGCGCGAGTGCGTAGCCGATCGTCAACCCCACGCGGATCTCGACGCCCTGCACGTAAAACGGCGTCAGGAAGGATTCCAGCAGTGCGATCCCGAGATCGTGCGCCTGCATCACGCTGGGCAGCTGCTGCGCCATGACGACGAATTCGTCCCCGCCCAGCCGTGCGATCAGGTCGGCGTGGCGCAAATGGGCGCGCAGCCGCTGCGCCACGGCCACCAGCAGCCGGTCGCCCACGGCGTGCCCATGCTGATCGTTGACGGGTTTGAAGCCGTCCAGGTCCAGCATAAACACGGCCAGCAGCCGGTCGGCTTGTGCTTGGGGCAGCGCGGCGCCCAGGGCTGCGTCCAGGCCGCGCCGGTTGGGCAGGCCGGTGAGGGGGTCGGTGCGGGCCAGCGACATGAGCGCGTCGCGCTCCCGGCTGGCGTCCTGCACTGCGTCACGCAGGCGTGCGTGGCGCAGGCCCAGCATGCGCATGAACAGCAGCATGTTGACCACGGCTGCAATCTGGAAGAGGTGCATGGGCCAGAATCGGGCGGGGAGCTCCCCATGCACCAGCAGAGCGAGCGCGACGGCGGTGCCGATATAGACCAGCCATGCGAGCAGCAGCGTGTGCCCCACGGGGTCGTTCTCGTGCATGCGCCGCGCGGCCACGGGCAGGCTGACCAACGCCGGCAGCGGCCCCAGAAGTGCCAGCGTGGCGAGGGTCGCGGGCGTGTTCAAAACGTTTGACAGGAACGCGGCGCAGAGCAGGACGGACAGCGCGGCTCCTCCCTGCATGGTGCGCAGAAATCGACCGGGCCGGTTGTCGCGCGCCAGCGAGTGTCCCATGAACAAGAAGGCGCCGATCACCGCGATGCAGACGAACAGCGGGCCGGCGTGCTGCTGCATCCAGGGGTGGTGCCCCCAGATGAACAGGGTGCCGATGCCAAAGAAGTGGATGGAAAACCCCGCGCTGCCCAGCACCAGCAGCGCGTAGTAGGCGAACACCTTTTCCCGTAGCGCAACGGCCTGCAGCAGACCGTAGATGAACAGGCACAGCGCCAGGCCCACGAACAGGCCCTGCAGCATCTGCTCGCGCAGCATGGGCGCAGCCATGTCTCGCCAGGTGCCGATGCGCAGCGGGACAATCATTCCGCCCATTGTGCGCACGCGCACCAGCAGCTCGTAAGTGCGTTCGTGCTCCAGCGCCAGAACCACCGCGGGGGTGCGCCAATCCAGCGCGTGGGGGCTGGGCTGCTGCAGGTTGCCCAGGGCGTGATGCTGCAGCACCTCGCCGTCCGCCACCAGATAGACGTCGAGTTCGTTCAGCAGCGGGAAGTCCACATTGATGACCCAGGGCCCTGCGCGCGCCTGGGGGACCAGTGTCGCCTTCAGCCACACGGCATCCGGGCGCACGCCCAGTGAACCGCCGCGCGTCACAGGTGCCACGAACGCCGTGGGCGTGGCCAGTATCTCCTGCACCGTGCGTGCCAGCGTGGGGTCAGAGCGCGTGCACAGGTGGGCCCACAGATCCACGGGGCCCCTGCCTGGCTCCAGCACTGTGGCTCTGCAGGCCTGCGCCGGGCCGGGGCGCAGCGCGCCGAGCAGGCACAGCATTCCGCCCAGCACCGCGCGCAGCCGCGCGCCGCCAGGCAAGATTCCGCACCAGAGCAACAGCAGGAGCCGCATCGCACCCTCCGCAGGAGGTTCAAATGTATCACCGCGTATCGACTGCGGTGTGAGCGGATAGAGGGCGAGTCGCCGCGGGCTGCCGCGGGCTGTTGCGGACTGCCCGTGTCAGGAATCCGCGATGTGGGCCAGGTTCAGCAGCGCGGCTTCGATCGCCGCGGCCGTGGCGCGGGGCTGCTCCATGGGAAAGAGGTGACTGCCGTCCAGCATCGTCACGCGGCCCTGGGTGATGCGCTGGGTCATCGCCATGCCGACCTGGCGCATCTCGGCGGAATCGCGCCCGCCGATGAAGGCGGCCGGGCAGCGCAGCGGATGCGCGTGCAGCAGCCGGGCCAGGTTGTGGGGCAGGGTGTTGTAGATCTGGGTTTCCACCGCGCGGTCAAAGGCCAGCACGCGCTTGCCGTCCTGGTCCTGCAGGCCGTGTGTCACGTAGTCTCGCAGCACGCGCGGGTCCCAGTGGGCGAAGGCCTTCTTGCGGCGAAAGTGCTCCAGCGCCTCCTCGTTGCTGGACCAGCTGTTGCGCCGCGCGCGGCTCACGCGCCCGGGCGAGACGGCGCCCACCACCTGCGTCTGCTTGGCGACCCCCAGGGCACTGGCGCGCCAGCCGCCGATGAGGGGCGAGTCGATCAGCACCACGCCCCGTGCCAGCTCGGGGTGGCGCGCGGCGGCCATCACGCTCAGGAAGCCCCCGAGCGAATGGCCCACCAGGAAGGCCTGTTCGCCGCTGCGCTGCTGCTGCTCGGCGGCAAAATCCGCCAGGTGCTGCACCAGGTGGGGCCAGTTGTTGCTGACGGGGTATTTCTCGTCGTGGCCATAGCGTTCGATGGCGCTGACGCGAAAGCCGCGCTCGCGCAGGTCATCGAACAGCACGCGGTAGGTGCCGGCGGGAAAGCTGTTGGCGTGGGAGAAGACGATGCAGGCCATGGAACGGTTCACACGAGCTTGTCGCGCGGTGTGGTGATCTTCTTGATGGGCCGGCTGCGCAGGGGCTCCACGCGGATGGGCACTTCGGTGACGCCGCCGTTCCATGCCGGGTCCTCGATGCTGTCGAACACCTGGCGCAGCTTCTCGCCCCAGCTGTCGTGCAGCATGCGGAAGTAGGGGTTGTGCTCGTCGATGCACACGATCTTGTCGGTGGCGAGGCGCCCCTCCTCGTATACCACGAGGTCCAGCGGCAGGCCGACCGAGAGGTTGGACTTGAGCGTGCTGTCCATGGACACCAGCGCGCACTTGGCCGCCTCGCTCAGCGGCGTGTGGGGCGTGATCACGCGGTCCAGCACGGGCTTGCCGTACTTGGACTCGCCCACCTGGAAGTACGGCGTCTCGGCCGTGGCCTCGATGAAGTTGCCTGCCGAATACACCTGGAACAGGCGCATGCCCTCGCCCTTGATTTGGCCGCCCAGCAGCAGCGAGACGTTGAAGTCCACCCCCGCGCGCTGCAGTGCGGCGCCGTCGCGCTCGTACACGCGGCGCACCGCCGAGCCCAGCACGCGCGCCACGTCGAACATGCTGGTGGCGTTCCACAGCGTGATGGGCGTGCTGTCGCCGGGCTCCTGGATCTGCTCGACCTGCAGGATTTCGCGCACCGACTGCGAGATGCTCAGGTTGCCGGCCGACAGCAGCACCATGAAGCGGTCACCAGCCTGCTCGTAGACCATCATCTTGCGAAAGGAACTGATCTGGTCCAGCCCGGCGTTGGTGCGCGAGTCGGACAGGAACACCAGGCCGGCGTTGAGCTTGATGGCGACGCAGTACGTCATGGGATGGGCAGTGAAGGCGAAGAGGGCGAGTGTAGGGCGCTTTGCCGGGCGGCCGTGTCGCGGCTGCGGCGCTGCGGCGGGCGCAGGGCGGGCATGCTCATGAGGTTGTATTTGCTACCATAAACATAGCAGCTAGCGCTTTACTGGTAAGCGCTAGAGCCTTATTTTATTCAAAACCGGGCGTGCTCAGCCGCTTGAGCTGGTAGAGCGCGTCCAGCGCCTCGCGGGGCGACAGCTGGTCCGGGTGGATCTGCGCCAGGGCGGATTCCACGGGGCTCACGGTCGCCACCTCGGGCGCGGGCGACGGAGCGAACAGGTCCACCTGCAGCTCATCCTCGCCCGCGCGTTCTTCCAGCGCGGCGAGCGTGTGGCGCGCGTGGTGCAGCACGGCGGCGGGCACCCCCGCCAGCTTCGCCACCTGGATGCCGTAGCTGCGGCTGGCGGGGCCGGGCTGGATCTCGTGCAGGAAGACGATGTCGTGGCCGGACTCGGTGGCGCCCACGTGCACGTTCACCGCGTGCGGGTGGCGCGCCGCCAGTTCGGTCAGCTCGAAGTAATGCGTGGCGAACAGCGTGAACGCGCGGGTCTTGTCATGCAGATGGGTGGCGATGCCGCTGGCCAGCGCCAACCCGTCGAAGGTGCTGGTGCCGCGGCCGATCTCGTCCATCAGCACCAGGCTGTGCGGCGTGGCGGCGTGCAGGATCTGCGCCGCCTCGGTCATCTCCAGCATGAAGGTGGACTGGGCATTGGCCAGATCGTCGGCCGCGCCGATGCGGGTGTGGATCGCGTCGATGGGGCCCAGCCGGCAGGCCGCGGCCGGCACGTGGCTGCCCATGCTCGCCAGCAGCACGATCAGGGCGACCTGCCGCATGTAGGTGGACTTACCGCCCATGTTGGGGCCGGTGATGATCTGCATGCGCGCGTTGGCGTGCAGGCGCGTGTGGTTGGGGATGAAGGCGCCGCTCGATGTTTCGGCCAGCCGGGCCTCCACCACGGGGTGGCGGCCCGCCTCGATGTCGATGCAGGGCTCGTTGACGAATTGCGGTGCGCACCAGTTGAGCGTGAGCGAGCGCTCGGCCAGCGTGCACAGCACGTCCAGCGTGGCCAGCGCCTGCGCCAGCCGCGTGAGCTGGGGCACATGCGGCTGCAGCTGGTCCAGCACCTGCTCGTACAGCCACTTCTCGCGTGCGAGGCCGCGTTCCTGGGCCGACAAGGCCTTGTCCTCGAAGGTCTTTAGCTCGGGGGTGATGAAGCGTTCCGCGTTCTTCAGTGTCTGGCGGCGGCGGTAGTCTTCGGGCACCTTGTCCGCGTGGCTGCTGGTGACCTCGATGTAGAAGCCATGCACCTTGTTGAACTGCACGCGCAGGTTGGGGATGCCGGTGCGTGCCTTCTCGCGCGTCTCCAGATCGAGCAGGAAGTCGTCGCAGTTGTTCTGGATGCCGCGCAGCTCGTCCAGCTCGGCATCAAAGCCCGGCGCGATCACGCCGCCGTCGCGCACCAGGGCGGCGGGCTCCTCCAGGATGGCGGCACGCAGCAGTGCCGTGCAGTCGACGGGGGGCTGCAGGTGGCTGAAGATTTGGGCCAAAAACGGCTCTGGCGCTTGACTGTTAAGCGCGAGCAGCTCTGCTTTTTGTAGCGTTTTGCACAGCGCCACCAGCTCGCGCGGGCGCACCTGGCGCAGCGCGATGCGCGCGGTGATGCGCTCCACGTCGCTCACGCCGCGCAGTTCGCTGCGCAGGAGCTGCCACGGGCCCTGGCCGCTGCCGGCGCCGCGCAGCGCGGCCGTGGCCGCCAGGCGCTGGCGCGCGTCGCTGCGGTCGCGGCGCGGCTCCAGCAGCCAGGTCTTGAGCAGGCGGCTGCCCATGCCGGTCATGCAGGTGTCCAGCAGCGAGAACAGCGTGGGCGCGTCCTCGCCGCGCAGGGTCTTCACCAGTTCCAGGTTGCGCCGCGTGGCCAGGGGCAGGTGGATCAGTTCGTCGCTTTGCTGTACGCGCACGCCGTGCACATGGGTGAGTGCGCGGCCTTGCGTGTGCTCGGCGTACTGCAGCAGCGCGGCGGCGGCGGCGTGGGCGTGGGGCAGGCCCTCGGCATTCCAGGCCTGCAGGCTGGCCGCGCCGAGGTGTTCCAGCAGCTTGCGCTCGCCCAGGGCACCATCGAACTGCCAGTCGGGCCGCAGGCTCATGGGGCAGGTGAACACGCCGCCCTGGCGCAACTGGGTCAGTTGTTCTTCAAAGCGCTGGGTGATGCCCGCGCTGTAGATCACCTCGCTGGGGGCAATGCGTGCGAGCCAGGTGCCCACGTCGGCCTGTGCACATTCGGCCAGCTGCACCACACCCTGGGTGACGGAGAGCCACGCCAGGCCGCAGCGCGCACGCGCGCCCTGGTGCACGGCCAGCAGCATGGACTCGCTCTTGTCGGACAACAGTTCGCTATCGGTGAGCGTGCCGGGGGTGACCACGCGCACCACCTTGCGCTCCACGGGGCCCTTGGCGGCGCCCACTTCGCCCACCTGCTCGGCAATGGCGACCGACTCGCCCATCTTGATGAGGCGGCCCAGGTAGTTCTCCAGCGCATGAAAGGGCACGCCCGCCATGGTCACCGGCTGGCCGGCCGACTGGCCGCGTTGGGTGAGTGTGATGTCCAGCAGGCGCGCGGCCTTCTCGGCATCGGCGTAGAAAAGCTCGTAGAAGTCGCCCATGCGGTACAGCAGCAGCGTGTCGGGGTGCTGGGCCTTCAGGGCCAGGTACTGCGCCATCATGGGGGTGTGGTTCGAGAAGTCGGCCTCGTCGGGGCGCGGGGTGGGCGCGGGTTTCCCGGTCATCTGCGTGCGTGTTCCTTGGGTGCGGACGAAAGTGGCAAGGCGCGCGACGCGCCAGGATTGGTGCGGGCCCTAGGCCGGCTGCGGGCCGGGGCGGCCGTCTTCCACCACGAATCGGGCCAGAGTGTACGCGGCGCTGCCGGCATCCAGCGGGTCGCGCAGGGCGCGCAGCGTGGTGGTCCAGCGCGTGGGCGTGATGTCGCACAGGCCGTAGCCGCGCTCCTCACAGCGGGCCAGCAGTACATGGGGGTTGTGGCGCGCGATGGCATCCACCTTCTCCTGCGTGGTGCCGGCGCGCGAGGAGATCGACGTGCCGCAGAACTCGCTGGCCAGGATGCGCGGCGCACCGTGGGCATGCGGCCCGTGTGGCGCCATCACGTTGCAAACATAGTTCTGGTGGATGTCGCCGCCCAGCAGCACCGTGTTGCGGGGCGGGTGCTGCGCCAGCGCCTGCAGCAGGCGGTTGCGCGCGGCGGGGTAGCCGTCCCAGCTGTCGGTGGACTGCAGGCCCGAGGGATAGCGGCGTGGCGAGAACAGGGTCTGCTGCGCCACTACGCTCCAGCGCGTAGCTTGGTTGCGCGCATCGGCTGCCAAGCCCGCGTGCAGCCACTGCTCCTGTTCCCAGCCGAGGAAGCTGCGGTGGCTGTCCAGGATTTCGGGGCAGGCGTCGGGCCGCACCGCGCCGGTCGCACCCTTGCCCGGCGTGCGGCAGGCCTGCAGGTCGCGGTACTGGCGTGTGTCCAGCATGTGCAGCCGCGCCAGGCGCCCCCAGAGCAGGCGGCGGTGGATCTGCAATTGATGGAAGCCGGAGCCGGCCAGCGTGGATGCGCGCATCGGCATGTGTTCATAGAAGGCCTGCCACGCGGCGCTGCGCAGCGGCAGCCATTCGGCGCGCTCGCCTCGGCCCTGGCCAGCGGCGTAATCGTTCTGTACCTCGTGGTCGTCCCAGGTCACCGCCCACGGGGCGCAGGCGTGCGCGGCCTGCAAGGCGGGGTCGCTCTTGTGCAGGGCGTAGCGGTCGCGGTAGTCCTGCAGGTTGCGAGGCAGGCGCAGCGGGTGCACGCGGGCCAAGCCCGTGGCGTCCTGTGGGCTGGGATATTCGTAGATGTAGTCGCCCAGGAACAGCACCAAGTCGGGCTGGTCCGCGCAGGCATGCCGCCAGGCGGCGTAGTGGCCGTGCTCCCACCGCTGGCAGGAGGCGAACACCAGTCGCAGGCGCCCGGGCAGCGCATCCGGCGCGGGTGCGGTGCGGGTGCGGCCGACGGGGCTGGTGGCGTCACCCAGCATGAAGCGGTAGTGGTACCAGCGGTCGGGGCGCAGGCCGGCCACCTCCACATGCACGCTGTGGCCCAGTTCAGGCAGCGCCATCGCCGTGCCGCGCTGCACGATGTGGCGAAACTGCGCGTCGTCGGCCAGTTCCCAGCGCACGGTCAGTGGGCCGGCCCAGGGTGCGTGGGCGCCGGCCAGGTCCGCGGGCGGAAGCACGCGGGTCCAGAGGACCACGCCGTCGTGCGCTGGGTCGCCGCTGGCCACACCCAGACCAAAGGGGTCGTGCCGCACGGCGGCCTGGGCCCAGGCCCAGCGGGGCAGTTGCGTGGCCATGCCGGCCCAGGCGGCCTGACGCAGCAGTGTGCGGCGGGAGATGTCAAGCGAAGGCGGGTGCACGGGACATCGCACAAGGGGTCCAGGCGTCAGGCAGCAACCACGCGGTTTTTGCCGGTGCGCTTGGCCAGGTACATGCCCTGGTCGGCGCGGCGGATCGCGTCGGCGCTGCCTTCTTCGCCCTCCACCTGGGCCACACCGGCGCTGAAGGTGATGAGCACCCGCTCCTGGTCTTTGAGGAAGTAGCGCGTGGTCAGCTCGCGTTGCAGGCGCTCCATGGCCTTCACGCCTTCCGCCAGTTCGGTGTCGGGCAGGATGATGACGAATTCCTCGCCGCCATAGCGCGCCAGCTGGTCCTGCGGTCGCATCACCTCGCGGGTGACCTGCGCCAGATGCACCAGTGCCGCGTCGCCGGCGGTGTGGCCCAGGCGGTCATTGATGGACTTGAAGTTGTCCACGTCCAGCAGCGCCACGCACAGCGGCGCGTCCTGGCGGCGCGCACGCGCGACCTCGCGCTCCATGGCCTCGGCAAAGCCCTTGCGGTTGAGCGAGCCCGTCAACGGGTCGTGGCGCGCCTGGGCGCTCGCGCGGTCCAGCTCCTGGCGCAGGTGGTCGATTTCGGCGTGCTTGGCCTCGGTGCGCTCGCGCAGTTCCTGCAGTTCGCCGCGCGTCACCCGGCTGCTCAGCGCCATGGCGCGCGTGGCGGCCATGACTTCCTCCAGCAGCGGCATGATGTCCTGCAGTTGCGTGGCCTGGCTGATGCGTTCGGCGCAATCCTCCATCTTGGCGTTGTAGGCGCTGCTGGATTCATCCATCTGCGCCAGGCGCTCGATGAACGTGGCCAGCAGTTCGCGCATCTGCATCTGCGCGTGAACGGTGCGTTCCTTGGCCTCAGTCTGCTTGAAGATGACGTCCTTGAGGCGTCGCTGCACGTCGTCCAGCCGGCGCAGCGTGAGCGGCGGGGTGGAAGCTGCAAGCAGCGCCTCGGCCTGGCCGTGCAGCCACTCGTCGTCCATGCTCAGGGCGGCAATGTTCTCGAACACCAGGCGCAGCAGGCTGAGCAAGCTCCGCCGGATGGCGGCTTGGTCTTCCGCCGCGAAAGACAGGCGGTAGCTGAAGTTGCCGAGCATCAGCTCGGCGGTGGAGACGGGTGGGTCGGGCTCGCGCAGGAAGGTGCTCAATTGCGCAGCCAGCTCATGCACGCGGGCATCGTCCTCGCCCAGCGCCGGCAGGGTGTTGTCCACCAGCCGCGCCAGATTCTGCGCCAGTGCCAGCGGCAGGTGGTCAATCCGGGTGCTCGCGGGCTCGGGCGCGGCCACGGGCGAGAGTCCCAGGTTGGCGTATCCCACCAACACGTTTTGCAAAACGCCCCAGTCCTGCTGGGTGATGGCGGTTTCCAACAGGCCCAGCAACCGCTTCTGCGCCGGGGTCTGGCCGGGGATCACCCGCGAGATCTGCCGCAGCTGGGCGCTGGGAAACGCCGGCGCGCTGGTGGTGCCGGCCACTTCGTCATAGAGGGCCTGGTAGTGGTCGGGCGTGGGAGGAAGCCGGCGCGTAGCGAGTAGCTTGAGCGTCTCGCGGGCAATTTCAGAAGGGGATTTTGCGGAGGCCATCTGCAGGGACGCAGGAAGATGCAAACAACCAAAAGTGTGACAGAGTGCAGCACGCTTCGATAGCAGGCCGGGTCAAGCCATGTGTAAAGCGTGTCAGTTGACCAGAACCAGTTTGCCGATCACCGCACGTGCGCCCATGTGGGCAAACGCGGCGGGTAGCTGTGACATGGGCATGGTTCGGTCGATGGCTGGCCTGATCTTGCCCTGCGCATACCACTGGAGCAGGGTGCCCATCATCGAAGCATTGGCCTGGGGCTCGCGCTTGGCGAATTCGCCCCAGAACACGCCGACGACAGAAGCACCCTTGAGCAGTGGCAGATTCAACGGCAATGAAGGGATGGGGCCCGATGCGAAGCCGACCACCAGATAGCGGCCTCGCCAGGCGATGGAGCGAAATGCGGGCTCTGCCAGTGCGCCGCCCACCGGGTCGTAGATGACGTCCGGTCCCCGCCCGTCGGTCAGTGACTTGGCGGCGTCGCGCAGGTCCTCCACGCTGTAATTGATCACGGCATCGGCCCCCAGCTTCAGGCACACGTCGCATTTTTCGTCCGTGGAGGCGGCGGCGATCACGCGCGCTCCCTTGGCCTTGGCGATCTGAATCGCGGCGGTGCCCACGCCGCCAGCCGCGCCCAGCACCAGCACGGTTTCGCCTGCCTGGAGCTGGCCCCGGTCCAGCAGGGCGTGGTAGGAGGTTGCATAAGTCATGATGAATGCCGCCGCATCCACATGGCCAAAGCCGTCCGGCAGGGGTATACAGCGTGCGGCCGGGGCGATGGTGTGCGTGGCGAAACCACCCGTGCCGCTGAGACAGGCCACGTTTTGACCCACCTGCAGATGGCTGACGCCGTCGCCCACGGCCTGCACGACGCCCGCGAACTCCGAGCCGGGCACGAAAGGCAGGGGTGGCTTGATCTGGTACTTGTTCTGCACCATCAGCAGGTCGGGAAAATTCAGGCTTGCCGCGCGGATCTCGACGAGGACCTCGCCCGCCTTGGGAGCCGGGTCGGGCAGTTCTGTCCAGGCCAGGGCCTCGACGCCAGTGGGGTTGGTGCAGAGCCAGGCGTGCATGAATGTCTCCTTGGTCGGTACGAATCTGTTGGGCGGGCATCATAGGGGCCGCCTCGGAGGCTGGGTTGTCCCTTGCGTGACCAGCGACAGCGTGTGTGCGCGCTCCTACAATGCCAGCCGTTCCGCCTTCCAGACCATGAAAATCCTCATCTCCAACGACGACGGCTACCAGGCGCCTGGCATCGTGGCGCTGCATGACGCCCTTAAGACCATTGCTGATGTGGAAGTGGTGGCTCCCGAACACAACAATAGCGCTAAGTCGAACGCCCTGACGCTGCATTCGCCGTTGTATGTGCAAACCGCGCACAACGGCTTTCGCTATGTCAATGGCACGCCTGCCGATTGCGTGCACATTGCGCTGACGGGCCTGCTGGGTTACCGGCCCGATCTGGTGGTCTCCGGCATCAACAACGGCGCCAACATGGGCGACGACACAATTTATTCCGGCACGGTGGGTGCTGCGATGGAAGGCTATCTTTTCGGGATCCCGTCCATCGCCTTTTCGCAGGTGGACAAGGGGTGGGGCGAGATCGAGTCGGCTGCGCGCAAGGCGCGCGAGATCGTTCAGCAGATGGATCGCCAAAACCTGGTCGGCGAAGCCCCCTGGCTGTTGAATGTCAACATTCCCAATATGCCGTATGACGCATTGCGGCCCTTGCGCATGTGCCGCCTGGGCCGGCGCCATGCGGCAGAGCGTGTCATTGAGCAGCAGAGCCCGCGTGGGGAACTGATGTACTGGATCGGTGGCGCTGGCGCCGCCAAGGACGCGGCGGAGGGCACCGATTTTCATGCCACGGCCCACGGCCATGTATCCGTCACGCCATTGAAGGTGGACCTGACCGATTACGACGGACTGGGGTATTGGGCGCAGACTCTGGCCCGTCTCGTACCCGCGCAGGCGTCCGGCGAGGTGGCTTGATGCAGCGGCGGCCAGGTTTTCCTGCGCGGATCGACTGGCGCCAACCCGGCAAACCCACCGCGGCGCCACCGGTAGGCGCGCGCCGCGAGGTGCAGCCGCCCACGCCGCACGGCGTGGGGCTGGACTCCGCTGCCGTGCGCGCACGCATGGTGCAGCGACTCGCAGCCTCGGGCATCTCGGCGGGGGCGGTTCTTCAGGCCATGGGAATGATTGAGCGGCATCGTTTTGTCGACACCGCCTTGGCCAACCAAGCCTATGAGGACACCAGTCTGCCCATCGGACTGGGTCAGACCATTTCCAAACCCAGCGTGGTAGCACGCATGATCGAATTGTTGCTGGGGGCCGAGTGCGCGCGCGGAAAGGGAATGGGCCGGGTGCTGGAGATCGGCACGGGCTGCGGCTATCAGGCAGCGGTGCTGTCGCGCGTCTCGCGCGAGGTGTATACCGTTGAACGCTTGCGCGCGTTGCATGAAAAGGCGCGAGACCACTTGCGCCCGCTACGCCTGGCAAATGTGCACCTGATCCTGGGCGACGGAATGCTGGGTTACCCCAGCGGCGCGCCCTATGCGGGCATCATTGCCGCGGCGGGGGGCGATAGCCTTCCCGCCGCGTGGTGCGAGCAACTTGCCGTGGGTGGCCGGCTGGTCGCCCCACTGGCGGGCGCCGACGGCCAACAGATGCTGCTGGTCGTTGATAAAACTGCGCAAGGCTTCAAGCAGGGCATTCTGGAAGCCGTGCATTTCGTCCCCCTAAAATCGGGGATCGCCTGAAGGATTTGCTTATGTTGGTATCGCGTAGTCTTGTGGTTTGGGGAGTTGCCGTGCTGGCTGGCGGTTTGCTGGCGGGGTGCAGCACCCCGATCAACAGGGCTCCCGTGGAAGATCGCGGCACCTTTGCCGCGAGCAGCGGCACGACGGCGCCCGCCGGGGCCGTGCCTGAGGTCAAGCCCTTGCCTGGTGCTGAGAACGCGGGCAAGCCTGGCTACTACACCGTGAAGCCAGGCGACACGCTGATTCGCATTGGCCTGGAAAACGGGCAAAGTTGGAAAGATATCGCGCGCTGGAACAACCTGGAAAACGCCAACCTGATCGAGGTGGGCCAGGTGCTGCGTGTGGTGCCCCCTGCTGCGGCTGCGGCGACTGCGGTGGCATCTGACACCGGTGTGGTCACCCGCCCCGTCACGTCTTCGCCCTTGGCTGCAGCATCGGCTGCGAGCGCACCCAAGCCGTCGGCGTCGGCGGCGTCTACACCGGCCGCGGTGGCGCCGGCAGCGGCACCCAGCGCGCCGGCGGTGGCTCCCGCGCCGGCCGCTACCGCTGCAACGGATGACGTCAACTTCATCTGGCCCTCGTCGGGCAGCCTGTTGGCGGGATTCGACGAGGTGCGTAACAAGGGCTACGACATTGGCGGTAAGGCAGGCGATCCGGTGCTCGCCGCTGCCGATGGGCGTGTGGTGTACGCCGGGGCTGGGCTTCGCGGCTATGGCAACCTGGTGATCTTGAAACACAACAACACCTATCTCACGGCCTATGCGCACAACCAGACGCTGCTGGTGAAGGAAGACCAGAACGTGCGCCGGGGGCAAAAGATTGCCGAGATGGGAAGCACGGACGCGGATCGTGTGAAACTGCATTTCGAAATCCGGCGCCAGGGCAAGCCTGTGGACCCCGCCCGCTACCTCCCCTCCCGTTGAGCGCGCCGGCTTCCATGGGAGAGGCGTCCTGGCTGGAGGATGCTGATCCGGCAGAGACAGGTGGGAGTCAGGCGGACGAGTTTGAGGCGGAACTGCGGGAGGTCGTCGTGGGCGCCGAGCAGCATGCTCAGCGGCTGGACAAGGCACTCGCGGAACTGGTCCCAGAGTTTTCCCGCAGTTATCTACAGCAGTTGCTGCTCCAGGGCTGCATACGCCTGAATGGGCGGGAGGTACAGAAGCCGGCGTCCAGGGTCAAGGCCGGGGACCGCATCGCGGTCGAGATGCGCCCTACGCAGCAGAGCCAGGCTTTTCGGCCCGAGCAATGGCCATTGGATGTGGTGTATGAGGATGAGCACATCCTCGTGATCCACAAGCCTGCGGGGCTGGTGGTGCATCCCGCGCCCGGCAATTGGAGCGGCACGTTGCTGAACGCCTTGCTTGGCCGGGATGCGCAGGCGATGCAGGTGCCGCGTGCGGGCATCGTCCATCGACTGGACAAGGACACCAGTGGCCTCATGGTCGTTGCGCGCAGCCGGTCGGCCATGGATGCACTCGTCCGCATGATCGCTGCGCGCGAGGTCAGTCGCCAGTATGTGGCGCTGGGGTGGGGTGGCTGGACGGGGGCCGCACATCGATCGGTGCATGCCCCGATCGGTCGTGACCCGCGCAATCGCCTGCGGATGGCGGTGGTCGATCTGGCACAGCATCCAGGCAAGGAAGCCCGCACCGATTTCGACCTGATAGATGCCAACGAGGAGGTGTGCCTCGTGCGTTGCACGCTGCACACGGGGCGAACGCACCAGATCCGCGTGCATATGGCATCCATACGTCATCCCTTGGTGGCAGATGTACTGTACGGCGGCGCGATGGCCGGGCCCATGCATCGACAGGCGCTGCATGCATTCCGGCTGGCGTTTGTACACCCGGTCACTGGCGCTCCCCTGGAGTTCCACGCGCCGCTGCCGGAAGACATGACGCAGGCGCTGGATTTTTGGGGGCTGCGCTACAATCGCCCTTGACGGCTGTTCTGCCGTGAACCGCCGGTCAGCACGAGCTACCGGCCCCGTGAAGGCGCATTGCCACGCTCTGCTTTCTGCGCCGCAATATCTCCAACCCAAGGCGCAGCCTCCCGTTTGATGCGAGGCTGCCTTTCCAGGGACTGTTGGACCATGAATTCGGTGGACGCCAAACGGGTTCTTGAAACCGCGTTGATCTGTGCCCCGCAGCCTGTATCGATCCGTGACTTGCGGACATTGTTCGATGACGCGCTGGGTTCCGATACAGTAAAGATGCTGCTGCTGGAACTGCAGCAGGACTGGGCCTTGCGAGGGGTGGAGTTGGTACAAGTGGCCACAGGTTGGCGTTTCCAGAGTCGGCCCGAGATGCGCGAATTTCTGGACCGGCTGCATCCTGAAAAGCCGCCCCGCTACACGCGAGCGACGCTGGAGACGCTGGCCATCATTGCGTACCGGCAGCCCGTGACCCGCGGGGACATCGAAGACATCCGTGGGGTGACGGTCAACAGCCTCATCATCAAACAACTGGAGGACCGCGGCTGGGTGGAGGTCATTGGCCACCGCGAGACAGTGGGCCGGCCTGCGTTGTTTGCTACCACACGGCAGTTCCTGGACGATTTAGGACTGCAATCACTGGATCAACTGCCTACGCTCGAAGACCCCGGCGTGCAGGTCAGCATGTTTGAAGCGCTGGGCGCCATTCAGGGGGCACCGCAGAGCGAAGACACTGCAGGGGTACCTGAGGACGGCGTGCAGGTGCCGGCCGTAGACGAAGTAGATATCGAAGATGCCCCTGATCTGATAGTGGGCGCGACACACAGTGGTGCCGAAGAGGGGCCACGGGACATTGACATATGAATGATGAATCTCACAAGGATCCGGACTCCATGGCGGGTCACTCGACTTCGCCCGCATCGGAGGCTGCTGCGCCGCGCAGGCCCCGCAAGCGCAAGTCTGCGGAAGGCGCGCTTCAGGAGAATGTGACAGTGCCGCAACTGAGTGCTGACGGTGCCCAATCGGACGTGAAGATGCAGGAAGTGCATGAGCAAGGCGCTGCTGTTGAGGTGCCACGACAGCCCGGCGGCCATAGTGCCAAGCGCGCGCCGAAGGGTGATGGCTATCAGTTTGCCGACGTGGTGTCGGGTCAGTTCGACGAGGATGAAGCCAACGCCGAGCTCGCCCCCGCCAAGCGGGTGCTGCTTCCCCAGCCAGAAACCCCCAAACTGCACAAGGTGCTTGCCCAGGCGGGCATGGGGTCTCGGCTGGAAATGGAGCAGCTCATCCTGGAAGGTCGTATTTCCGTCAACAACGAGCCGGCCCATATCGGACAGCGCGTGCAGTTTGGGGACCAGATAAAGGTCAACGGCAAACCCATCCGCTTCCGTATTGCACCACCGCCGGTACGCGTGATTGCATACCACAAGCCGGTGGGCGAAGTGGTTACGCATGACGATCCGCAAAACCGCCCCACGGTGTTTCGCAAACTCCCCCGGCTGCAGCAGGGCAAATGGCAATCCGTCGGGCGTCTGGACCTGAATACCGAAGGTTTGATGCTATTTACCAGTTCGGGGGAGCTTGCGAACAAGTTGATGCACCCCCGCTTCGGGCTGGAGCGTGAATATGCGGTCCGCGTGCTGGGTGCGTTGAGCACCGAGGAAAAGCAGCGCTTGCTCGAAGGCGTGCCGCTGGAGGATGGCATGGCTTCCTTTGGCTCCGTGGAAGACGGCGGCGGCGAGGGCGCCAACTGTTGGTACCGTGTCACCATCTCCGAAGGCCGTAACCGCGAGGTCCGCCGTATGTTCGAGGCGGTAGGACATGCGGTGAGCCGGCTGATTCGGATTCGCTACGGGGCCATGATGCTGCCGCGCGGGCTCAAGCGCGGGGCGTGGCTGGAGCTTGATGAGCGCGACATTCGTGCCCTGATGCAGGCGGCAGGGGCAACGCTGGATGGTGGTGGTGCGCGCCCCACTAGTGGCCAGGGCAGGGGCGCCCGCAAAGGCGATCGTCGATCCGCGGGGCCCGGCAAGGCATCTGGCAGTGGGCGTGACAAGACAGGGGGGCGTGCGGGGCGATCGCCCTCACCGAATGCCCAGCCGGACCCGATGAAGACGTCGCTCGGCTATATCGGGGCCGACAGTTTCTCGCGCCATCGCCAACAGCAACGCAACAATGGGCCGCGCCGCGGCGGCCGTTAGGGGATTGGCGTAAAGCTAAAATTGACGGTTTGCCTTCAGGGCAAAAATACCGCAACACCTCACTAGGAAAATCAACATGGCTATCGAACGCACCCTTTCCATCATCAAGCCGGACGCAGTTGCCAAGAACGTGATCGGCCAGATCTATGCGCGCTTTGAAGCCGCGGGCCTGAAGATTGCCGCTGCGCGCATGATCCACCTGTCGCGCGCCGAAGCCGAGCAGTTCTACGCAGTGCACAAGGAGCGCCCCTTCTTCAAGGATCTGGTGGACTTCATGATTTCCGGCCCCGTGATGGTGCAGGCCCTGGAGGGTGAGAACGCCGTCCTGAAGAACCGCGAACTCATGGGCGCGACCGACCCCAAGAAGGCGGCGCCCGGCACGATCCGCGCCGACTTCGCGGACAGCATCGACGCCAATGCAGTGCACGGCTCCGACGCTGCCGAAACCGCCCAGGTGGAAGTGGCCTTCTTCTTCCCCGGCCTGAACATCTACTCGCGCTAATGCAGTGGCTCCGCGTGCCGGGCGGTCCTGGTTTGGCCGCCCCCGCGCGGATGCGCTATGTGGGCGTGGACATCCGTGAACGTTATGACCACGAACCTTCTGGATTTTGACCTGGACGGCCTGGCTGCTTTTTGCGAGCGGCTGGGAGAAAAACGTTTTCGGGCCACGCAACTGTTTCGCTGGATCCACCAGCGCGGTGCCAGCGATTTTGACCAGATGAGCGACCTGGCGAAATCGTTGCGCGAGAAGCTCAGGGGCTGCGCCCATGTGGCAGGGCTGCAAGCCATCAGCGAACATGTCTCTGCCGACGGCACGGTGAAGTGGCTGTTCGACGTGGGCGACGGCAACGCCGTGGAGACAGTCTTTATCCCTGAGGACGATCGCGGCACCTTGTGCATCTCCTCGCAGGCTGGATGCGCCGTAGGCTGCCGTTTTTGCTCCACCGGTCACCAGGGGTTCAGCCGCAATCTCACTACTGGCGAAATCCTGGCCCAGCTCTGGTACGCCGAGCACGCACTAAGGCAGCGCCGCGGTGACGGCGAACGCGTGATTTCCAACGTGGTGATGATGGGAATGGGCGAGCCGCTGCAGAACTATGCTGGACTGGTGCCTGCGCTGCGAGTCATGCTCGATGACCATGGTTACGGCTTGTCGCGGCGTCGCGTAACCGTGTCTACCTCAGGCGTCGTGCCCATGATGGACCGCCTGGCGCAGGATTGTCCTGTGGCGCTCGCTGTTTCGCTGCATGCTCCCAATGACGTGTTGCGCGACAACCTCGTTCCCCTGAACCGCAAGTACCCGCTGCATGAACTCCTGGCGGCGTGTCGGCGTTACTTGGACCACGCGCCGCGAGATTTCATCACTTTTGAATACTGCATGCTGGAAGGCGTGAACGATCAGCCAGAGCATGCGCGACAGTTGATTGACCTGGTGGGCCGCAAGGCGGCCGACGGCGGGGTGTCGTGCAAGTTCAATCTCATCCCCTTCAACCCGTTCCCGGCTTCCGGTCTGCGCCGATCTCCCCCGGCGGCTGTGACGGCTTTCGCACAATTGTTGAGTGACGCGGGTATCGTCACGACCGTTCGCAAGACGCGCGGTGACGATATTGATGCGGCATGCGGACAACTGGCTGGCGATGTGAAGGACCGAACACGGGTCAATGAACGCATGGCCAAGCTCAGGACCATCGAGATCAAGCCGGTCATCTGACGGCGTGGCGCAACAATTACGGGAGGCTTTCATGGCGAAGTGGCGGATCAATCATGGCGGGTGGCAGGCGATGGTGGCGATCGGCATTGCCGTTGTCGTCTCGGGCCTTGCCGGTTGTGCCCACCAAGGGGCCTCCGATGCCAATGGTGCCGTGGCGGAATCCGCATCCGGTGGCGGTGAAGCCGACGTGCGCCGCCGTGCACGTATCCGGCTGGAGCTGGCTGCGAACTACCTGCAAATGGGGCAGACCACCGTGGCCATGGAGGAGGTGCGGCAGGCGATCACGACCGATCCCTCGTATGCCGACGCCTACCACCTCCGCGGCTTGATATACATGAACATGGGCGACCTGGCGCTCGCGGAAGACAGCCTCAAGCGCGCCCAAAGCATGAAGCCTTCCGATCCAGACATCATGCACAACTATGGCTGGCTGCAGTGCCAGCGCCAGCAGTACGACGTCGCCAATCAGATGTTCGAGCGGGCGCTTGCCGTGCCGAGTTACAAGGCACGCAGCAAGACGCTGATGTCCCAGGGCCTGTGCTACCAGCGGGCGGGGCGTCTTGCAGAGGCCGAACAAGCGCTGAAGCAGGCCTATGAGATTGATGCGGGCAACCCGGCGGTGGGGTACCACTTGGCGGCCGTGCTGTTTGCGCGGGGCGAGGCCAAGCGGGCGCAGTTTTATGTCCGTCGCGTGAACAATGGCGAGTATGCCAATGCCGAGTCTTTGTGGTTGGGCGTGAAGATCGAACGCGTGCTCAAGGAGTTCGTGGCCATGCGCCAGTTGGGTGATCAATTGCGCAAGCGCTTCCCCAACGCAAAAGAAACCCTGGCATTCGAACGAGGGGCCTTCGATGAGTGAGCCCATGGGCGCCGCTGGGGGGATTGATCACCGGATGCAGGATCACGGAACTGAACCGGCGGGCGGCGTTACCGCGGGGCAGTTGCTGAGGCAACTGCGCGAATCCGCAGGGGTCCATGTTGATGTGCTGGCCGGAACGCTGAAGGTGCCCGCGAACAAACTGCATGCGCTGGAAGCGGACCAATACGACGCATTTCCCGACGCCGTCTTCATGCGGGCGTTGGCGTCGGGCGTCTGCCGGACCTTGAAGGCCGATGCTGCGCCGGTGCTCGCATTGCTGCCCCAGAGCGGCCCCGTGCAGCTTGTGGTGGACAAGGGACTCAACGCGTCTTTCAAAGACCCTGGTCACCGGTTCATCAAGGGGGGAACGCTGGAGCGACCCAAATCGCGCATGATGGGCGTGACGGTTGCCGCGCTGTTGGCCGCCGCGGTGGCCATCGCCTTTCTCCCGAAGGGCAACGACAGTTTGCCGGTCGCCAGCAGTCCGGAGGCGGTAACACCGCCACAGCGCGCGCTCGAAGCCACGCAACTGGACCCGGTGACTGCTGCGGTGCCCTCAGAGTCCGTTGCATCAGGGGGACAGGCCACTGTGCGGGCAGAGCCATCTTCTGCTGCGGTGGCCTCAGCGGCCCTCGCCGCATCGGCCCCCGCTGCGGCGGTGGAGCCGGCCCCATCCCACGGCGTGACCAACGAGGCCGGAGTTGACGCCAAGGGCACCGAGGCTTCGGGCGTGCTGGTCATTCGCGCCCGGGGAGAATCCTGGATCCAGGTGCGCAACGCCGCGGGCGGCGTCGTGCTGCAGAAGATCCTGGCTGCGGGCGAGAGTGTTTCCGCGGCGGGCAGCCCTCCCTGGTCGGTCGTCATTGGCAAGGCGGATGCCACGGAGGTGGTTGTGCGCGGCCAGCCCATGGATCTGAATGCGATTGCGCGCGAGAACGTTGCGCGTTTCGAGGTGAAGTAAATGAATATCTCCGGCACAGCCGCACCGATCGCTATGGCACAGCCCCAGGCACGCCGCTCGCGGCAGGCACGCATCGTCTGGGGCAGCCGGGTGGTCACGGTGGGTGGCGGCGCACCGGTGCGGGTGCAGTCCATGACCAACACCGACACGGTGGATGCGATCGGCACGGCCATCCAGATCAAGGAACTGGCGCAAGCGGGCTCCGAGTTCGTTCGCATCACGGTGAACACGCCGGAGGCCGCAGCGGCCGTGCCCTACATCCGTGAGCAGCTGGACCGCATGGGCGAGACGGTGCCGCTGGTGGGCGACTTTCACTACAACGGCCACCGGCTGCTGACGGAATTTCCCGACTGCGCACAGGCATTGTCCAAGTACCGCATCAACCCGGGCAACGTGGGCAAGGGCGACAAGAAGGACAAGCAGTTCGGCCAGATGATCGAGGCAGCGGTGCGCTGGGACAAGGCCGTGCGCATCGGCGTGAACTGGGGCAGCCTGGACCAGGAGTTGCTGGCCGAGCTGATGGATGCGAACAGCCGCCGCACCCAGCCGTGGGATGCGCGCCAGGTCATGTACGAGGCGCTGATCACCTCCGCCATCGAATCGGCGAAACGCGCGGAGGAAATGGGCCTGAGCGGCGACCAGATCATCCTTTCGTGCAAGGTCAGCGGAGTGCAAGACCTGATCTCGGTGTACCGCGAACTCGCGCGCCGCTGCGACTATGCGCTGCACCTGGGTCTGACCGAGGCGGGCATGGGTACCAAGGGTATCGTGGCGTCGACCACCGCGCTTTCGATCCTGCTGCAGGAAGGCATTGGCGACACTATCCGTGTGTCGCTGACTCCGCAGCCCGGCGAGGCGCGCACCCAGGAGGTGGTGGTGGCCTCCGAGATCCTGCAATCGCTGGGGCTGCGCGCGTTCGTGCCCAGCGTGACCGCTTGCCCGGGGTGCGGCCGCACCACCAGCACCACATTCCAGGAGCTGGCCAAGCAGATCGACGATTACCTGCGTGCGCAGATGCCCGTATGGCGGCTGCGCTATCCCGGCGTGGAAAAACTCAAGGTGGCCGTGATGGGCTGCATCGTCAACGGCCCGGGCGAGAGCAAACATGCCGACATCGGCATCAGCCTTCCCGGCACGGGCGAGGCGCCCGCCGCCCCGGTGTTCATCGACGGCGAAAAGGCCATGACCCTGCGGGGCGAGGGCATCGCGCGAGAGTTCCAGGATATCGTTGAAGGCTACATTGCCCGGCGTTTCGGCAACGGCGCAGGCGCACAGTGAAGTGTGCGCAAGTTTGCTATAAATATTATAGCTTATAGCGCTTGATGGATAAGCGCTAGAGGCTGATTTGATTCAAAATCACAAACAATAGAACAAGATGCAGAAGCTGGTTGCCATCAAGGGCATGAACGACATTCTTCCGCCCGATTCGGCGCGCTGGGAATGGCTGGAGGACAAGGTGCGCACCCTCATGGCGCGCTACGCTTATCGCAACATCCGCACGCCCATCGTGGAGCCTACGCCGCTGTTCGTGCGCGGCCTGGGCGAAGTCACCGACATCGTCGAGAAGGAGATGTACTCCTTCGAGGACCGGCTCAACGGTGAACAGCTGACGCTGCGCCCCGAGGCAACGGCGGGGGTGGTGCGTGCGGTGGTAGAGCATTCCATGCTCTACGACGGCGGCAAGCGCCTGTACTACATGGGGCCGATGTTCCGGCATGAACGGCCACAGCGCGGCCGCTACCGCCAGTTCCACCAGATCGGTGCCGAGGCGCTGGGCTTTCCCGGCGCGGAAGCCGATGCCGAGATCATTCTGCTGGCGCATGCGCTGTGGGCGGAACTGGGGCTGGAGAACGTGCGGCTGGAATTGAACAGCCTGGGGCAGCCCGACGAGCGCCGCGCCCACCGCGCGGCGCTGATCGCATACCTGGAGCAGCACATGGATGTGCTCGACGAGGATGCGCGCCGCCGCCTGCACAGCAATCCGCTGCGCATTCTCGACACCAAGAACCCCGCGATGCAGGCGCTGGTGGAAGGCGCCCCGCGGCTCATCGACTTTCTAGGCGAGGCGTCGCTGCAGCATTTCGAGACCGTCAAGGCGATCCTGGATGCCAACGGCGTGGCCTGGAGCCTCAATCCCCGCCTGGTCCGCGGGATGGACTATTACAACCTCACGGTATTCGAGTTCGTGACGGACCAACTGGGCTCGCAGGGCACGATCTGCGGTGGGGGCCGTTACGACTACCTGATCGAGCAGATCGGCGGCAAGCCCGCTCCGGCCGTGGGCTGGGCGCTGGGGGTGGAGCGCGTGCTGGAGTTGCTCAAGGAGCAGGAGGCGCAAGTGGCCCGACCAGCTGCCGATGCCTATGCCGTAGTGCCCGACGCGTCAGCCCTGCCGGTGGTCATGGCTACCTTGCAGCGGCTGCGTGCGCAGGGGGTGTCGGTGCAGATGCACAGCTCCACCGCCGCAGGCGAGGGCATGGGCAGCATGAAATCCCAGTTCAAGAAGGCGGACGCCAGCGGCGCACGCTATGCACTGGTCTTCGGCGCCGACGAACTGGCCCGCGGGGCCGTGACCGTCAAGCCGCTGCGGGATGGCGGCGAGCAGGCGGAGCGCCCGCTGGCGGCGCTGGCCGAATGGGCGGCCACCCTACAATCCTCGCGCTGAACGGAACCACAACATGGCCAACAACTTCGACCTTCAAGAACAAGAACAGCTTGAGCAGATCAAGCACTTCTGGAACACGTGGGGCACGCCCATCACCTGGGTGTTGATTGTCATCATGGGGGGGCTTGCTGCCTGGAACGGCTACCGGCTGTGGCAGGGCCGCCAGGCCCAGCAGGCGACGGCACTGGCCGAGGCCGTGGAAATGGCCGTGCAGGCGGGTGACCTTGCGCGCGTGGAGCAAGCCGTGGGCGACTTGAAGTCGAGTTACGGCGGCACCGCGCAGGCGGGGCAGGCAGGCCTTCTGGCTGCCAAAGCGCTGGCCGACGCTGGCAAGTGGGATGCCGCCAAAAGTACGTTGGCTTGGGTGGCCGAGAAAGCGTCTGATGAGGGTTACCAGGCCTTGGCCCGGTTGCGCCTGGCCAGCGTCCTGATCGAGCAAAAGGCCTACGACGAGGCCTTGGCGCAGCTGTCGGGGAAATTCCCCACAGAGTTTGCTGCTACGGTCGCGGATCGCAAGGGTGATGTGTTCGCGTTGCAGGGCAAGAAGCAGGAAGCCATCGCCGAGTACCGCCGTGCCTACCAGGCTTTTGACGAGCGTGTGGAATACCGCCGCCTGGTGGAAGCCAAGCTCAACGCTTTGGGCGCACAGGTGGAGACGGTAGCCTCCGCTACGTCGGGGGGCGTGCAATGAGCCAGGCACGTAGTCATGCCATGAGGGCGCTGACCGGCGCCTCTTTGCTGGTGAGCCTGCTGGTGATGGGAGGTTGCTCGTTGTGGGGCGGCACGCCGAAGCCGAAGGCGGCGGAGCTCGGTCCCAACGTCCCTGTGCTGGGAGTGCGTCAGGCGTGGGTGTCCCAGATTGGGACGCAAGAAGGCCTTGAGCTCGACATGCACGTGGAGGGCAGCGTGGTGACGGTGGCCTCTGCCAATGGCGATGTGGCGGCCATCGATGCTCGCACGGGGGGCGACGTATGGCGCACGCGCCTCAACCAGCCGCTTGCCTCGGGCGTGGGAAGTGATGGGCGCTGGACGGCGGTGGTGTCGAAGGGCAATCAAGTTATCGCACTGGACGGCGGTCGGGAGATCTGGCGCAAGCCGTTGCCCGCCCAGGCTTATACGGCGCCGTTGGTCGCGGGCAAGCGCATCTTCGTGCTGGCGGCGGATCGCTCCATTTCCGCCTTCGACGCGGCGACTGGCTACCGGCTCTGGAGCCAGCAGCGGCCGGGTGAGCCCCTGGTCCTGCGCCAGGGCGGTGTGCTGATGGCCGTGGGTGACACCCTGGTTGCGGGGCTGTCCGGCCGTCTGGTCGGCTTCAATCCCGACAACGGCGTGGTGCGCTGGGAGGCGCCCTTGGCCAGCCCGCGCGGCACCAATGACGTCGAGCGGCTGGTGGAGATCGTTGGCCGTACGAGCCGTGTGGGCGATAGCCTGTGCGCGCGGGCTTTCCAGGCCTCGGTGGGCTGTATCGATGCATCCCGGGGGGCGGTCTCGTGGACGCAGCCCGCCAGCGGCGGCG
Source organism: Diaphorobacter sp. LR2014-1 (assembly GCF_002916785.1). Lineage (NCBI taxonomy): Bacteria > Pseudomonadati > Pseudomonadota > Betaproteobacteria > Burkholderiales > Comamonadaceae > Diaphorobacter > Diaphorobacter sp. LR2014-1. Next base: position 9,281 of record NZ_MTBE01000003.1, on the reverse strand, counting down.
TGGGCATCCACGGGGATGACACCATGCTGTTCGGCACGGAAAGCAACGGAACGGTGATCGCATGGCGGCGCACCGATGGGTCCCGCGCCTGGACATCGGACAGGCTGCAGTTCCGCAAGCTCACAGCGCCCTTGGTGCTGGGGCGTTCAGTGGTAGTGGGTGACGATACAGGGCTGGTGCACCTGCTGTCCCGTGAGGACGCCGCACCGCTCAACCGCCTGACGACCGATGGCTCGGCCATTGCGGCAGCCCCGGCGGTGGCGGGCGACACCTTGGTGGTGGTGACGCGCAAGGGTGGCGTCTACGGCTTCCGTCCGGACTGATAGGGATATAGGACACAGGATGAAGCCTGTCATCGCTTTGGTGGGGCGGCCCAATGTGGGCAAGTCCACCTTGTTCAACCGTTTGACCAAGTCGCGCGATGCGATCGTGGCCGACTTTGCCGGCCTCACGCGTGATCGCCACTATGGCAATGGGAGACAGGGCAAGCACGAGTACATCGTCATCGACACCGGGGGGTTCGAGCCCGATGCCTCCAGCGGCATCTACCGCGAGATGGCCAGGCAGACCCAGCAGGCCGTGGCGGAGGCCGATGTCGTGGTTTTTGTCGTGGACGTACGCGGCGGACTGTCCGCCCAGGACCACGACATTGCCAACTACCTTCGCCGCCTGGGCAAACCCTGCGTGTTGGCCGGCAACAAGGCCGAAGGCATGCAGGACAGCATGCATCTGGCCGAGTTCTATGAGTTGGGTCTGGGGGAGGTGCACCCCGTATCGGCGGCGCACGGCCAGGGTGTGCGCAGCCTGGTGGATCTCGCGCTGAAGCCGCTCGCGTTGCCCGAGATTGAGGAGGAGGATGCGGCGGCCGAGAAGAATGTCATCCGTCTTGCAGTGGCAGGGCGCCCCAACGTGGGCAAGTCCACACTGATCAATACCTGGCTGGGTGAAGAGCGTTTGGTGGCTTTCGACATGCCCGGCACCACGCGCGATGCCATATCGGTGCCTTTCGAGCGCAACGGCCAGAAGTTCGAATTGATCGACACAGCGGGCCTGCGACGCAAAGGCAAGGTGTTTGAAGCGATCGAGAAATTCTCGGTCGTGAAGACCCTGCAGGCCATCGAGTCAGCCAATGTCGTGCTGCTGCTGTTGGACGCCACGCAAGGAGTGACGGACCAGGACGCACATATTGCCGGCTACATCCTGGAGAGTGGTCGCGCCGTGGTGATCGCAGTGAACAAATGGGATGCGGTGGACGACTATGGTCGGCAGCAGCTGGAGCGTTCCATCGAAACGCGTCTGTCGTTTCTGAAGTTCGCGCCGTTGCACTTCATCTCCGCGAAGAAACGGCAGGGCATTGGGCCGCTGTGGTCATCCATCATCCAGGCGTACAAGTCTGCCAACCGCAAGATGCCTACGCCGGTGTTGACGCGCCTGCTGCAGGAGGCGGTGCAGTTCCAAAGCCCTAAGCGCTCGGGTATGTTCCGGCCCAAGATGCGCTATGCGCACCAGGGCGGCATGAATCCGCCGGTGATCGTGATCCATGGGAATTCGCTGGAGCATGTCACGGACGCCTACAAGCGCTTTCTTGAGGCGCGTTTTCGCAAAGAATTTGACCTCGTCGGTACGCCGCTGCGTATCGAAATGAAAACCTCCAGCAATCCTTATACAGACAAGCAGAACTCCTGAGCCCCTGGACGGCGTATGGCCGTCTGGCTGTGGTAAGGTGCTGGTTTACAACAACATTTTTGAACACGGAGAATATCGTGAGCAATAAAGGTCAGCTTCTTCAAGACCCCTTCCTGAACGCCTTGCGTCGGGAGCATGTGCCGGTTTCGATTTATTTGGTGAACGGCATCAAACTGCAGGGTCAAATCGAATCCTTCGATCAATACGTCGTGCTGCTGCGCAATACCGTGACGCAGATGGTGTACAAGCACGCTATTTCCACGATCGTGCCTGGTCGTGCCGTCAACTTCTCGACTGCGGAACCCGCCGCCGACGGGGACAACCAGTAAGCCCCTGCGGCAGTTCAAGGCTGCGCCACGGCGCAAGCATTGCGCATCCCAGGGCACGCAGCCTTGAGTTCCCATTCTTCTCCTGACACGAAATCCACGCCTGTTCTATTGGTAGGCGTGGATTTTGGTTTGCCCCATTTCGATGCCGAACTCGAAGAGCTTGGCTTATTGGCCCAGACTGCAGGCTTGAATCCTGTCGCGCGGCTGACGTGCAAGCGAAAGACGCCTGATGCGGCGCTGTTCGTGGGTAGCGGCAAAGCGGATGAGATCCGCACTCTGGCGCAGATGCATGGCGCGAAGGAGGTGCTGTTCGACCAGGCGCTGAGTCCGGCGCAGCAGCGGAATCTGGAGCGAAGCCTGGAGTTGCCCGTCAATGATCGCACGCTGCTCATTCTGGAGATCTTTGCCCAGCGCGCCCGCAGCCACGAGGGCAAGCTGCAGGTGGAGTTGGCGCGTTTGCAGTACTTGAGCACTCGACTTGTGCGGCGCTGGTCGCACTTGGAGCGTCAACGCGGGGGGATTGGCACACGGGGCGGACCGGGCGAAACACAAATTGAGCTCGACCGTCGCATGATCAGCGAAGCCATTAAGCGCACGCGGGAGCGCCTGGTCAAGGTCAAGCGCCAACGGGCGACCCAGCGGCGGCAGCGGCAGCGGCGCGATACATTCAATATCTCGCTGGTGGGCTATACGAACGCGGGCAAATCCACGCTGTTCAATGCACTGGTGAAGGCGCGAGCCTACGCAGCAGACCAGTTGTTCGCCACGCTGGACACCACCACGCGTCATCTTTATTTGGGCGAAGCCGCGGGTTCGGTGTCCCTGTCCGATACCGTGGGCTTCATTCGTGATCTGCCGCACGGGCTGGTGGATGCGTTTCAGGCCACGTTGCAGGAGGCAGTGGACGCGGATCTGCTCCTGCATGTGGTCGATGCCGCCAACCCCGCCTTTCCCGAGCAGATTGCACAGGTGCAACTGGTTCTTGGTGAGATTGGCGCCGCCGATATTCCACAACTCTTGGTATTCAACAAATTGGATGCCCTCACGCCCGAAGTGCGTCCTAACGTGCGGCAAGATACCTATGAACTGGATGGGCGGCCTGTACCGCGGATTTTTGTCAGTGCCGGCCTTGGCGAAGGGGTGGCTGACTTGCGGCAGCTATTGGCAGACATGGTTCAGAAGTCACTTTCGTCAGGCATGCCCCCTGTGACGGCGGCTGAATTGAAGGGCGAGTGGGACTGATTGGGCACAATGCTGGTGTTCTATTGCTATTGAGAGTACGAGAATTCGCGCATGAACCTTCTTAACCGGGCCTCTCGCTGGGCCGTGCTGCCTGAGCGTATTCGGGGGATGTTCAATCTCAACGATCCTCGTTGGGGCCGTGGGGACGATAAGGGCGAGGGTGGACAGCGCCCTGATTCGGAGCGCCCTTCTCCGGATAACTCACAGCGTCCACGTGGACGTGACCAGAATCCTTCGGGACAGCCACCGGACCTGGATGAATTGTGGCGTGATCTGAACCGCAAGCTGGGTGGGTTGTTTGGCGGCGGCGGGTCGCGTGGTCCAGCTTCTGGTGGCGGCAATGGTGGTTTCCAGCCAGACATGAAGAACGCGGGGGTTGGCGTGGGATTGATCGCCGCCATAGCGGTGCTGATCTGGCTGGGCACTGGCTTTTTCATCGTGCAAGAAGGCCAGCAAGCGGTGATCACCCAGTTCGGCAAGTACAAGAGCACGGTCAACGCCGGCTTCAATTGGCGCCTGCCTTACCCCATTCAGCGCCATGAACTGGTATTCGTGACCCAGATCCGGTCCGCTGATGTGGGGCGGGATAGCGTCATCAAGAGCACGGGGCTGCGTGAGTCCGCCATGTTGACCGAAGACGAGAACATCGTCGAAATCAAGTTCGCAGTGCAATATCGTTTGAATGACGCGCGTGCGTGGCTGTTCGAGAGCCGCAATCCTGCCGAAGCCGTGGTTCAGGCGGCAGAGACGGCGGTGCGCGAAGTCGTGGGCAAAATGCGCATGGATACCGCCTTGGCGGAAGAGCGGGACCAGATTGCTCCGCGTGTGCGCAATCTGATGCAGACCATTCTGGACCGATACAAGGTCGGCGTGGAAGTCGTTGGCATCAACCTGCAGCAGGGGGGGGTGCGCCCTCCTGAGCAAGTACAGGCGGCTTTTGATGACGTGCTCAAGGCGGGCCAGGAGCGGGAGCGCGCTAAGAATGAAGCCCAGGCTTATGCCAATGATGTGGTTCCGCGTGCCACGGGTACGGCGTCCCGCTTGATTGAGGAGGCGGCAGCCTACAAGGCGCGCATCGTGGCGCAGGCGCAGGGTGACACACAGCGCTTCAGCGCCGTCCTTGCTGAATACCAAAAGGCGCCGCAGGTGACGCGAGACCGCATGTATTTGGAGAGCATGCAGCAGATTTACGGCAATGTGACCAAGGTACTGGTGGAGTCGCGGCAAGGATCCAACTTGCTGTACCTGCCGTTGGACAAGATCATGCAGAGCGTTTCACAGCAGACATCGGCGGTTGCCGCGACCGATACGCCGCCAGCGACAGTCCCTCCTGCCGCGACCTCTCAATTTCCCGGCGATTCTCGGTTGCGTGATGCCAACCGTTCGCGCGAACGTGAGTCCCGATAGGAGAGCCGTGTGAACAGAATCGGATTTATCGCATCGACAGTTCTGTTGTTGCTGGCATTGCTCAGCTCGATGGTGTTCGTCGTCGACCAACGCCAGTTTGGCGTGGTGTACGCGTTGGGGCAGATCAAGGAAGTCATCACGGAACCAGGCTTGAATTTCAAGCTACCCCCACCTTTCCAAAACGTTCGCTACATCGACAAGCGTCTGCTCACGCTGGACAGTTCAGACACCGAGTCGATGCTGACAGCCGAGAAGCAGCGCGTGGTGATCGATTGGTATGTGCGCTGGCGCATTACCGACCCATCCGAGTACATCCGCAATGTGGGACTGGACGAGAATGCAGGTGCACTGCAGCTCAATCGGGTGGTCCGCAATGCATTTCAGGAAGAGGTCAACCGTCGCACCGTCAAGGAGCTGCTGTCGCTCAAGCGCGATGCGCTGATGTCCGACGTGAAACGGGAAGTGCTGGAAGCTGTCCGCGGCTCCAAGCCTTGGGGTGTCGATGTCGTGGACGTGCGCATCACGCGGGTCGACTACGTAGAAGCGATCACGGAGTCCGTCTATCGACGCATGGAAGCGGAACGCAAGCGCGTTGCGAATGAACTGCGCTCCACGGGCGCGGCGGAGGGGGAAAAGATTCGCGCAGACGCAGACCGGCAGCGCGAGATCACCATTGCCAATGCCTACCGCGACGCCCAGAAGATCAAGGGCGAGGGTGATGCGGAAGCTGCGCGTCTGTATGCGGAGGCATTCGGCCGTGATCCTCAATTTGCACAGTTCTACCGGAGTCTCGAAGCTTACAAGGCGAGCTTCAACCGCAAGGGCGATGTCATGGTGCTGGATCCGGCGAACTCTGAATTTTTCAAGGTATTCAGGGGCGGGACGGGCAATGCATCTGCAGGCGGCCGCCGCTGATGAGCGACTGATGGCGGTGGTCGGCCTCCATGAACGGGTTCTGGATCGCGTTGGGTTGGGTGCTGGTCATCGAAGGGCTGCTGCCCTTCTTGTCACCTGGTGGTTGGCGCCGCATGTTCACGCAGCTTTTGCAATTGCGTGACGGCCAGATTCGCTTTTGCGCGCTGTTGGGGCTGATCGCTGGCGGCGCCATTCTGCTGCTCGCGTAGCCTGGCCGCTTTCGGTCCCGGGGTGGGGCTTATCCATGCCGGTAGAATCAACGTTTTAACAGCCTGCCCCATCCCATGTCTGCCTGGGTCCTGCCGGATCATATTGCCGATGTCTTGCCTTCCGAGGCGCGGCACATTGAAGAACTTCGCCGCGGACTGCTCGATACGGCACGCAGTTACGGTTATGAGTTGGTGATGCCTCCTTTGCTGGAGCATCTGGAATCACTGTTGACGGGCACTGGCGAGGCGCTGGACCTCCAAACGTTCAAATTGGTGGACCAACTCTCGGGTCGATCTCTCGGCTTGAGGGCCGATACGACCCAACAGGTCGCACGCATTGATGCGCACCTGCTCAACCGGCAGGGGGTGGCGCGTCTATGCTATTGCGGCCCAGTACTGCACACGCGTCCCGATCGTCCGCATGCCACCCGGGAGCCCTTGCAGTTTGGAGCCGAGATCTACGGTCATCCAGGTATCGAGGCGGATATCGAAGCAGTGTTGCTGTCGTTGGAGTGCTTGCGTAGTGCCCACGTACAGGAGGTGAGCGTAGATCTGGCCGACGTCCGCATCGTGCGCAGTCTGCTTGCAGGGCTTCCTGTCGGTATGCATCAGCTCGCCCAAGTCCACGGTGCGCTTGCTGCCAAAGATGCCAGCGAACTGGCGTCGTTGACACGCGATTTCCCGTCTGCATCGCGGGAAGGGTTGTTGGCACTGTTGCAGCTGTATGGCGATGCAGCAGTGCTGAATGAGGCCGAAAACTTGTTGAAGCCCTTTCCTGGTGCGCGCGAGGCGCTATCAGATTTGAGGGCGATTGCGGCACGAATGGACGGTGTGCGGGTCACATTTGATCTGGCAGATCTGCGGGGTTATGCCTATTACAGCGGCGCGCGTTTTGCGATTTATGCGCAGGGCGCCAGTGATGCGCTGGTGCGAGGCGGCCGCTATGACGAGGTCGGCGCGGTCTTCGGCCGTAACAGGCCAGCCGCAGGCTTTAGCCTGGACGTGAAGCAGCTGGTGGGCGTGGTGTCGGCTCCGTCATTGCGTGCGGCCATCCGGGCGCCCTGGGGCGATGGTGGTGCGCTCAGTGCTGCCATTGCTACGTTGCGTCGTCAGGGCGAAACCGTGGTGTGTGTGCTGCCGGGGCACGGCAGCGAAGTGGACGAATTCCACTGCGATCGGGAGCTTGTCCTGGTGGATGGCAACTGGGTCGTAAAGGCGATTTGAGTTTCTTCAGCATTTGAATCGGGTTTGACATGAAAGCAAGCAAGGGTCGTAACGTTGTCGTGGTCGGCACCCAATGGGGCGATGAAGGCAAAGGCAAACTGGTTGATTGGCTGACTGAGAGCGCCCAGGGGGTGGTGCGTTTTCAGGGCGGGCACAACGCTGGTCACACGTTGGTCATCAACGGCGTCAAGACGGCGCTGCACTTGATTCCCAGCGGGATCATGCGCCCGGGTGTCAAGTGCTACATCGGCAACGGCGTCGTTCTCTCGGCAGGCAAATTGTTTGAGGAGATCGAGGGGCTCGAAAAAGCGGGCGTCGAAGTGCGCTCGCGTCTGCGCGTCAGTGAAGCTTGTCCATTGATCCTGCCGTTCCATGCGGCGCTGGATGTGGCGCGTGAAGCGGCGCGTGAACACGGTGGCGCCGAGAAGATTGGTACCACGGGCCGTGGTATCGGACCGGCCTACGAGGACAAGATCGCTCGCCGTGCCCTGCGCGTACAAGACCTCAAGTATCCAGAACGCTTTGCCGCCAAGCTGCGCGAATTGCTGGCGTTGCACAACCATGTCCTCAGCACCTTCCTGGGCTCGGCCAATTTTCAGTTTGGCGATGCACTCAAGCCCTACATCACGGGCGGGCAAGTGCAGTTTGAGCCGGTCTTTGAGGAGGCCATGCGGCATGCAGAGATGCTCAAGCCCATGATGGCAGATGTCTCGCGTGAACTGAACGAAGCGCATGCCGTGGGCGCAAATCTGCTGTTTGAGGGGGCGCAGGGCACATTGCTCGATGTGGATCATGGTACCTATCCCTATGTCACGTCCAGTAACTGTGTGGCGGGTAATGCGGCAGCGGGGTCGGGCGTTGGCCCGGGGCATCTGCACTACATCTTGGGGATCACCAAGGCATATTGCACGCGTGTGGGGGGAGGGCCTTTCCCGACCGAGCTTGAATGGGAAACGCCTGGAACACCGGGTTATCACATGAGTACAGTGGGCGCCGAAAAAGGGGTGACGACTGGGCGCAGCCGTCGCTGCGGTTGGTTTGATGCCGCACTCCTCAAGCGTAGCGCGCAGGTCAATGGTCTTTCAGGGCTCTGCATCACCAAGCTGGATGTTCTGGACGGGTTGAGGGAACTGTCGCTGTGCGTGGGATACGAGTTGGACGGTGAAAGGATCGACCTTCTGCCAATGGGTGCCGAAGAAATCGCACGTTGCGTACCTATTTACGAGAATATTGCCGGTTGGACGGAATCCACCGTGGGAGTGACTCGCTATGAGGACCTGCCGTCCAATGCGCGCCGCTATCTGGAGCGTATTGAGCAAGTGACGGGGGTGCCTATCGCAATGATCTCGACCAGTCCAGACCGTGATCACACGATCTTGATGCGCCATCCCTACGCGGCGGACTGAGGGCATAGTGGGGCAGTTGGAGTGTGTCGCCCGCTGTTAAGGCGATTGTTGCTATTAATTCAGGAGTTAGTATGCTGACGGAAGACGGCAAGCATTTGTACGTGAGCTACGACGAGTATCACAATCTCATAGAGAAGCTTGCGCTAAAGGTGCATCAATCCGCATGGCAGTTCGACACGATCCTTTGTCTTGCTCGTGGCGGCTTGCGACCAGGGGACATTCTGAGCCGTATTTTTGACAAGCCCTTGGCCATCATGTCCACTAGTTCTTATAGAGCAGAAGCTGGGACAGTCAAGGGGCACTTGGACATCGCTCGCTTCATCACGACTCCCAGGGGGGAGATCGCTGGCCGCGTGCTACTTGTGGATGATCTGGCGGACTCGGGCCACACCTTGAATGCCGTGGTGGAAATGCTCAAGACCAACTACGCACCCATCACGGAGCTGCGTAGCGCGGTGATTTGGACGAAAGGGCTGTCGACTTTTGCGCCTGACTATTCGGTGGAGTTCCTTCCCACCAACCCCTGGATACATCAGCCCTTTGAGGGCTATGACAGTCTGACGCCCGAAAAACTGCTTGAAAAGTGGCAATGGTGAGTTGTTGGACAAAAGTAGGGAATTTGTTGATATACTGCGAGGCTTGCTGCACTACAGAGGTGTTCTTCGGAAGTGATGTGGGTGTAGCGAAGGGGAGTTGAAAAATTCTCTGCTTTGAGTTGATCTAGGGTTTAAAACCGGTGTATAATTCAAGGCTTCGCTGATTGGGGCGGCTTGTTGCGAAAGCGGCGGGTTGTTGAAGTTAGCGAAAAGGTCGAAAGACCACAAAGTTTGACAGGTCTTTTTAAAACGTGTTAGAATTCAAGG
>NZ_MTBE01000029.1:2500-60347 GCF_002916785.1 Diaphorobacter sp. LR2014-1 | reverse complement strand
CCGGTCGCCATGCCGCCTGCTGCGAGCCTGCCGCCGCCCCCGGCGCCGTCGGCTGCGGGGGCAGGCGCGATGCCCGCCGGCGCGCCCAGCCTGCAGCCGCCCACGCCTCCCGTGCCTCCCACGCCGACCATCTCGCGCGTCACTCTGGTGGACCGGTCCCGCGCGGTGGCCACCGGCAGCGGGGATGGACAGGCTGCCCGAGACGGCGCGCCAGGCGCGTCCTCCAGCACGCAGAAGACCGTCTCGACCTTCCTGCCCGTGAGCTTCACGCGGGGAATCCTGCTCGGAGGCCTGGACGCACCCACGGGCGGACAGTCGCAGAGCAACCCGCATCCCGTGCTGATCCGTCTCTCGGACAACTCGGTGCTTCCCAACCGGTTCCGTGGCGAGTACCGCGAGTGCTTCGTGGTCGCCGCCGGCTACGGCGACATCAGCTCCGAGCGCGCGTACCTGCGCACCGAGAACCTGTCCTGCGTGCGCGCCGACGGCGCGACGCTGGAGGTGCGCATCCAGGGCAGCGTCTACGGCGAGGACGGCAAGGTCGGCATGCGCGGCCGCCTCGTGACCAAGCAAGGGCAGATGCTCGCCAACGCCCTGCTGGCAGGTGTGGTCAGCGGCATCGGCCAGGGACTGTCCACCGCCAACACCACCTACAGCACCTCGGCCCTGGGGACGATCGCCAGCGCCGACAGCAACGCGGACGCCTACCGCGCTGGACTGGGCCAGGGCGTGGGCAAGGCGCTGGACCGCCTCGCCCAGTACTACATCAAGCTGGCCGAGAACACCTTCCCCGTCATCGAGGTGGACGCCGGCCGCCAGATCGACGTGGTGATCACCAAGGGCGTGCGCATCGACGTGCCGATGACCGCCATGGCCGGGCCCACCGCCGGCCCCTCCCCCTCCCCCGAAACCCGCTACCTGGAGGCCACCGATGATGGCAACTACTGAACCCGTGCGCCTGCGCCGCTCGCGCACCGCCGCATTGCTTTTTGAGGCCGCACTGTGTGCGGCGCTGCTCGCCGCCCTGCCGGCCGGCAACGCCGCGACGCCCGAGGAGGCCCGGCTCCTCGCTGCGCTGCGCAAGGCGCACCCCGGCACGCAGTTCACCGAGGTGTCGCGTACCGACGTCGAAGGGCTCTACGAGGTCTGGATGAACGGCAACGTCGCCTATGTGCCGGCGGCCAACCCGCGCTTCTTCGTCTTCGGCCGCCTCTTCGACACGCAAGACATGCGCGACATCACGGGCCCGCGGATCGCGCAGCGCAGCACCGGCCCGGGCGGGCCGTCCGAGCCGGTGTCTCGAACGGTGGCAACCGTCTCCCTGGAGCAGCTGCCGCTGGCCGACGCGATCCGGACGGTGCACGGGAACGGGGGGCGCAAGGTCGCGGTCTTCAGCGATCCCAACTGCATCTATTGCAAGCAGCTCGAGCCCGAGCTCGCCAGCATCGACGACGTCACGGTCTACACCTTTCTCCTGCCCTTCCAGGGCGAGGCCCGTCCGATCGCGATCTGGTGCGCCGCCGACCGCGAGCGCGCCTGGCGCCAGTGGATGCTGCAGGCGGACGCCAGCCTGCTGCGGTCCGACGCGCACTGCGACCACCCCATCGGGCGCAACCTCGAGCTGGCCCGCCGCCTGGGCGTGCAGGGTACGCCGACGCTGATCTGGGCCGACGGCATCCGCACGGACGGCTACATCGGGCGCACCGCGCTGGAGGCCAGGTTCGCGGAGGCCGCGAAGGTGGCCGGTACGAAGTCCGGCACGGCGGGCGCACGGCCATGAGGACCCGGCCGCTGCACCTCGGTGCGTTCGCCGCGCTGATCCCCCTGGCCGGGTGCGTCAACATGTCGGGGCTTAGTGGCGGATCCAAGTACGCCTGCGCGGCCCCCGATGGGGTGGCCTGCGAGTCGGTGTCGGGAACCTACGTCAACGCCCTGCACGAGAACCTGCCGAGCCAGCGGGCCTCCGCCACCGCGCCGGGCGAGCCGTCCACCTCCCGCGCCAAGGCCAGGGCTCCTGACGCTGTCCCGGCCGCCGCCGCACCGCCCCGCCAACCATTCGCGGCCGCCGCGCCCGCGATCGACGCCGCCGGCGGCGTGCCCGGCATGGCGCTGCGATCCGAGGCGCGGGTGCTGCGGCTGTGGACCAAGCCGTGGGAGGATGCGGACGGCGACCTCTGGGACCAGGGCTTCGTCTACGTCCAGGTCGATGCCGGTCGCTGGCAGATCGACCACGTGCGCCAGCGCATCCGCGACCAGTACGCGCCGCTGCGCCCCCCGCCCGCCGTGCCCGCAACCCCCTCCGGCACCACCGAGCCGGGTGCCGGGCCGATACCCGCGGAGGCCGGGCCGGCGGGCGCCGCAGAGAGCGCGCTGCAACGCCCCGCGCCGTTCAATTCCTTCCCGCTGCTGCGCCCACCGCCGGCCGGCACGGGGCCACGACCGCAGTGAGGCCGCCATGCGCCTGCCTTCCACCGAAGCACGTCACGGCGAACGCCACGCCGCCCCCCTGTTTCCCTTCGGGATGCCGGCCGACATCCCGGCCGAGCAGTTCGCGAGCTGGCTGCCCTATTCCGCCTACCTGGCCGAGGAGAAGATCTTCGTCAATCGCGAAGGGATGGGCTTCCTTCTCGAGGTGATGCCGCAGTCGGGCGCCGACGAGCGCATGTCCGAGGTGCTGGTCTCGCTGTACGCCAACTGCCCGCCCGGCACCGGCCTGCAGTTCCACCTGTTCGCCTCGCCGCACATCCGCCAGCAGCTGCGCCAGTACACCAACCTGCGTATCGAGGACGAGGACCAGGCCGAGAAGGCGCGGCCCTTTGGCCGGCCGGTGCCCAACGAGAACCTGTTCCGCAGGCTCGCGCGCCAGCGCGTGCAGCACCTGCTGCGCGGCACGAAGGCCTCGCTCACCGCAGGCTTCCACTACACCTTGCGGGACTTCCGGCTCATGCTGAGCGTGTCCTTCCCGGGCAGCGCCGCGGACCTCAACCGCCGCGACGCGCTGCTGACGCTGCGCGACTCGATGGCCGCGACCCTGCGCTCGGCCATGCTGCCCAACCGCGTGTGCGACGCGGCCGACCTGATCAACTGGTGCGCCCTGTTCACCAACCCGGACCGGATCGCCCATTCGGACGCCGAGGACCTGAACGCCGACGACGACCGCTGGCTGCATTACGACGACGGGCGCGAGATCCGCGACCAGATCGTGGACTTCGACACCGTCCAGGATCCGCATCCGTCGGGCATCACGTTCTGGAAGGGCACGAGCGAGGAAATGCTGGAAGCGCGCTTCTACTCCATCAAGTCGTTCCCCGAGCGGTTCGCGTTGTGGCAGATGGGTTCGCTCATTGGTGACCTGATGCAGCCGGCCCTGCAGTACAGCGCGCCGTTCCTGATCACGCTGGGGGTGCACATCCTCGATCCGAACGTCACTAAGTCGGTGGTCACGGCGAACCACGTGCGCGCCACGCAGAACGCCAAGAGCAGGATGGCCGACGTGATGCCGGATGTGAGGAAGAAGCTCGACGACTGGTCCGCGGCGGCCAATGCGCTGGACACCGGCGGCAATCTCGTGAGCCTGTACCACCAGCTCGCGATCTTCACCCAGCCGGACAAGGCCGCCTCGGCGCACGAGGCAGCCAATGCGATCTGGCGCGCGCGCGGATTCCAGCTCAACGCCGACGCCTACATGCACCGCCAGGCCCTGCTCGCGAGCCTGCCCATGACGCTGACGCCGCGCATGCACAAGGACCTGTCCAAGATGCGCCGCGTCACGCGCAAGACCATGGCCAACGCGATCCACATGGCGCCGTTGATCGCGGAATGGCGCGGCACCCGCACCCCGGCCCTGGTGTTCGGCGGCCGGCGCGGCCAGATCATGACGCTGGACCTCTTCGACAACGATCTCGGCAACTACAACTTCGCGATCATCGGCGCGCCGGGCAGCGGCAAGTCCGTGCTGATGAACGAGCTCGCGTGGTCCTACCGCGCGATTGGCGCCAAGGTCTGGATGCTGGACCTCGGGCGCAGCTTCGAGAAGCTCTGCCGCAAGGCCAAGGGAACGTACATCGAATTCCGGCCCGATGTGGACATCTGCCTGAACCCGTTCACCATCGTGCACGACATCAACGAGGACATCGACATGCTGGTGCCGGGCATCAGCAAGATGTGCTCGATGCAGCATTCGCTGGACGAGGTCCAGCGCAAGGCCATCTCGGCCATGATCCTCAAGCTCTGGCGCGAGCACGGCAGGGACCTCACGATCACGGGCCTGCGCGACGCCTTCAAGACCGGGACCATCGAGGAGCTGGGCGTCCGGGGAGATCCGCGCATCCGGGATCTCGCCATCATGCTCAATCCCTATGCCAAGGGTGGGCAGTACGAGCGCTTCTTCGAGGGCCGGGCCAACGTCGATTTCAGCAACGATTTCATCGTCATCGAGAATGAGGAACTCAAGCGCCGCCCGGACCTGCACGCGGTCGTCAACATCCTCCTGCTGCACCAGATCACGGGGGAGATGTACCTCACGCGCAACCGGCGCAAGGTGCTCTTCATCGATGAGCTGAAGCAGCAGTTGGGCGACATCGGCGCCGACGACCCGATCAAGGCCGCTGTGGTCGAGGAGGCAGCCCGGCGTGCGCGCAAGTATGGCGGCGCCCTCGGCACGGCCACGCAGAGCGCCGACGATTACTACGGGTCGGCCCAGATGGAGGCGGCGTTCGCCTGCTCGGACTGGGTCTTCCTGCTGCGCCAGAAGCCCGAATCGATCGAGATGCTGGACCGCAAGGCCCGCCTGTCGATGGACGAGCCCAAGAAGCGCCTGCTCAACTCGCTGCGCACCGAGGCCGGCGCGTTCTCGGAGGTCTACATCTCCTCGCCCGTCGGCGAAGGGGTGGCGCGCAACATCCTGGACCCGGCCACGCACCTTCTGTTCTCGAACAAGCTGGAGGACAACGCCCCCATCGACGCACTGCGCGCCCAGGGCCTGTCGATCGACGAGGCGATCACCGAGCTGCTGCGCCAGCGGGGGCATGCGCTATGAAGGCCGTTTTGCTGCATGCACTGGTCGCTGCGCTGCTGCTCGCCGCGGGTCTCGCCGCCTACGACCGCTGGGTGCTGCGCCCCGCCCTGGTGGTGGGCGTGGTGGATCTCTCCGAGGTCTACCGCACGAAGGAAGCCGAATTCACGCAGTTGCTCACCAGCGGCGGCACAGAGGCCGAGCGCGAAAGGGCGCTCGCGCTCGCGCGCCGCTTCTCGCAGCGGCTGCCCGCGGCGCTGGACGAGCTGCCTCGCGAATGCGGCTGCCTGGTGGTGATCAAGAGCGCGATCGCGGGAGCGCCGAACAGCCGCGACCTGACGCCGGCATTGCGCCGGAAGGTGGAACAGCCATGACCGTGGACACCGTCTCCGATGACGCAGCACTGGCGCCGGGCTGGTGGCGCCAGCGCACCCGATCCTTCATCGACTTCCTGCGCCACATGCGCCGGCGCTGGTACCTCTACCTGCCGGTGTTCGCGGTCTGGGGTTTCGCCTACGTGCGCCTGTTCTTGGACCCGACGCCGCGCGTGCCCCTGCTCGTCAACTGGACGCCGAGCCTGCCGTACCACGTGGCACTCATGCAGTTCCACCAGCAGCCCATACGGCGCGGCGACCTGATTGTGTTCGCGTTCGCGGGCGAGGCTCAGGCGCACTACCGGGGCCTGCGCGGCCAGCCGTTCTTCAAGCGCGTGCGGGGCCTGCCCGGCGACATCGTGACGGTCTCCGACCGCACGGTCTTCGTCAACGGCGAGGCCGTGGGCCGGGCCAAGACCCACGCCTACGACGGGCACCCGCTCGCGCCCATCGCGCCGGTGGTCATTCCTCCGGGCCACTACTACGTGCAGGGCATCGGCCTCCACAGTTTCGACTCGCGCTACGCCGAGAGTGGCCTGGTGCGCGACGAGCAGGTGGTAGGCGTCGTGATGCCGATCTTCTGAGGAACCGGACCATGCCTCCCGCATTCCACACTGTCCATCGCGCCAACCTGATCGCGCTGCTGGCCGTGATGGGCTTGGCCGCAAGCGCCGCGCCCGCCCAAACCAGCCCGGCGTTCGGTCCGCTCGGCGCATCCACCGTGGCCACCGCCCAGGGCGACATGCCGATCACCGACTACCTCGGCCTGCTGCGGCAGATCGCTCCGTCGGCCGAACAGGGCGCACGCACCTACATCGCGGCCGTGCAACTGCGCTGCGGCCGCGCGCCGACCACGGCAGAACTGCGCCAGGCCATCTCCGAAGGCGAGGGACACCCGGCGCTCATGGGCCTGATGCGCGCTGCCCAGCTGCAGGACAAGGCCGCGCGCGACCGGCTGGTGGCCCAGGTCCCCTGCCCTCGTGGAGCCGGGCGATGAGACCCGGCGGCTGCTTGTCGGCCGCCCTGCTCGTCGTGCTGGCCAGTGGCGGCACGACCGCCCGCGCCACGGACCTCGGCGCGCTGGGGCCGACGTACGGGATCACCGAGCCGCACCTGCTGCGCATGATCGAGGAACGGCTGCGCGAGAAGGAGCGCTCGGGCGAGCTGGCGCGCGTCGAGCAGGAGGCGCGGGCACGCGGCACCGACACGGTGAGGAACCCGGTGCCGGTCCCCGGCGTGCGGACCACGGCGTTTCCGCGCTCCTTCTACTTCGACCCCACCTACACGCTCGACCGCAACATCCTGGGCGCGCACGGCGAGCTTCTCTTCGCCGCCGGCACGCAGGCCAATCCCCTGGACATCGTCTCCCTGTCGCGCCACCTGCTGTTCTTCGACGCGCGCGACGCCCGTCAAGTGCGTCGCGCGCACCAGCTGGTCGCCCACTACCAGGGCAAGGTCAAGCCCATCCTGACCGCAGGCTCCTACCTCGATCTCATGAAGGCCTGGCGCGTCCCGGTCTACTACGACCAGCAGGGGATGCTCACGCGGCGCCTGGGGATCACGCAGGTGCCCGCCTTGGTGTCCCAGGAGGGCAAGCGGCTGCGCATCGACGAGATGGAGGTGGAGCGATGAAACCGCGCCTGCTCACCCACACGCTCCGTTGGCTGGCCGGGCTCCTCCTGGCGGGAGGCTGCGCGGCCGCGGGCGCGACCACCTGCACCGGCAGGTTTCCCAACCCGATCACCGACATCTGCTGGAGCTGCATCCTGCCCCTGAGCATCGGGGGCGCGCGCATCGGCGACTTCGGTTCGCAGGAGGACATCGACAACCCAGGCAGCCCGCTGTGCACCTGCGGCGTCAACCCGGTGATCGGCCTGTCGATCGGCTTCTGGGAACCGGCCCGCCACGTCGAGGCGGTGCGCAAGCCCTTCTGCCTGGCCTCGCTGGGCGGCATCGACCTCGACCCGGGCATCCCCGCGCCGGAGGCCGCGCGCTTCACGCGTCCCGAGGGCGACGGCGACGGCGGATCGTTCTACCAGGCCCACTTCTACGTGAACCCCATCCTCTACTACCTCGAGGTGGTGACCGACTTCCCCTGCCTGGAGAAGGGCAGCTTCGACCTTGCATACCTCACCGAGGTCGACCCGCTCTGGGCCGACGACGAGCTCACGCTGATCATCAATCCCGACGCGGTGCTGTTCGCCAACCCCGTGGCGGTCGCGGCCTGCGCCGCCGACTGCGTCGCCGCCTCGATGGGCTTTGGCATCCGCGAGATGTTCTGGTGCGCGGGCTGCCAGGGCGGCCTCTACCCGATGAACGGCCACGTGCCGTACCACATGGGCGGGGTACGCACGGCGGCGCTGATGGCCCAGCGGCTGACGGCCAAGATGCACCGGGAACTCATCGCCTGGGGCTGGCACGGCCAGGCCGGCCTGTGCGGGCCGTACTTCCTGCCGGTCATGGACAAGGCCGCCTACAAGACCCAGCTCACCTACCCGATCCCGGCCACGTCGAAGGAGGCCGGCAAGTGCTGCCAGCCGTTCGGGCGCCAGACCGTCACCTGGGGCGCCGGCAAGGAGTACCCCGTTCAGGGCGAGGACTTCGCCTTCATCCTGTTTCGCAAGAGGAACTGCTGTGTGGGCTACTGACCTTCTCCGCGGGCGGAAGCTCGTCCTGGCGTTCGTGCTCGCCGTCCACGCGGCGGCATCCCCTGCCGCCGGGCCAGTCGTGGGTCCGGCCGCGCCCGCCATCACCGATGCAGACCTCGAGCGGGTGCGCCGCGAGCAGCCCACCGTCACCGAGCAGGACATCGATCAGGCCCGGCGCAAGCACCGCATGCCCGCAGAAGCGGAGCTGAAGGCGGCGCCCCCGGCGCCGGCCCCCGCCATCGATGCGCTGCCCCGGCCCGCGACGAACATGCCGATCGACCTCGAGGCCCTGGCGCGGGGCTATGCCGCGCAGGCGGGCGCCATGCAGGCCGCGGAAGGGCTGGCGCAGGGGCCTGGGCTGATGGTCTTCGTGAGCCTGTCCATGCCGCGCCCTGCGCTGCAGCGGCTGATCGACCAGGCCGCGCGCGCGCGCGCCTCCGTGATCCTGCGCGGACTCGCACAGGGGTCGCTGCGCGAGACCGTGGCGCAGGTGCAGCCGCTCATCGGCACGCGCCAGGTGGCGGTGCAGATCGACCCGCAGGCCTACGACCGGTTCTCGATCGAGCGCGTGCCCAGCTTCGTGCTGGTGCGCGACGGCACGCGCCCGGTCTCGTGCGCCAGCGGCACCTGCGCGCCGCCCGAGGCCTTCCTGCGCGCGGCCGGCGACGTGAGCCTGGACTATGCGCTGGAGCACATGGTGCGCGCTGCGCCGGCGTTCCAGGGCGACGCGGCGGGCTTTCTGCGGCGGCTGAAGGAGTAGCGCCACCATGCTTCTCACGCTCTCCCTCCTCCTGCGCCGGGCCGTGGTCTGGGCCACGCTCGCCTGCTTCGTAACCACCCAGACCGCGGCGCAGACCGGCGCGCACGCCGAGGGCACGGCTGCGGGCCAGGCCGCGAATCCCGTCATCCGCGGCGCGATCAATGCCCCGGACGCCTCCGCCGTGGTGCCGGGCTACACGAACGCGCCGCCCGAGCGGCTCTACTACGGGCAGCCCAACCTCTCGGGGCAGACCAGCGCCCGGCTAGCGGGCTGCGCGATGACTCCGAACGACCCCGTGTGCCAGGCGCTGCTGGGTGCCCGGGCCTCGGCCCACACGCCGCGCGAGCCGGTGTCTCCGTACGACCCCGCCGTGCTGGATGCCCGCCGCATCGCGTCCAACCCGTCCACCCAGCTAGAGGACATTGCCAGCTTCTACGCCGGCTGCCAGGTCGACACGGTGGCCACGCCGGCCACGGAGACCCGCGTGTGCCGGCAGTATTCCGGCGCTTCCGCGCTGTCCTGCGCGCGCACGCTGTCCGTGGCGGTCTCGCGCACCAGCAGTTGCCCGCCCGGGGAGTGGTTTGCCCAGGGAACCGCGGGAGCGATCGGCCTCGGCGTGCAGTGCAAGCCGGACCAGCCAGCCTCGCAGCAGCGCATGCGCGTGACCGCGGGCGGCGCGCCGGTGGCCTTCTTCGACGTCGACATGACCAGCGCGTACGTGTTCCCGCAGATCGTGGCGCCGCTGCCCGGCGGGGATCCGATGGGCGGCGGCAGAAACGGCCTCTGGGTCGCCAACAACCGCTGCAATGGCGACGACTGCCGGGTCACCGGCTATGTGGCCCAGGAATACCGGCAGGTCTGCACGGGTGGCGGCGGCGATTCGGGGGACATGCAATGCACGACCGAACGGCCCTTCCTGG
Organism: Diaphorobacter sp. LR2014-1; assembly: GCF_002916785.1. Lineage (NCBI taxonomy): Bacteria > Pseudomonadati > Pseudomonadota > Betaproteobacteria > Burkholderiales > Comamonadaceae > Diaphorobacter > Diaphorobacter sp. LR2014-1. The sequence continues at coordinate 50,631 of NZ_MTBE01000029.1, read as the reverse complement.
AGATCTATGGCGCCTGCCCCGCCGGCACGCAAAGCGGCGACCGGATCGGCCACACGACCGGCGCCGCAGGCGATGCCGGGGATGTTCAGACCACCTACCTCGAGGAGGGACGCTGCTACGCCCCCAGCGAGGACCCCGAGGACGCGCCGGGCGAGGACATCACGCGCACCCTCCAGGGGTCCTACTGGCGGCCGGCCGGCAGCCGCCCCGTGGTGGGCTTCCGGCTCAACCCGCTGTACGGGTACATCCCGCAGATGACGCTGGGCTACGAGCGGCCGCACACGACCGTCATCGAGACCGACCAGTGGGACGACCAGTGCCCGGCGCTGGACGCAGAAGGACGCTGCGCCGTCACCGGCGCGGCGCGCTGCGTCGATGGGCCAGCCACCAAGGAGATCGACGGCGCGCCGGTCACCCGCTCCTGCTGGCGCTACGAGACCTCGCTCTCCTGCCAGTACGGCGCGCCCACGGACGAATGCGCGCCCCTGGCCACCGCGGGCTGCACGCCCACTGGCACCACCTGCCGCCAGCCGAACCCGGCCACGGGGCTGTGCGAGATCACCGAGAACACCTACAGCTGCCCGGTCGCCCCGGGCTCCGCGGTCACGGCACGCAACTGCCCGAAGGACGTCTTCTGCATTGCCGGCAGCTGCTTCAACACCACCTACACCAACGACGCGGATTTCGCCCGCGCCATGTCCTTCCTGGAAGCCGGGCGCGAGGCCGGGGTCTACCTCGACACCGACAACCTGCAGGTGTTCCGGGGCGAGGCCAACCGCTGCAGGGACCGGCTGCTGAAGAACTGCTGCATGTCGGACGGCGCGGGCAAGGGCATGAGCAACCAGAGCATGTTCGGCGTGGGCTCGCGCCTGGTCTTCGACGCCCTGATGAACGCCGGCAACCGCCAGTTCCTGTACCAGGGCATGCAGGCCTTGCTCCTGGGCGGCGGCTTCTCCGGCAGTTTCACCACCTACGGCGTCACGGTCGCCGTGAACGGAACCGCGCTGCCCGCCGGTTCCTCGGTGCTCTACGCGGGCGAGAGCGTGGTCGTGGCCTTCGACCCATGGAGCCTCGTCATCGCGATCGTGATCTACGTCGTGATGGCCGCCATGTCCTGCGACGAAGAGGAAGGCAAGCTCGCCATGAAGGAAGGCGCCCGCCTGTGCCACACGGTCGGCACGTACTGCTCCTCTTGCATCCGGATCCTGGGCAAGTGCGTCTCCTGCATCACGCACACGACGAGCAAGTGCTGCTTCAACTCCGTGCTGGCCCGGATCATCAACGAGCAGGGTCGCCTGCAGGTCATGAAGTGGTGGGGAACGGCCGAGGCGCCTGACTGCTCGGGCTTCACGATCGCGCAGTTGCAGGCCCTGGACTTCGCGCGCATGGACCTCACTGAGTTCTATGCCTCGATCGTCCCGAACATGCCCAACGTCGGCGCGATGCAGAGCGGCGCCGCCGGTCGCGCCAGCAACTGCTACTACGGCGAAGGGAGGTGCCAATGAACTGCGCCGCGCGCCGGGCCGCCGCCTTCGCGGGCGCCGCCCTCTTCCCGCTTCTGATGGCGCAGCCACGCGCCGAGACGTTCCGCACCCCCGTGGCGGACGCCCGCCCCGTCCTGCTGGCGGCGCTGCAGTCCGCGGACGGCATGGCGCATGGCGTCCTCGTCGGCGAGATCGCCGACGCGATCACCCAGCGCTTCGAGGCCACCTCGCCCATCTACATCGATGTGTCGACCGAGAAGCGCTATCGCGAACCGGGCTGCAGCCGGCTGAAGGTGCTGTTCTGGCAGGAAGGCGTGAAGCTGCCCGACGTGGCCGCGCCGCGCAGGCAGACCATCGAGTTCGGCATCAACTACTGCCTCGACGGCTTGCCGCCGAAGTCGCTGCGGTGAGGGCACCATGAGGACCGGCCACGCTCCTTGCCCGCGTCAGCGGCTGCTGCTCCTGGCACTGATGCTGCTCGGCGGCACGGCGGCGGCAGCGAACGGCGCCGCCGCATCCCTCCAGGATGAGCCGCGCCCGTACTGGTCGGACGCCTGGCGCGGCTGGCACTTCTACGAAGACCCTCCCGCCGAAGAGCGCGAGCCCTCCGCCCGCCCCGCCCCGCCCATGCCCGCACGGCCGCTGGCGCCGCCCCGGCCGCCCGAGCTCGTGGAGTTCGAACGGCTGCAGAAGGCGCTGGAAGACCTGCGCAACATCGCGATCATGCGTCCGACCGAGACCAACGTGCGGCGCTACATGGAGCTGGAGATGCAGGTGGTGGACCGCGCCTCCTACTTCGCCGACATGGCCCAGCGCATCGCCTGGGCCACCCCGGCGCTCGACCCGACCTTGCAGGGCCGCCCGGTCAACGCGCAGGCGCTGGAGGTCTTTGACCAGCAGCAGCGGGCCGAGCGCTCCGGCTCCGTGGCCGCCCTGGGCGCCGACCACGTCCTCATCTTCTTTTATCGCAGCGACTGCCCCTACTGCCACGCCTTCGCCCCGACCCTCCAGGCCTTCGAGGCACGCCACGGCATCCGGGTCGAGGCGGTGAGCGTCGACGGCGGTCCCATGCCGGCATTCCCGCGCGCGCGTCCCGACAACGGCATCGCCACCGCGCTGCGCGTCGCCCAGGTGCCGGCCGTGTTCCTGGCCCACCCCGCCTCCGGAAAGATCACCCAGATCGGCTCCGGCGTTCTCTCCGAGTCGCAGTTGCTGGAGCGCATCTCCATCGTCACGTCGCCCGCGGGCGAAGCCATGTTGCCGGGCGCAACGCAGCACCTGGCCCTGCCCTAGGAGGTTCCCGTGCCATCCCCCTCGCGCTCCATCCACCGCAGCAGGGCCATCGCGTTGGCCGTGTCCCTGGCGATGCTGTCCACGGGCCAGTCCGCGCGGGCCGACCTCAACAGCGAGGTGAACGACATGTTCGCCAACCTCGGCGCCATCGGCAACTACACCGCACCGGGCGCTTTCCGGGGCCAGACCTACAACACCTACACGGGCGGCAACCTCATGATGCGCTCCCCCAACAAGGTCTACCAGCTCGCCGCCATCCAGTTCCCGTCGGCCAAGGCGGGCTGCGGCGGGATCGACGTCTTCGGGGGCAGCTTCAGCCACATCTCCGCGCAGGAATTCAAAGCCATGTTGAGAAACATTACGGCCGCCTTGCCCGGCATCGCCTTCCAGCTCGCGCTGGAGGCCGTGTCTCCCTTGCTCGGCGGTTTGACCAAGTGGGCCAAGGGCCTGGAGACATGGATCAACAACGCGCGGATCAACTCCTGCGAGACCGCCAAGGCGATTGTCAGCACCGCGGCCGAGGCCGTGGGCTACAGCTCGCAGGAGACCTGCGCGGACCTCGCGATGGAAATGGGCCTGGAAAGCGACCGGGACGCGGCGCGCAAGCGCTGCGGCACGGACCGGCCCAGCATCCTGTCCTCCGCGCGTTCCTCGGGCGATGCCAACGTGCGCAACAAGGCGCCGTTCGTGGGCAACCTCACCTGGAAGGCCCTGCAGTACACCGGCGCCGCGCTCGACGACGCGGGGCGGGAACTGATCATGAGCATGGTCGGCACCGTCATCTACTATCCCGAAGAGTCCGGCCGCGACCCGGAGCCGGTCGCGCCGACGCTCACCTCGATCAGCCAGCTGCTCTACGGCCAGGCCGCCGGCACGGGCGACAACGTCATCCAGCACCTGCTGCGCTGCAACGACTACACGGCGTGCGACGTCGTCTCGCTCAACACCGCCTACAACCATGTGCCCTTCACCGCCAAGGTCGAGGCCATGATGCGCTCGATCGCCGACAAGATCGCGACGCGCACGCCCATCCCCAACAACTCGGCCGAGGTCGGCTTCGTCAACCAGACCACGGAGCCGGTCTACAAGATGCTCTCGGTCGGCACCAGCATTCCCGGCTCGGGCCTGGCCGACAGCCTGATCGGCCAGTACCGCGACGTGATCGCGGCCGATTACGCCTATGTCTTCCTGGAGCGCAACCTGCGCGTGGGCATGGCAGCGCTGGCCAAGGACTACACGCTCCAGCAAACCCAGCGCGAGCAGGCCAACCAGATCCGCCAGCGCGCACAGGCGATCCTGCTGCTGCTCAGCCAGGAAAAGAGCCTGCTGTACCAGAAGGTCGGCTCATACCGTGCCGTGGCCAGCCACCTCGAACAGCTGGAGCGCCAGTTGCGCTCCAGCATGCCCCAGCACGTGATGGACATGCTCGGCCAGCAGGCCGCCTACGTGACCCGGTAGTGGCGATGGGGCGGCAGCACCATGTGGGAGATCTACGCCTACCAGAACGCGGACAGCCTGTTCGGGATCTTCAACGCCACCGCGGCCGTCCACTCGTCCGGCGACTACGCATCGGCCGTGGCGCTGGTGGCCTTCTGCGGCTTCGTCACCGCGCTCATCGCCTACGCCTTCGCCCCGGAAAAGCTCGAGGGGTGGAAGTGGCTGGCCTCCGTGATGCTGGTCTTCAGCATCCTGATCGTGCCGAAGGTGACCGTGGGGATCGTGGACAAGACCGGTGGCTCCGCGGTCCGTGTCGTGGACAACGTGCCGTTCGGCGTGGCGCTGCTGGGCAGCATGACCAGCACCGTCGGGCACACGATCACGGGACTCTTCGAGACGGCGTTCCAGCAGATCCCCGGCCCCGGGGCGCTGCCGGAGGAACTGGCGTACCAGCGCAACGGCCTGATGTTCGGCAATCGCCTCGTGCGGGAGACCGGCAACGTGGTGTTCCAGAGCCCTGACTTCCGCACCGACCTGATCAACTTCATCCACAACTGCACGACCTACGACCTCATCGACGGCACGCTCGACCCTGCCGCGTTCTCTGCGTCGGGTGACGTCTGGGCGCTCATGGGTTCACCCAACCCAGCGCGCTTCAGCACGCTCACCGGCGCGAACGGCAATGTGGGGGTGGACACCTGCCCGAACGTCTACCAGAGCCTCAACGGACGGCTGCCCGCACAGCTCCAACGGATCCAGGGACGCCTGGCATTCCAGCTCAATCCCACGCTCCCCGCGACCGCGGCGGCGGCGGCCATCGCGGGGCAAGTCCAACAGGCTTACCTCAAGAACAGCATCGCCGATGCCTCGGCGACCGCCGCCGACATCATCCGGCAAAACGCCATGCTCAACGCACTGGAGGACACGGGTAAGATCATCGGGCAGAAGGTCAACGATCCTGCCGCGATGGTGCTGGCCGTGGGCCGCGCCCAGGCCGTGGCGCAGATGAACGCCTCGTGGCTCAACTACGGCAAGGTGGCCGAGCAGGCGCTGCCGGTGTTTCGCAACGTCATCGAAGCGCTGACCTACGTCCTGTTCCCGCTCATGGTGCTGCTGCTGATGCTGACCAGCGGGCGCGAGACCATGCTGGCCATCAAAGGCTACGCAACGATCCTCATATGGATCCAGTTGTGGCCGCCTCTCTACGCCGTGCTGAACTACATGGCCTCCATTTATGCGGCCTACGACCTGGCCGCCGCGGCGGACCTCGGCACGGGCGCACGGGCACTGACCCTCCAGACCTCCTCCGTCATCTACTCGCGCGCGCTCTCCGGCGAGGCGATCGTCGGCTACCTGGCGATGAGCATCCCGTTCGTCGCCTGGGCCGCGCTCAAGCGCATGGAGAACTTCGGCACCGCGCTCGTGGGCGGCCTGTCGGGCCTTCAGGCCAGCCTCTCGGGCGCGACCGCTGCTTCGACCGTCGGGAACACCTCGCTGGGCAACATCTCCATGGACCAGATGCAGCTCGCGCCGCAACGCACCTCGGCCTTCATGGGCAGCTGGCAGCACGACCTCAGCGGCAATACCTTCTCGTCGAACGCGCTCACCGGAAGGACCGCGGTCAGCCTGCTGCGCAACCAGGGCTTCGCGTCGAGGGTAGTCTCCATGCGGGTGTCGGAGCAGGACGTTCAGGAGGCGAGCCATCAGGTGGATGCTGCGCGCGGCGAGGCCATCGCGGCCAGCTCCGAGCGCTCGGCCGTCCTCGCGGAAGCCTTCACCAAGGGCATGGCCAAGCTGAACTCTTCGCGCAGCAGCAGCGGCTCCACGTCGAGCAGCTTCGAACAGTTCGGCGAGACGCTCCACCGGCTCGACCAGGTCAGCAAGAGCGTGGCGGACACAACAGGCCTAACACAGGCCCAGGCGGCGCGCATTGCCTTTGGGGCCTCTGCTCGTCTCGGCGTTGGGGGCGCCGTGGATAAGAACTACAGTTCGAGCCTCTCCTCGGCCGAGCAAAAGGCCCTTGGCTCAATGACCGCGGAGCAGTTGGCCGACTTCAAGCAGTTTGGCGATCGAGTCTCCAGAGACAGGAGCTTCATGACGGTGGTTGCCAGCGATGCGCGTGAGGGACAGGATCTCGCGGCCCGCCTTGCGACGAGCACAGCCAGGTCGGAGCGCGCCGACGCCAGCCTATCGGAGCGAAGTGCCTTCGCCGAGCGCGTCTCGACGGCCTATGAAAGGGGGGAGACCATCTCCATCGACATCGCTCAGGATCCTCACAACCTTGCAATGTTCACCCGCTACGCTGAACAGTACGGCGGTAACAGCGCCTCTGCGCGCATCCTGATGGAGGCGGAACTGGCGCGGCAGTCCCTGCGGCCGAATCGCGTTTTCTCGGATGGCACAGGGGTGCCCACGGCCTTCAGCGATGTTCGAGCACAGCATATGCAGAACTCCAGCGATCCTGCACTAGCCCCTGACCTTGCCGGACGTCACCTATCAAATCAAGGGGAGGTGATAGGTTTCGGAGGGTCGGCGACGTCGACAGCGTCTGTAGCGAACACGCCATCGTCGCTGCGGAGCACGGTTCGCGAGGAAGGAGAGCGCATCAGGGCGCTCACGTCAGCCGACCAAGGCGAATTCGACCGAAAGGCACAGATCACGAGCACGGCCGACGGCACCCTTGCATCCGAACGCTCCCTGGTGTTGCAGGCGGGCAAGCAGGTCAAAGAGGACGCTGCACCGCTCGTCGATAACGCGACGCGAGCGATAAAGGACGTCTTGAAGAAATAGCTAGGTTAGATGTTCTTATCGGCATCCAACATATGGGACCCATGCTCAGGGCGCGGGGGCTTCGTGAAGGGTAAATGACCTTCATCTCGCCAATAGTTGAAGGCAGCTTCGCGGCCCATCATGTCGGAGCCGGCGATTGAATCAGCCTCCTCGGTGTTCCGAAGCTGGCGAGGCCGCTGCCGTCGCTTCCCGAACTGCGACAGCGCGCCACCGATCGCTCCACCGAACAGAGCGCCGACAGCCATCATCACGATCCGCAGCCCCCAGTCATCGTTGCGAGCTGGCAGAAATCCCGCCCCAATGCCAAGCAGCAAGAAGACGACGAAGACGATTTTCCGCATACGAGCCTCTCTGAATGGTCTCAACCTTAGCGATTCGAATCGATTGGTGCAATGCATCTGCTGCCAGGCAAGACTCTGGACCTCTCGCCACCTTCTACCCTCTCACGATGCGTGCGCTAGTCGGACGCCGAGCGAAACCTCATGGCCTGACGGAGTTCGATCATCCAGACACCCCGTCTCGTTGATCCAGCTCATACGCTCGCGCTATGCGCGCCGCGAGCTCGTGAACCGTCACGTCGCCCAGCTGCAGGGCCTTGGGATCGATCGAATCGTCGGTCACGACGCGATCGAGAAACCGGCGGAGGTCGTCCCCGATCCTGGGCGCCAAAGGGATGCGCGTCGCTGGTGCCAGCAGTTGGGACAGGCGCAGCACGTCATTGAGGTGCTTGCGGATGTCCCTGCCATCGACATTGGCGCCCTGCTCCTTGCGCAGGCTCAACTCCAGCCACGCGATGGCCTTCAGCGGGATCAACCGGTCTTCACCGACCCATGGCAGGCCGTCCACTTCGCGGCGGCCGGACAGGATGAACTCGTAGTAGTCCTCGTCCAGCAGAATGGCCGACAGGCTCGACACGGCCTCTTCCATCGGAATCGGCGTCAGGCGGCTGCCCGCGGCCGGCTCCAGTCCCTCCGGTGCGCGCGCGAAGAGTTCGACCATGGCCGGAAAGCGCTCGTCGGCCGGCTTCTGGAAGCGATAGAACACCGGCTTGCCGGTCTCGCTGGCCTGCCGGATCCCGTATCCCCCGGCCTCCACGAAGCTCCAGAACGCCGCGCCAAAGGCAGGCGTCAGCGCCTCGACGTGGAGAACGACATCCAGGTCCTTGGTGGCGCGGAATGGGAGGCCGGCGTCCTCCATGGTCAGCGTGGCGGCCGTGCCGCCAATCAGGACATATTGGTCTGCATGCTCCTCGAACCAGTGCCGGAAGAGATCCAGGCCCCTCACCATGGCAGTTGCTCCTTCAGTTCATCCAGCGCCATTCGGACCCGGTCGTCCGTGCTGTCCTGCAAGCTCAGGATCAGCGACAGCGGATCCACGGTCGCCCGTTCCGGCCCCAGAGCGGGGCTGTAGGCCCACAGCTGCCACTCGTGCGCGGCTGGCGTCGGCTCGGGCAGCACCTGCATGCCGACCTTGCTGGCGGCCTTCCACTCTGCCGGCCCAGCCGCGTACACGACAGTGGTTGGCTCAGCCACGAGGGTATGGCGCGACAGGGCGCTGAGGCCGGCGAGCCGAAGCTGCCCGACGGCGTTTGCGCTCCCGGGCACCCACACGGTTCTCTTCACGGGTGTGCGCATAAGCGGCGCTGCCCGCTCCCAGATCTGCCGCGGGTGCGAATCCATCCGCAGCCAGCGCGACCGCCCGACGGCGTACGGCTTCGCCAGCCCGGTTTTGGCGAGTTCCCTGACCACCCGCGACATCGTCATGGCCGTGTAGCCCAGTGCGCTCCCGATGGCCGAGGCTTGCCATTCGGCCTGCCAGGGCTGTCTCAACAATACGCTGATCAGCACGGCCTGAGCGGAAGGGCTCAGTGCCTCTTCAGCCGCCGGAGCACGCTGCCGGAAGTACTCGCGCAGATCCAGCCCGAGGTCGGGAAGGTAGAGTTGGTTGCCGGGCACGACGAACGGCACCCGGTGTTCGATCAGGCGCTTGCGTTCGTACGATGCCAACGCGTCCGTACCGTAGATCACCGGCTTGCCCGATACCGCCCGGACCTTGTCCATCCACCTGCGGATCTCGCTGAGCGGCGGCCGTTGCGCGGATGGCGCGAAGGCCAGCACGACGCCCTGTCCCAGCAGGACCATTTCGCTGAAACGGAAGGCGTCGCGCAGGAAATACGGCAGCTCGTCGGCACCCGCCCACGGCGTTGCGTCCTGGATGCGAAGGCCCAGGACCTGCTGCAGGTACGCCCGCACTTCTGCCTCGAAATTCTCCATTGCCCTTGCATCATAACTCTCTTTTCGCACAATAACATCTAAGAAGTTATCGTGCAAACTTCTGTTATCCAAAAACGCCACATCCCAGGGAACGCGCCGTACGGGCCGCAGGCGCGTGAGCCGTCGGCTTCCCGGCCGAGGCCGGCAGGCCCGCACCTGCGCACAGCTCCCCACGCCGGCCAGGAGGCGTTTGCACCGTTCGGCGTCGCCGGCGTGGTGCTCGGTCTGGCATGCAGCCATGCCCAGGCCCCCACCGATGGCACTGCCGGTGGCCATCGCGGGCGGGGTCACCGGCACCCCACCGACGCACGGAACGCGGAACGCAAGGTGCGTACCGTGCCCTTCGTGGAGCCGTCGACGCTGCGCGACAGCATGGCGACCTTGGCCGGCGGGAGAGCCGGCAGTCCGAGGGCTTCGCCAACCTCCACGAGCCCCGCCGTCGCGAGGCGGCGGGGAAGTGGGAGCACACCGATTCCCGCAGCCGCCGCGGAGATGGCGGTCGCCACCCCTCCCCCGCGGAACGCATCGACCCACGGCACGTTGGAGCGAACAAGCAGACGGATGGCGAGGGCGCGCACGCCACAGGTCTCCACCACGGTGATCAACGGCAGAGGCTTGCCCGCGAGTCGCGCCGTGCGGCTGGCGTACCAGCCGTAGCAGTCCTCGAAGAGCAGATCGCCATCGCGCCGCGCGCCTTGCCGGATCACCGCCACGTCCAGATCGCCCTGCTCGAAGGCCTTGCGCACCTCGCTCGAGAAGTCGACGCGCACCTTCAGGAGCAAGCCAGGATCGTGTGCGTTCACGCGCGCGATGATCTCGGGCAGCTCCGGCCCCGCGACGTGATCGCTGATCGCGATGTTGAGCTCGCGGCCCGGCACCTTCACCCCTTCCAACGCGCTCTGCTGCGCGGCCAGCAGATCCTGCGCCAGTGGTAGGAAGGCCTCGCCCTCGGTGGACAGGCGCACGTGCCTGGGCGTCCTATCGATGAGGCGCCTGCCCATCGCGGCCTCGAGCCGGCGCACCTGGGCGCTGACACCGGCCTGCGTCATGCCCAGGGCCTCGGAGGCCAGCGTGAAGCTGTGCAGCTCGGCCACCAGAACAAAGGTCTCCACGGCGGCGAGATCGAGGTGCTGGCGCATGCTGGACAACGAGCCGCTATCTCTGAAACAGCTGCTGCTGGCTTTATCTCGGCGCCCCGCGCCGATAGATTGTTCCCAATGCACCGCGACGCATGGACCCTTCCGGATTTCCATGCACGGCCCACGCCGTCCGCAGACCTTCAACCAGGGAGCAGCCATGCAACAAGTCCCCGCCGCAGCCAGGTACAAGCCCTACACACGTCTCACGATCCGGCAAGCGCCGCAATGGGAAGCCCTGTCCGGCGAACAGCGGCTGGCGATCGACATCGTGGCGCGGGTGCTCCCTTTCCGCGTCAACGCCTATGTCCTCGACCAGCTGATCGACTGGGACAACATTCCGGACGATCCGATCTACCGGCTGACCTTCCCGCACAGGGACATGTTGTTCGAGAGTGAGTTCTCGCTCTTGCATCGCATGGTCTCCAACGGCGAGCCCGACGCCGCGATCGATCCGGTGGTCCGGTCGATCCGCATGCGGATGAATCCGCACCCGGCCGGGCAGATGACGCACAACATCCCCATGCTGGACGGTGTCGCGCTGCGCGGCCTGCAGCACAAGTACCGCGAGACCGTCCTGTTCTTCCCGAGCGCGGGGCAGACATGCCACGCCTACTGCACGTTCTGCTTCCGATGGCCGCAGTTCGTCGGCATGGAGGAACTCAAGTTTGATGCCAAGGAGTCGCAGGAACTGGTCGCCTACCTGCGCCGCCACCCCGAAGTCACCGACGTGCTGATCACCGGCGGCGATCCTCTCGTGATGAACGCGCGCTCGCTGTCGGAGTACCTTGAGCCGTTGCTGGCGCCCGAGCTGGCGCACGTGCAAAACATCCGCATCGGGACCAAGGCCGTGGCCTACTGGCCGCAGCGCTTCGTCAGCGACAAGGACGCCGACGAGCTGATGCGTCTGTTCGAGCGCATCGTGTCCGCCGGACGCAATCTCGCCGTGATGGGGCACTACAACCATCCGCGCGAGCTGCAGCACCCGGTCGCGCAGCAGGCGGTCCGGCGCATCATCGGCACGGGAGCGACCTTGCGGATGCAGGCGCCGCTCATCCGCCACGTCAACGAGGACCCGGCCTGCTGGAGCGAGCTCTGGACCACCGGCGTGAGGCTGGGCGCGACGCCGTACTACATGTTCGTCGAGCGCGACACCGGCCCCAGCGACTACTTCAAGCTTCCCCTCGCGCGCGCCTACGACATCTTCCAGCGCGCCTACCGCTCGGTCTCCGGCCTCGCGCGCACGGTGCGCGGCCCATCGATGAGCGCATTCCCTGGCAAGGTGATGATCGACGGCGTGGTCGAGCTCGCCGGTGAGAAGGTGTTCGCGCTGCAGTTCCTGCAGGCGCGCAATCCGCTCTGGGTGCGAAGGCCCTTCTATGCCGGCTTCGACGACCAGGCGGGCTGGCTCGACCAGCTGCGCCCGGCCTTCGGCGCGCGCCGCTTCTTCTTCGAGGAAGAGGACGCAACGGACGGTCCCATCCGCCACGAGGGCGCGCGCTCCATTCCGATCGCTTCCGCGGTGCATTGAGCCCGCGGGCATACCCGCCGGACCCACGGACCACGGCGCCACACGAGGAGACATCGACCATGCAAGCGATACGGATGGCCATCATCGGCATGGGCCCGCGCGGGCTCACCGTGCTCGAGCGGGTTCTGGAGCATGCACACAGGCTCCCCGCTGCGACCCCTGTCCGGATCGACGTCTACGACGACGGCGTGGCCGGGGAAGGCTGCCACCGCTCCGCCCAGCCCGATCACCTGCTCATCAACACCGTGGCCTCGCAGGTCACCGTCTTCGCACCCGCGAGCAAGGCGGGAGGCCAGGGCGGCATCTCGCTGGTCGAGTGGGCGCACGGCGCGGGCTACCGGCGGCATGGCAACCGCTTCCATCGCGAGGCGCCCGGATCGGGCGTGCCGATCACCCAGGCCGACCACCTGCCGCGCAGCCTGCTCGGCGAATACCTCGCCTGGGCCTACCGGCGCATCGCCGGTATGCTGCCGGCACACGTCACCGTGGCCCACCACCGCCAGCGCGTGAGGGACGTGATTCCTCAGGCCGAGGGCCACCGGGTGGTGTGCGCCGACGGCGGGGAGCACCCGGCCCGCTATCTCTTCCTGACCACGGGCCACGGCCGCCGCCAGCCGACCGAAGAGGACCGCTCGTTCGCGGACTTCGCCGCGCGCCACGCTCCGCGCAACGGCCGCCTTGCGTACTTCGCCTCGCCCTACCCCATCGAGACGCTGGACAGCATCCCGGCGGCCGCCACCGTGGCCGTCCAGGGGCTGGGCCTGACCGCGCACGACGTCGTGTCGGCCCTGACGCTGGGACGCGGCGGTCGCTACCTTCAGGCCCCAGGTGCGCTGCGCTACCTGCCCTCCGGCCGGGAGCCCCGCCTGCTGCTGTTCTCCCGCAACAGCCTGCCCTTCGCGGCGCGGGGCGTCAACCAGAAGGGACTGACCGGCCGCCACCAGGCCCGCTTCTTCACTGCGGAGACCGTGGCCCGCACGAGGCAGGCCGTGCTCGCCGCCACGGGCGACCCGCGCCTTGACTTCCAGGCAGACGTGCTGCCGCTCGTCCTTCGGGAAATGGCGTACGCGTACCGCTGTGCCGGGCAAGACGCCGAAGGGGACGCACCAGGCCCCGGCGAGGGCTTCGAGCCGACGCCGGACGAGCTGCTGGCCCTGGAGTCCATTCTCTGGCCGCTGAAGCGGAACTCCTTTGCCTCGTTCGATGCGTTCCAGGCCTTCGTGCACGGCCTCGTCGAGCAGGACCTCCTCGAGGCCGCCAAGGGCAACCGGGGCAGCGCCGTGAAGGCCGCCACCGATGTCCTGCGCGACACGCGCGAAGCCTTGCGCGCGGCCGTGGAGCACGGCGGGCTCACGCCCGCATCGCATCGCTTCTTCGTGCAGGACTTCAACGCGGCCACCAACCGCGTGGCCTTCGGTCCGCCGCGCCAGCGCAACGCCGAGTACCTGGCGTTGCGGCAGGCGGGGCTGATCGACATCGTGGGCGGGCCGGGCGCGCGGGTGGTCGCCGACGACGGTCTGGCGCGGTTCCGGATCGAGGCGCCCTACCCCGCCGGCACGCACAGCAGCGAGGCCGACGTCCTTGTGATCGCCCGGCTGGATGCCTACTCGCCGCTGACCGACGCCTCCACGCTGACGTCCCACCTCCTCGCGCGCGGGCTGATTCGCCCTTTCCGCAACGGCGACTACCACCCGAGCGGTATCGACATTGACGCAGCGATGCATCCCATCGGCGCCGACGGCACGGCACGGCCCGACATCTGGGTGCTCGGCTACCCTGCCGAGGGTCCGCATTTCTACACCCATGCGCTGCCGCGCCCGCACATCCCGTCGCGGCAAACCGAGGATGCGCAGCGCTGCATCCTCGAGATGCTCTCGGACATCGCGCGGCAGACCACAGGCGCCAGTGCCCGCACCCTGCAAGCCGCAGACCGGCCCGCACCATGACGCCCGCCTGCCGCCGGGCCGCGACGGGGATCCGCAGGCGGTTCCTGTCGGAACTCCGACGTACCGCGGCGAGCCTCCGGCGCGCCGTGGGCGCGTGAGCCGTGGCACCGAAGCGGCCTCGAAGCCCTCCCCATCCCGCCAGGACGGCACGCACAGGATCGCCCGGGGGCGTCGCGGCGCGCCAGGTCCACGCGGTGTTCTGGGCGCTCGTGCCGGTCATGCTGCTGGGGGCGGCGGACCAGGCGCTCGTCGCGCCCGCGCTGGGCGCCATGGCCCGGACCTTCGATGCCCGCGACGAGGTCGTCTGGGTCGTGACGGCCTATCTGCTGAGCGCCACGGCAAGTGCTCCGCTCGCCGGGCGGCTGAGCGACCTCTACGGACGGCGCAGCGTGCTGCTCGGCGCGCTCGGGCTGTTCCTGGCTGGCGCCCTGGTGTGCGGATGGGCCGCTTCGCTCGGGACGCTGGTCGCGGGGCGCAGCGTCCAGGGGCTGGGCGGCGGCGCGCTGGTCGCCTTGCCCAACGCCATCGTCGCGGACATCCTGACGGCGCGCGAGCGTGGCCGCTACCAGGCCTACATCTCCTGTACCCACGCACTGGCCGGCCTCGCGGGGCCACTCGCCGGCGCGCTGCTGTCGGCCCATGCGTCTTGGCGCTGGATCTACTGGCTGCAGGTGCCGCTGATCGCGACCGCAGCGGCGCTGTGCTGGCGCACCCTCGACGGCCGGCCCGCGGCCGGACGGCGGGGCGGCCTCGATCCGCTCGGCGTCGCACTGATGTCCGGTGCCACCGCCTGCCTGCTGCTCGCGCTGTCCTGGTCGGGTCGTCGCATCGGCTGGATGCAGCCCCCCACCCTGGCGCTGCTCGGGGCGGCCGCCGCGCTCGCCGGTGCCTTCCTGGGCTGGCAGACCCTGGCCCGCTACCCGCTGGTGCCCGCCTCCGTGCGGCGCCACCGCGTCGTCGCGGTGGCATCTGCCGTCGGCCTGCTTGTCGCGATGGTCCACGGGGCGCTGTACATGCAGGCACCGGTCTACCTTCAGGGCATCCACGCCATGAGCGGCTCGAGCGCGGGAACCGCGCTCGCGGTGCCCCTGGCCGGCGTGGTGCTGGGCGCCTTCCTGTCGGGGCAGTACATGCGCCGCAGCGGCCGCTACAAGCCGGCTGCGCTCGCGGGACTGCTGCTGGCGACGATCGCGGCGGGCGCCCTGGCCTGGGCGCCCGGCCGCTCGGCCGCCTGGACGGCGGTGGCCTGGATGCTGCTGCTGGGGCTGGGCATCGGCGCCAGCCAGCCGCCCATGACGCTGGCCTCCCAGAACGCCGTCCCGCCGAGCGAGATCGGCATCGCCACCGCCCTGCAGATGTTCGCGCGGGCGGTCGGCGCGGCCATCGGCGTCGCCGCCTCCAGCGCCCTGGTGCCTCAGATGCCGGGACCATGCGCGGCCTGCGCGGACGGTCTCGCGGTGCAGGCCAATGGTCCCGTCGTCGGCCCGCAGACGCTCGGCATCCTCTTCGCCGCCTTCGCGGCAATCCTGGGCCTGGCGTCGCTGGCCGCGACACGGCTGCCGGTCCTGCCGTTTCGCGAGCCACCCGCGCACGCCGCCGGGCCGGGCTGCGCGTCAGGCGAGCAGGGGAAGCAGCCGGGACACCAGGTCCCGCCGGGCTGATGCCCGGCCGGCCAGCCAGTCGTGCAGCCGGTGGCTCGCACCCTCCAGGCGCACGAGCTCGGCGCTGCGCGCATGGGCGGCGGCTTGCGCATAGCCGTCCCGCACGGCCTCAGGGATGACCTCGTCCGCCGTGCCATAGACGACGAGCACGCGCCCTGCGTACCTTCCCAGGGCATCGAGGGCCGGCGAATCGGCGAACGTGCGGGTGGCGCGGATGACTTCGCGGAACGCCGTGCCGAAGCGCGCGTCCTCGGCGCGCGCCTCGTACGCCGCGGGACAGAAGAGCACGAGGGCCTTGGGCCGAACTGCGTCGAGCACGCGGCAGGCCGTGTGCCCGGCCATGCTGGTGGCGATGAGCGCGCGGGCCCGCGACGGCCTCAGCGCCTCGACGACGCACGCCACTTCCTCCTGCCGCTGGCGCAGCGTCGCGTCCGCGAGCCGCCCTCCGCTGCGCCCATGGCCCGAGAAATCAAAGGCCGCGCAGGCCACGCCCTCGCGCGCCAGCGCCTCGCGCAGATAGCGGGTGCCGTCGGCGCTGGTGGCGGCTCCGCCGCCGTGCAGGAACAGCGCGTAGTCCTGCGGGGAACAGCGCGCCGCATCCCAGCTTGCCGTGGCATGCAGCATCCCGCCCCGGAAGGCGACACCGAACGTGAATTCGCCCATTCCCCGCTCGGCAGGTTCATTCCGGCCGGATCCCGCGCGTGCGGATGAGCTGGCCCCACCGCGAGCGCTCCCCTTCCAGGAAACGCGCGAAATCGCGCGCCGTCCCGGGGTACAGTTCCGCGCCCATCTCCGCGAACCGGGCGATCACCTTCGGCTCCCGGAAGATCCGGTTGACCTCCGCGTTCAGCCGCTCGGCGATGGGCGCCGGCGTGCCCGCCGGCACGTACAGCCCGAAGAAGTTGTAGATCTGCATCGACGGCATGCCCATCTCCACGAACGTCGGCACATCCGGCAGCTGGGGCAGCCGCTGGCTGCCCGTGTAGGCGATTGCGCGGATCTTTCCCGCCTGGACCTGGGGCAGCGCCGTCACGCTGTTGTCGAGCATCAGCGGCACCTGGCCGCCGATGAGGTCGGGCAGGGCTGGCGCAGTGCCGCGGTAGGGAACGTGCAGCAGGTCCGCGCCGCTGGCGGTCTTGAGCGCCTCCAGCGCCATGTGGCTGATGCTGCCCGAGCCGAAGCTCGCCACCGCGACGCTCCCCGGGCGTTCCTTCGCCCGGGCCAGCACGTCCGGCAGGCCGGCCGTGCGCCAGCGCTCGTCGGCATTCGTCGCGACCAGCAGCAGGCCGTTGCGCTCGATCATCGAGACCGGTGTCAGGTCCTTGCGCGGATCGAAGCGCAGCTTCGGGTACAGGGCATCCGCCAGCGCCACGATGCCGCCGCCGACGAGCAGCGTGTTGCCGTCCGGCTTGGCGAGCGCCACGTGCTCGGTGCCAACGAGGCCGAACGCGCCGGACTTGTTTTCGACGATCACGGGGACCTTCAGCGAGACAGCCAGCTCCTGGGCCAGTGTGCGCCCGATCACATCGGTGAGCCCGCCCGGCGCGAACGGCACGACGACGCGGATGGTGTCCCGGGGCCAGGGCTGTTCGGCGCGGCTGGCTGCCGCCGGAAGCAGCGTGGCCAGGGCCGCCAGCATGGCGGCGAGGGAGTGCAGAAGACGTGGCATGGTGTGTCTCTCCAATGGGGTGATGGTGAACATGAAGGCAAGGCCCGGCTCGGGCCGCTGCGGGACAGGGATTTCCTTGCCGCGCGTCGCCCAGGGCGCTAGGCGCCCGGTCCGACACCCGCGGCGTAGCGGCGCTGCCAGTGCAGCGGCGCCATGCCGGGCACCGGGCTGTCGAAGCTCAGCACGCGCTCGCCCAGCAGGGACCCGAGGTACACGGTCCGGCGCTCCGGTCCTGCGAAGCACAGGCTCGAGACGTTCCCAAGCCCGCTGCTGCCGCAGGTCCAGATGCTGTCGCGCTGCAGGCACCGCGCCTCCAGGTCGCTGACGTAGCGCCGCACGTGAGCGTTGTCGGTGTCGGCCAGCACGAGCTGGCGCTCGCCGTCCGGCCGCACCACGTAGACCTTGTTGCTCACGATGCAGGTCAGCCAGGCGCCGCCGAAGGCATCGAAGCACACGCCGTCGGGCTGGTCGCCGGGCTCGAACTCGCACACCGTCTCGCGATCGGTAAGCCGCGGCCCGGGCCGCAGCCGGAACCGCGACAGGCGCCGGGCATGGGTCTCGTTGACGTAGACGAATCGCCCGTCCGGCGAGAACGCCAGTTCGTTCGCGTAGCCGAGCCCGTCGGCCACGATGCGCGTTCCCCGTTCGTCGTGCACCGCGATGTAGCCGTCCGCCACGTCCGGGTACCAGGCCGCCATGCGCGGGATGCGCCGCGTGCTGACCGTGAACCACACCCTGCCCTCGGCGTCCTCCAGCACGAAGTTGGTCGGCGGCAGCGGCCGTCCCTCCAACGCCGTGACGACAGGGACGGCCGGTCCGTCCGCGCCCAGCTCGTAGACGCCGCCGTCGGTGTCGCCCAGGTGCGCGACCAGCACGCAGCCGTTGCCGCGCAGCGCGATGCCGTTGGCGTGCAGCGGTCCACCCGCCAGCGTGGCGCCCCGGACGAGCCGGGCGCGGCCGTCCGGCGCGATGGCGGTGAATCCCCCGCGCCGGTCCGACATCAGGAACGCGCCTTCGTGGTTCGCGAGGATGCACTCCGGGCTCCTGAGCCCCGCGAAGGCCGGCCGCAGCTCGGACATGCCCACCCGGAAGTCGCGCGGCAGCGGATAGGCCCGCACGGGGCCAGCGTGGACCATGGGCATGCTCACGGCTCGAGTTTGAGCTGGCGTTCCGCGACGATCTTGCGGCGCACGGCCAGTTCGCGCTCGATCAGCGCCGCGAACGCGGCCGAGGTGCCGCCGACGGGCCGGATGCCGGCCTTCTCGAAGCGCTGGCGCACGACCGGATCCTCCAGCGCGCGCGCCGCCGCGGCCTGGAGCTTGTCGTGGAGCGCCTGCGGCAGCTTGGGCGGGGCGACCAGCCCCATCCACGCCGTGTTGTCGAGCGCGGGCATGCCGGCCTCGGTGAACGTGGGCACCTGCGGCAGGCTGGGACTGCGCTGCGCGCTCATGACGGCAATGCCGCGCAGCGCACCCGACTGGATGTGCGGGAGCATCGACGGCAGGTTGTCGAACATCATGTCCACCTGCCCCGCCAGCAGGTCCGAGATGGCGGGGCCCGCGCCCTTGTAGGGCACGTGGACCAGGTCGGTGCCGGACACCGCCTTGAACAGCTCGCCGTCCAGGTGGCCGACGCCGCCCGTGCCCGCCGACGCGAAGGTACAGGGCACCGGGCAGCGCTTGAGCCGTGCGACCAGCTCCTCGAGGCTGTTCACCGGCAGCCTGGCGGCGTTGACGGCGAGCACCACGGGCACGGTGGCGAGCGTGATGACCGGCGTGAAGCCCGTGACCGGGTCGTACGGGTTCTTCGGGTTGATGGCCGGATTGGTCGCCATCGTGGAGACGGTGGCCAGGCCCAGCACGGTGCCGTCGGGCGGCGCCTTGGAGACGAAGTTCGCGCCGACGGAGCCGCCCGCGCCCGGGCGGTTCTCGACGATGACGGGCTGGCCGAGCTCGCGCCCCAGCGCGTCCGAAACCGCGCGCGCCACGATGTCCGTGGCGCCCCCGGGGGCGAAGGGAACGATGAGACGCACCGGCCGGTCGCCGAGCGACTGGGCATGCGTGGCGAGCGCGGCGAACAGGCCGAGGGCGGCCGTGGCCGCGCGCAGGAATCGGGCGAGATGCATGGGAACTCCTGAAACGGGTTGAGGGATGGGAAAGGGACGGCGTGAGGAAGGGCGGAAGCGAGGCATGCGCGGGCGCCGCGCCGCTCAGTCCCTGGCGGCCTCCGCGGGAAGATCCGAGGCGATGTGCGCGTAGCCGCCGCCTGGCTCCCTGCGCATGAGGGCGCCGCTGAAGGCCTGCTCGGGCAGGTTCTGCGCGGAATAGACGATGGCGTCCTCGGTGTCGCTGAGGTTCTGCAGGTCGTGCGCGACCCAGGCCGGCACGTAGAAGCTGTCGCCGTCCGACCAGGTGATGCGCTCGCCGGCGATCTCCGAGGCGCCCTGCCCCTTGAGCACGAAGTACAGGTGCCAGAACGAATGGCTGTGCATGCGTCCGCGCTCGCCGGGCCCCAGAGCCTGGACGATCAGGGAGATGCTGCCGTTCAGGGCGAAGGCCCCGGGCTCGTCGCTGCGCGTGAGCGCCATGGCCCGCGTGAGCCGCTGCGGGCTGCTCGGCTGGGCCGCCAGGGCCGCGCCCACATCGGGCTTGCGCCAGATGGCGGGCCGGCCCACGGGCTGGGCGGTGCGCGCCAAGTAGTCAGCGAAGGCGATCAGGTGGCCCTTCATGGCAGCACCTCCTCGGTCGTGGCGAGCAGGACGCTCAGGCAGATGCCTTCCATCGCCTGCTCCAGCTCCTGCAGGCCCGGAAAGCTCGGCGCCAGGCGCAGATGGCTGTCGCGCGGGTCGTGCCCGAGGGGAAAGGCCTTGCCCGCCGGCACCAGCGCGATGCCCAGTTCCTGGGCAAGCGCCACGACGCGCCGGGCGCTGCCGTCGCGTACCTGCAGGCTCACGAAGTAGCCGCCACGCGGCGTGGTCCAGTTGGCGAGCCCGCGGCCCGCCAGCTCGCGCCGCAGGCAGGCTTCGACCAAGGCGAACTTGGGCCCGAGGATGGCGCGATGGCGGGCCATGTGCGCGCGCAGCCCGGCGTGGTCGCGCAGCAGCCGCACGTGGCGCAGCTGGTTGAGCTTGTCGGGCCCGATCGAGCGGACGCCCGCATGCCGGGCGTACCAGGCGAGGTTGGCCGGCGAGGCCGCCAGCAGGCCCAGGCCGCCGCCCGCGAAGGTGATCTTGGACGTCGACCCGAAGACCAGCGGCCGATCCGCGTGGCCGGCCTGCGCGCACAGCGCGAGGATGCCCGGCACCGATTCCTCCACGTCGGTGAGATGGTGCACGGCATAGGCGTTGTCCCAGAAGATCCGGAAGTCCGGCGCGCCGGTCGCCATGCGCGCCAGCCGCTCGACGACCTCGGGCGCGTAGGTCTCGCCCGTGGGGTTGCTGTAGACCGGCACGCACCACATGCCCTTGACCCGCGGGTCGCGGACCAGCGCCTCGACGGCATCCATGTCGGGCCCGTGCCCCGTGAGGGGCACCGGCACCATCTCGATGCCGTAGGCCTCGCAGATCGCGAAGTGCCGGTCGTAGCCCGGAACCGGGCAGAGGAACCTCGCCCCCTGGCCATGCCAGGGCGCCGCGCCGCCCGGCACCCCGTGCAGCAGGGCGTACACGAGCGTGTCGTGCATCAGCGCGAGGCTGGAATTGTTGGCCACCGCGACCTGCTCGGGCGGCGCATCGAGCATGGGCGCGAAGAGCGTGCGCGCTTCCAGCAGGCCCAGCGGGCTGCCGTAGTAGTTGCGCGCATCGCCCCCCTCCTGCGTCCGGTGGCCACCGACGCCGGGCCAGTCGAGCATCGCGTCCGACAGCGCCACCTGCTCGGTGCAGGGCTTGCCGCGCGTCATGTCGATGCGCAGGCCGCGTGCCTTGAAGGCGTCGAAGCGGGCCTGCCATCGCAGGCGCTCGTCAGGCGTCCAGGCACCGGACGGCGGGGTCAGGGACTCCGGGGCGGCCCCGGCTGTCGGTCCGGGGGCCATGAAGGCTTCAGCGGTGGATGGCATGGTGAGAAGGCTCCTTGGAAGACGGGACCGCCGCCGTGGAGGCGACGATCAGATCGAGCTCGACGCTGGCGCCCTGAGGAAGCTGGGCGGCGCCGATGGCGGTGCGCGCGGCGCGGCCGGCGGACCCGAAGAGTTCGACCAACAGGTCGGAGGCCGCGTCGGCCACATCGCTGTGCCGCGTGAAGGCGGGGTCGCTGTGCACGAAGACCTGCAGCTTGAGGACGCGCTCGACGCGGTCCAGCGAGCCGAGCGCCTGCCGCAGCACGGCCATGGCGCGCAGCGTGCACAGGCGCGCACCCTCGCGCGCCTGCTCCAGGCTGACGCCGCCGCCGACGCAGCCGGTCACCGCGACGCGGCCGTCCACGCGCGGCAGCTGTCCGCTTAGGTACAGCAGGCCGCCGTGCACGGTCACCAATTCGTAGTGGGCGGCCGGCGCGACGTCCTCCGGGATCGCCAGGCCAAGCTCGCGCACGCGCTGCTCGGGCGAGCGGGTCGCTGCGGTCGTCATGCCCGTCCTCCCCGCTCCGTGCCCAGGGACAGGCAGCGCGCGAACACCGCCGGATCGACGTTGCCGCCCGAGCAGACCACCAGGGTGTTGCGGCCCTCGAGCGCGACCTTGCGCGCCAGCACGGCCGCGAGCGGTGCGGCCCCGCCCGGCTCGAGCACGAGCTTGAGCGCGGCGAAGGCGAAGAACATGGCCTCCAGCGCCTCGGCGTCCGAGACGGTGACGCCCTGCGCCGCGTGGGTCCGCAGCACCGGCAGGGTCAGTTGGCCCGGCGCAGGAGCGAGCAGCGCGTCCTGGATGGAGCCGGACCTGCGCGCATTGGTCTGCGCACTGTCCGACCGGAGCGAGCGCCCCGTGTCGTCGAATCCCTCGGGCTCGACCACCACGATGCGGGCATCGGGCCATGCCGCGCGCAGCGCCAGGGTCCACCCCGCCGCGAGGCCGCCGCCGCTGCAGCACACCAGCGCCGTGTCCACGCGCTGCCCCTGCATCTGCGCGACGGCCTCCAGCGCGCCGGTGCCTGCGCCCGCCATGACCAGCGCATCGTCGAAGGGCGGCACCAGCGTCAGGCCTTGCTCCACCACGAGCCGCCGGCCGATGGCTTCGCGGTCCTCGTGTTCGCGGTCGTACAACAGCACCGTCGCGCCGCTCGCGCGGCAGCCCTCGATCTTGATGGCCGGCGCGTCGGCCGGCATGATGACCGTGGCGGCCACGTCCAGCATCCGGCCCGCCTGCGAGACCGCGAGGGCATGGTTGCCCGAGGAGTAGGCCACCACGCCGCGCGCGCGCGCGCCAGGCGTCAAGGCCAGGATGCGGTTGCAGGCGCCGCGGAACTTGAACGAACCGCTGCGCTGGAGGTTCTCGGCCTTGAGGTAGACGCGCCCGCCGGCATGCGCGTCCAGTTCATCGCAGCGCAACAGCGGCGTGGTGACGGCCCATCCTTGCAGCCGCTGGGCGGCCCGGTGGATGGCCTGCACGTCGACCGGGGAGCGCTCCGTCTCCGGGATCACGGGGGTCGTCATGGCGTGCCGCTCCCCACCACTTCTTGTGCCGCCGCCGGCGCCCATGCGGCCGGGGCCGCCCCGCCCTCGCCCGGCTCCGCCGTGCCCGGCAGCGCCGAGGGCGCGAGCAGCCGCTGTGCCTGCAGCAGCACCTGTTCGTAGCGCGACCGCTCGCGCGCGATCTGCTCGTCCGTCCAGCGCCAGAAGCCGTGCCCGCTCTTGGTGCCGAAGCGGCCATCGGCCACCTTCTCGCGCAGCGTGCGGCTGGGCACGCTGTCGTTGCACAGGGTCGGGTAGATCGACGAGGCCGCCGCAAACTGCGTGTCCAGTCCCGCGAACTCCTTCTGCAGGATCGGCCCCGCCGCCACGTACCGGAAGCCGAAGCCGAAGCGCACCGCTGCGTCAACGTCCTCGGGCGTCGCGAGGCCCTCGTCGATGACCGAGAACGCCTCTCGCATCAGCGCGTGCTGGATGCGGTTGGCTAGGAAGCCCGGCACGTCCCGGTTGACGCGCACGGGGATCCGCCCGACGTCCGAGAAGATCCGCATCAGGCGGTCCATCGTCTCGCCCCGTGTGAATTCGCCCCGCGCGATTTCCACGAGCGGCACGAGGTGGGCGGGCAGGAAGAAGTGCGCGTTGGCCATGCGCTCCCGGCTGCTGCAGGCGCGGGCGATGTCCGTGATGCGCATGCCGCTGCTGTTGGAACCGATGGGCACGTGCCGGGGCACCATCGCGTCGAGCTGCGCGAACACCCCCTGCTTGACCTCGAGCCGTTCGGTCACGGACTCGATGACGATTTCCACGCCGGACCAGTCCACCGCATCCAGCGCCGGCCGCAGGTGCAACAGGTCGCCATACAGTTGCCCGCCCATCTGGGACACCGACTGGGCCACGTGGCGCCGCACCGCGTCCCACTCCCCGGACGCGGGCGCCACGACCTGCGTCTGCCAACCCGCATTCAGGAAGATCGCGGCGATGTCCCGCCCCATGATTCCGCTGCCGACCACCACCGCACCCGCTTCACTCATACTTGGCTCCTTTGTCCGCTGACACCCATGAGATCAAACTGTATGGAGTTTTCCCGTACAGTTCACTTATATCGCACAAGAAGTGTATGTCATCTGTACGTAGACCGCAAGCAGGCGGAGAGGAGAAGTCCGCGCGCTGGCAGGCCGCCATCGAAGCGATGGGCGGCCCGCTGTATCTGCGCATCGTTGAACTGCTGGCCCAAGAGGTCCGGGAGGGAAGGCTTTCGCCCGGAGCGCCGCTGCCTTCCCAGCGCGACATGGCCCGGCAGCTGGGCGTTAACTTCACGACCGTCACGCGCGCCTACGATGAGGCCAAGCGCATCGGCCTCGTGCAGTCGCGCCATGGGCAGGGCACCTTCGTGGCGGCGGAAAAGGGCTTCGCGCGCACCGTCGCCGAGCCGGCGCCCGAGGAGGGGGTGCGCGAGCCTATCGACCTCACTTCCACGTGGCCGCCGAACCTGGAGATCGCATCGACGCTGGCGGCCGCGGTGGCGCGGCTGACCGGCGACCGCAGCTTTGACTTCCTGGCACGTCGCGCCGGCACGGTGCCGGCGCTGGACCTCGCGGCCGGCCGCGACTGGCTGCAGCCGCGCTTCGACCTGGAGGTGGGCGGCCGCCTGGCCATGGCCTCGGGCGCGCGCAACGCACTGATCGGCTTGCTGTCCAGCCTCGTGGGAACCGGCGGCCGGCTGCTGGTGGAAGCGATGTGCTGGCCGACCATGCGCACCCTGGCCACGGTGCTGGGCATCGAACTCGTGCCGGTCGCGCTGGACGCCGAAGGCATCCTGCCGGACGCCCTGGACGCCGCGGCGCAGGCGTCGCAGGCCACGGTGCTGTACTGCGTGCCGACGCTGCAGAACCCGAGCGGCGCGGTGATGGGCCTGCGCAGGCGCCGCGCGCTCGTCGAGGTCGCGCGCCGGCGCGGCCTCACCCTCGTGGAGGACGATGCCTACGGCGGCCTGCACCGCGACCCGCCCCCGCTGCTGGGCACGCTGGCCCCGGAACTCACCTATTCGGTCTTCGGGCTGGCAAAGCTCATCTCGCCCAGCCTGCGCGTCGCCTACGTCGTGGCGCCGGATGCCGAGAAGGCCGAGCGCCTCGCGGAGATCCTGCGCGCCACCATGCAGACAGTCCCGCCGCTGGAGGCGGCGCTGGCCACGCACCTGATCCGCCATGGCCAGATGGCCAAACTGATCAAGCAGGTCCGCACGGAGGCGCAGGAGCGCCAGGGGCTGGCCCGGCAGCTGCTGGGGGAACACGCCGCGCACGTACCGGACGAGGCGCTGTTCTTCTGGCTGCCGCTGCCCGTCCCCTGGGACGCGTCGGACTTCGCGATGCGGCTGCGGCGAGCGGGCGTGGTGGTGGCGCCGGCCAAGGTCTTCTCGCTCGACCCGGCCTCGGCGCCCAACGCCGTGCGCATCGCCACCGGCGCGGTCCCGTCGCGGGAAGACGTCACCATCGCCCTGCAGCGTGTGCGGGGGCTGCTGGCGCAGAATCCCTCTCTGCTCAGCGTGATCGACTGATCTGCCGGCGGCGACTGCGCCGCGCAATCAGCACATGGCCGAAGGCGATGGCCGGGCAACTACAGAACCCGTACGGCTCCTGAACGGCTCTCGCCATCCCCATCCTTGCCGATGCGCACGATGCGCAGTTCCTGAGGACGCTCCACCATCACACAAGCCTTGCCAGTCCGCTTGCAGTGGTCCTGGACCCGCCAGTAGGCGCCGTGGCTGAGGCAGCCCGTCTGGCATATCACGAGGTCCGCCGCCCTGAGACTGGCCTCGAGCACGGCCGCGCCGCCTTCGGCCGCCAGTCCCGCATCGCCAAACGTGTCCTGTGACACCATGCCAGCGGCGGCGAGCGCTCCCTCGCCCTTGCCATCCTGAGGCCGCTGCCAGCGCGCCCGCTCGCGCATCAGTTCCTGAACGCGCGCCAGCAACGCTTCCACATGCCTGGCGAGCGTCACCCTGCGAGGCAGGCCCGGAGCCGCCTGGACGAGCGCCGCCCGGTCCTCGCGCTCCCACATCAAGGCGGTCTCACGAATGATGACCGCAGCGCGCAGCTTCACGGCCTCGCGGCTTAGGCGCTCGATCTCCCGTGCCTGCGCGCTCAGCAGTTCGCTGCAGCGCCGCTGGTCGCATCCAGGCTCGCGCAGCCGATGGCCGTACTCCCAACCTGAGGGCGGCACCGCAGATTCCTTCCTTTCGATCATCGATTCACTCCCCGCTGCCCCGAACCTTCGTTCGTGCAGCACATGAACAGGTACGCCGCGATGGCGGCCCCGACCCTCCGGGCCCGGACCGCCCGAGGGATCGCAAGGTGGAGGGCGCGGCCGCCAGGCCCCGGCCACCGCAGGCGGTTCCCGCCGAGCGGTTGGAGCCCTCGGCAACGATGGCCCAACGGGAGCCGGCCGCATCGCGGCAAGGCCTCCACCTCAGCATGCAGGGCAAACCTGCAAACTATAGATAGGACGTATTTCCCCTTTGCGGTGCGACGGTACCCCCGACATGGGAGCGCCGCGCGCTGGCGCTGTCAGGCGTCTCCACGCCCATCCTTGCGCGATCGATGATCCCACGCCGCAGCTGTCACGTTGAACCAGCGCCGCCGCCTCTCCTGCCGAATGCGCGGCGAGTTCCGTCGTTTCGGTGTGGCCGCAAAGGCAACTGCCATGACCCGCAGCCTCTGCGGGACCATACTGTGCCTGCGTTCAGCGGACATCGTGGTCCGCCCAGCCTCCATCCCCCGCGACGGGCGTATGGAGTCCAGCCTGCTCGGCTGGCGTCGCGGTCGAAACCCGCCCTCGCGTCCCGCTGCACTCTCGGTTGCCGCAGATGCAGCGCAGACAACAAGCATGAGCGCTTCGATCGCGCATCCGCGCAGGCCGCGCGCGTTTGCCTGCAGCTTGCTGGCGAACCGCAGCGACCTCTCTGCGGCGTCGCCGCCCGAGGCACCACTGCCCCGGAACGTCTCTTACGGAGCACCTGAGAGGCGGGCTTCATCGCGCTGCGCCTCGCATGCTTGACGACGCCGCGCTTCCACCGCGTGCCGCGTTGAACGTGCACAGGCCCACGCCGGTGCAACGGTGGTGGCGCGAATCGCGCCGCCACGAAAACCGAGGCCCTTGCGGCCTGCAGACCAACCCGACGGGGGATCCCTTCCCCGCGGGGCGAGGGCATCTCTCGTCTCACTCATTTTGGAGATGAGCATGTTCACCACATTCACGGGCCAACGGCCCGCGCACAAGACCCGTTCCCATCTTTTCCGGAGCCATCTGAAGCGCTCCGAGGGGACGACTGCGGCAAAGCGCCGCGGGGATGCCGCTTCCAGCCAGTTGCATTCCTGCGGCCGGAGCGCATCATGAGCGAGAAGTCCCACGTTTCTCTCGAGCAGCACGCCTGCCTGGTGTGCGGCACGACGTTCGACACCGGCGCCATCCTGCTGGACAAGCGCTTGCGCGCGAGCATGGAGCCTCACACGACCACGGGCTGGGGCCTGTGCCCCGAGCACCAGAAGCTGTTCGATGACGGCTACGTCGCGCTGGTCGAGTGCGATCCAGAGCGCAGCGGCCCGCCGGCGGACGGACGCCTGAAGCCCGAGCAGGCGTACCGAACGGGCCGGCTGGCCCACCTGCGGCGGCCGGTGTTTTCGCAGATCTTCGATGTGCCGATCCCTGACAAGCAGGCCTGCGTCTTCGTCGAGCCTGGGGTCATCGACCGGCTGCAGTCGATGGTGGCGCCGGCGCCGCATTGATCGCGCCGCGAGGGCCATGGTGCGTCGTCTCCCTCGGGGACGACGCACTTCCTTTCTTCTGAACGTGACGCGAGCGAGTCCGGGGCGCCTTGGCGCTCCCAGCCAGCCGGCCGCGGCGCCGGCTCGCGCGGCGTCGTTCGTCTCCCAGGCCGCACATTCGCGGTCCTTCGAATCGCACCCGCAGAGTTTCCGCTCCTCGCGGGCCCTTCCTCGCGCCACGGCTGCCCTCGTCGCCCGTGGCCTTTCTTTCCGATGGAGAAACCCATGGAGATCCAAGTTCGCATCAACAGCGAAGGCGCACTGCGCAACCAGCGCTATGCCTTCACAGACCGCTTCACCCTCGTCTCGGAACTGTTGCAGAACGCCCGCCGCGCGGGCGCGACACTGATCGAGGTGAGCCATGACGAGCCGAGCCGCACGCTGCGCGTGCGCGACAACGGCCGAGGCCTCGGCGACTTCCAGAAGCTGCTGACCTTCCACGAGTCCGGCTGGGACCAAGACCTGCAGCGGCAGGAGCAGCCGTTCGGGGTCGGCTTCTCGAAGTGCCTCTATGCCTCCACGCGCTGCATCGTCACGAGCGGGGGCCTCGAAGCGGACATCGACACGGCGGCAGCGCTGGCGCACGCGTCCGTTCCAGTGAGGCCGAGCGCTGTCGGCGTGCATCCCGGGGCCATCGTCGAACTGTACGGCGTGGACCTGGAAGGGCTGCACCGGCGCATCGGCCCGATGTGCCGAGGCTTCCCGGTGCCCGTCGAGTTCAATGGGCGGCTGATCCCGAGACCGGACGCGACCGACGCCAGCAACGGCGATGGGTTCCACGACACGCCTGTCGGTGCCGTGCGCCTGTCGGGGTCCGTCGACGGCAGATGCTCGGTGCGCACGCGCGTCTACTTGCAGGGCTTCTGCGTGAACCGCCGGCCCAGCCACTTGGACGAGCACGACGATTCGAACGTGGTCCATTTGGACCCGGCTCGACACCTCGCTCGCCTGCCTGACCGCGACAGGCTGATCGATGAGGACACACAGCTCAAGGCGGTCGACGAGGCGGTCACGCACCTGTGGCGGCGGATTCTCCTGCACAGGAAAGGCAGTCTTCCCGCTGCCGAGTTCGTCGAGACGTTCTACGGGGCGATGCACATGTGGAAGCACCTCGATCTTCTGGACGACGTGCCGGTGCTGCCGCGGGTACTCTGCGACACGATCACGTACCCTGTCCAGGAGGCGTTCCCTTCCCGCGACTTCATGGAGCCGCTGGCCTCGGCCCCGACGCGCGAGGAGGTCGAATCGGGCCGGCTCCGCCTGGTGAGCCTCGACGCGCCATCCGATGAATCGATGGCCGATTGGATGCTTGCATGGTCGTTGAAGATGGTCGTCTTCGACGCGCATGTCCTGGGTCCGGGCCACTGGGTCCATGCCCACGTGCGCGAATTGTCGGCCCGCGACGTCAGCGTGCGGGCCGTGGGCGAGACACTCCGCACGCGGCTGGAGGGACGCTGGCTATGGGCCGACGTGGTTCTGTGCGAACGCGTGCGCCTCGAGGCCGGCGGCGAGACCGTGGAGCTCGAAGAGGATGGCCTCGCCCATGAAGGGACGCTTTTCATTCCCGCCGGCGAATGCTCTGGCTGCGCGGTTCAGCAGGCATCGGACTTTGTGGATTCGGATGGCCACTGGCACGAGGACGACATGGAGGCCGATACGGCCATGCTGGCCGAACTCATCCATCGCATGCGCGCCAGCGACCCCGTGTCCACGCTGCGCGCGATGCTGGAACGGCTCAACCTGGAACGGTTTCCAGTGATGGTGGGTCGCACCTTCCGCCTGTCGGTAGGGCCGAGCCCGGAAGAGCATGTGCTGGAGTTACTCGGCTGATCTTCGCCTTTACGCGGGCTTGCGCAGACGAGGCGCAAGCCCGCGCGCGGTCACAGTGTCGAGTCGGTGCCGCCCAGCGCGAATGGCGAGGACACGCCATGGCTGCAGAATTGCATTTCTGTCCAACCCCCTCTGGCGTCGCTTCCCCAAGCCGACACCGCCCATGCCGCAACTAAGCCCCTGTGCCGTGCCCTTCATCGGGAAGCCGGATCGTGCGGCGCCGCTTGATCACCACCGTAGGCGTGCCGGACATCGGTCGTTCCGACGCGGAATCGGGCCGCCGTGCCGCCCGCGCGGCACCGGGAACGGCGATCCCTGCGCACTGCAGCGCGGCCTCGACCTCCACCGGATCCAAGGGCTGAACAATGTCGCCGTTGACCTGCGCGTAGCGCCCGTCTGGCAACCAGGCGAGAGCGCCCGTTTCCAAGCCTCGTCGAACGACTCCGAGCAACCGCACGTTTCTGCTCACGCGCGGCACGAAATGACGCTCGCCCAACGGGAGCACGCGCATCTGGACGTCGGGCACGTTGACCACGCCTGATTTTCTATCCGGTAGTGGCATCACGCCAACCCTCCTCTGACCTCGGCCTTCATCGTAACGCCGGTGCGGACGCGATGGGCAGGAGCACGCGAGGCACGACTAGGCCTTCTCTGCCTCCGGCGATTCGCCCTCGAAGACGGAGCGCACCGCTGCGATGATCTGCGCATGCCTCGCATAGAAGGCACCGTCCTCCGCGAAGATCTGGGGCAGCGTCTTGCGCAGCTTGTTGCTCACCTGCCAGTCCCCTTCCTTGAGCGACCGGATGATGCGGTCCGCGTCCTGGTCCGGCATCTCCAAAAAGTCCTTGATCGCCGTGCGCGCCTCGTCGTACTGGCGCAGGACCAGTGCCTCCTGCGCCATCTCCTGCTCGACCGTCTGGCGCAGCACGCTGCTCAGGTAGCGCGCCTGCTCGGTCAGGTCGAGGTAGCGCCACGCATGCTGCGCGTCCTCGGTCCGAAGGAACTCGAAATTGGTCTCGACGCCATCGGGGCACAGCCGCTTCGATCCGAAGCGGTAGGCATCGACATAGACCTGCATGAAGGGCCGGGAGAAGCCCTCCAGGGCCTGGTCATAGCCGGCGCGCCCCTTGGCCGAGCCGGCGATCGTCGCCGAGACCGGCACGATGATGTTGGCGGGCACCACCTTGTCCGCCGCGAGTAGGTGATTGACAAGAAAGCGGTGGATGCGCCCATTGCCATCGGCGAGCGGATGCAGGTAGACGAATGCGAATGACACTGCCGCCGCGCGCGCTACCGGGTTTGCGCCCCGCGTGCGGTTCTCGAAGCAGCGCAGCGCATCGAGCATACCAACCACAAGTTCCTCGGACGGGGCAATGTAGTGGACGATCTCGCTCACGAAGCCGCGCTCGCCGACGAACACCGGCGACTGGCGAATGCCGACGCGCAACGCGGCCTCACCGAGCACGGCCTGCTGCAGCGTGAGCAATTGCTCGGGCGCCATCGGATCGTCCATGTGGCCGCTGTACGTACCGATGGCCGCCGCGAAGCGCTTCACCCGATCCTGCTTGTCCGCCTCGTGTTCGATGGCGAAACTCGCCCGCGATTCCTTAAACGTCAGCCAGGCCGCGCTGCGCAGCAGTAACTCCGGCCCGTAGGTGTCGTCGAGCAACTGGACGCCCGCCGCCACGTCGTAGAGCCATTCGCGCTGCTCCTGCGGTCCCAAGTACACCACGGGGCAGAAGTCGCGCGAGCCCGGCAGGTTGTCGTTGATACGCCAGCGCCGGACGCGATCCGGCCGCTGGGCGACCAGATACTGTGCGGCATCGATCGCGTCCACGTATCCCACGTTGGGCGCCGTGTCCGGCACAGCAAGCTGCCGGCCGGTGAACCACTCGTAGAAGAACGCGGCGCGCCGTGCATAGCTCCCCGTGGGCTCATCCTTCACCCACGCCACCACGTCCTGAGGATCGACCCGCTGGAACAGCCGCGAGAAGAACTCAAAGCTCAGCCGCTCGTACTTCAAACCGAACTCGAAGTGCCCGCGGAAGTTGTCCGCGGGCTGATACGCGGCGGTCCAGGTTCGCGTCTCCCGT
Source organism: Diaphorobacter sp. LR2014-1 (assembly GCF_002916785.1). Taxonomy (NCBI): domain Bacteria; kingdom Pseudomonadati; phylum Pseudomonadota; class Betaproteobacteria; order Burkholderiales; family Comamonadaceae; genus Diaphorobacter; species Diaphorobacter sp. LR2014-1. The sequence continues at coordinate 19,112 of NZ_MTBE01000029.1, read as the reverse complement.
CCATCCGCCGCTTCGCGCTGGCGCACCGGCCCCAGGCGGCTGCGGGAGAAAAGCGGCTGTACCAGTTGGATGCCGTAGAGCTCGGCAAGCCGGTGGAAGCCCAATAGGGTGTCAGGCATGGGATGCAATTTCGCTATAGGTTCGGCAATTCTCCTAGAAAAACAGCCCATCTCTACCAAAACGATATACTCACGGCGCGCTGACCCTGGGAGTGACACCTCTGTTTGTCGCGAAGGAGCTCTCGACGCCGAAGAGCTAGGCACCGGCCGCACCGCTCGAGCACGGCACCCGCCACCGCATTTCGGTCTCGAGATGCCGAAGGACCCCTCAAGAATGCTCAACTTTTCGGCCGGAGCTCCCTCGAGCCGAAGGGCTTGGTTCCCGCGCACGTACCGCGCGGCGCGCAGCACCCATGGGCTCAGCCGCGTCTCGTAGCCGAAGCGATCGCTTACGCCCCACATAGCGTCGCAGTACGCGTTCAAGCTGCTGCCGATAGGCGAGAACCGAAAGCCGAGGACTGCCCTGAATGCGCCCCCACCAGATGCATGAGTAATCATGAACAACAAGCCCATTGAAGCTGGCCGCGGGCCCCGCCTCATCCAGGGCGACGCACAGCAGCGGGATTGCTTCGTGATAGGCAAGGCGCCGCACGATGGAAACGGCTCTGGGATTCCACACGTACCACTGCTCACCCGATCCGGCACGGATCGCGTCGAGGGAATTCTGATCCTCTGGGCGGCGCCAAACTGCAGGCTCGCTGCCTTGAAGACCACCGGGCTGCTCGACATCTGGGCGGTAGCGCCACCGTGTGCGCTTGTGGAGCCACACCTCGAGCACGCATCCATAGCGCTCGTAGGCGCCGTCTTCGTAGACGTCGGCGATGTTCGAAGACAGGAGCACCGCGCCACATTCACGGCGACGTGGCGGCTGGCCGTCGAAGCTTGCCAGAAGAAACGGCGGGATGGTTTCGTCCTCGGCGCCGAAGTACAGCGGGCCGATCAGGTCAGCGGGCGTCTGCAGCCAGGGTGTGTTCTTTCCGGGCTTGAACTCCTCCTCTCGCGACAGAGGCCCGCGATGTCCGGCTTTGGCCTTGGGATGAAGTTGCATACTATGACTCTTCATGACACACAAGAGGGAACGGTTGGTTCCTACCACCCCTTTTGCTGGTAGCTAGGCTGGTAGCTAGCCCAATTTTCCAGGTCTTGATAATCAATTTTTACCTTATAAATCAATAAGTTAGACAAACTCATGAAGATTGCCACCTGGAACATCAATTCCCTCTCCGTGCGCCTGCCGCAGGTGTTGGCCTGGCTGGAGGCCAACCCCGTGGACGCCATCGGCCTGCAAGAGCTCAAGCTGGTGGACGAGAAATTCCCGCACGACGCCTTCGAAGCAGCGGGCTACCACGCGGTGTGCTTCGGCCAGAAGACCTTTAACGGCGTGGCCATCCTCAGCCGCACGCCGCTGCGCGACGTGGTGCGCAATATCCCGGGCCATGGCGACGATCAGGCCCGCGTCATCGCCGCTACGCTGGATACGCCTGAAGGCCCGCTGCGCCTGGTGAACTGCTACTTCGTGAATGGCCAGGCGCCAGGGACCGAGAAGTTCAGCTACAAGCTGCTGTGGCTGGAAGCGCTGCGCGACTGGCTGCGCACCGAGCTGGCCGCGCATCCGCGGCTGGTGCTGGTGGGCGACTTCAATGTGGCCCCCGAGGACCGCGACTCCTTCGACCCCGTGGGCTTGAAGGACACCATCCACCACACGGTAGAGGAGCGCCAGCACTTCCAGGACCTGCTGGGGCTCGGCCTGACCGACGCCTTCCGCCTGTTCGATCAGCCCGAGAAGAGCTATTCGTGGTGGGACTACCGCATGCTGGGGTTTCAGAAGAACCGCGGGCTGCGCATCGACCACATCCTGGTCAGCGCTGCGCTGCGGCCCTCCGTGACGGCCTGCCGCATCGACCGCGCGCCGCGCAAAAATCCGCAGCCCAGCGACCACGCGCCGGTCGTGGTGTCGCTGGGCTGACAGGTGGCCAACGCGGGCGACAGGCGCCCGCGCTGAAGGCCATCAGGACGCGGCCTGGTAACGGTTGCGCAGCGCGCGCACTTCGTTGTGGTTGCGCTTCACGCCCTGGGCCTGGCGCTCGACCAGGGTGCGCACGGCGGGTGGCAGTGCGTTTTCCAGCGCCTTGTTGTAGCGGGCCATGGCCACGTCCTCGCCGCGCTCGCACTCTTCCAGCACGGCCTTGTCGTCATAGGTACTCAACGCCGCCTTCACCGACACCCAGCCGCGGTGCAGCGCGCCGGCCATGGTGCCGCCGCTGGAGGGCTCGCCGCCGTGGCTGCGGATCGCACTCTCCAGCTCCGCGGCGGCGATTGCGCATTCCTGGGCGCGGCGCTCCAGCAGGCTCTTGAGTTCGGGCGAATCCGCACGCTCGGCCGAGGTGCGAAACCCGTACTCGCCGTCGCGGCTGCATTCCAGCAGATCGTCCAGCACGTCCACCACGTCCTCGTTGTCCATCAGCGTGGCGCCTGCCGCGGTGCCCGACGCGGTTACCGTGGGGTTGCGGCGCACGCGGTCCCACGCGGCGCGCGCGGCGGGCTGGGCCTGCGCCCATTCCAGCGAGCTTTGGGCCCGGGCACGGCCCCAGTCGCGCGACAGTTCGGGCTCCACCGTTTCAAAATCACCGGGGTAGCGGCTGGCGGCGCTCCAGCCCATCTCATAGGCGGGGCGGTATTCTTCGTAGGCCCGGCCGGTCACGTAGTACGGTTCGCGCTGATAGGTTTCACGCCAGTAGGCGTCCTCGGCCGTGGGGTTGACCGCCTCGGCCGCCGCCTTGCCGGCCAGACCGCCGACAATGGCTCCCGCCACACCGCCCACGGCAGCACCGATGGGGCCGCCGATGGCGCCCGTGGCGGCGCCCGCAACGGCTCCGCCCGCGGCGCCTACGCCCGTGCCGATGGGGTGGGCCCCCGGTTCGTTGGTCAGGGGGTCACGATTGGCATCCTTGAAATCCGACATGTATCGACTCCGGTTGGTTGAACAATGAATTCATTGTTGAAGCCCCCCCGGGCACCATCGGGTCGGTGACGGCAGCCCCTGCCTGTAGGACTCACGCGCACGCTATGCATGCGCGCCACAAGGTCTTATGCTATTGAATCAATAGCTGCTAGCGCTTATCCTCAAAGCGCCAGCGCCTTATTTCACTCATCATCGTGCGCATCCAGGCCCAGTTCCTGGATCTTGCGCGTGATGGTGTTGCGGCCGATGCCCAGGCGCTGCGCCGCTTCCATGCGCCGCCCGTGCGTGGCCTGCAGCGCCGTGCGGATCAGGCGCGACTCGAAACGCCGCGTGAGCACGTCCCACACGTCGGCCTGGCCGCTGCGCAGCAACTGCTGGGCCTCGCTCACCAGCGCGGGCTCCCAGCCCATGCCATCCAGGGCCGCAGCTTGGTCGGTGCGCGTGCCCGCCGGCGCAGGCGGCAGCGCGGGGGCCGACGCGCTCGTCGCGCCAGCGGCGACCTCGTCCGCCACGCCCTGCAACGGCGCGGCGGGATGCGGCGTGGCCTCCAGCACCTCGGGCGGCAGGTCCTGCGCCGAGATGACCTGCGCGGGCGCCATCACCGTCAGCCAGTGGCAGATGTTCTCCAGCTGGCGCACGTTGCCGGGGAAGGCAAAGCGTGTGAGCAGGGCCAGCGCCGCGTCGGAGATGCGCTTGGGCTCCACGCCCAGCTGCCTTGCGCTGCGCTGCAGGAAGTAGCGTGTCAGCATGGCCACGTCTTCGCTGCGCTCGCGCAGCGCCGGCAGGCGCAGGCGGATCACGTTGAGGCGGTGAAAGAGGTCCTCGCGGAAGGCCCCATCCTTCACGCGCTGCTCCAGGTTCTGGTGCGTAGCGGCGATCACGCGCACATTGGCCTTCACGGCGGCATGGCCACCCACGCGGTAGAACTGCCCGTCCGACAGCACACGCAGCAGGCGCGTCTGCAGGTCGAAGGGCATGTCGCCGATTTCGTCGAGGAACAGCGTGCCGCCCTCGGCCTGCTCGAAGCGCCCGCGCCGCTGCGTCTGCGCGCCCGTGAAGGCGCCGCGCTCATGGCCGAAGAGCTCGCTCTCCAGCAGGTCCTTCGGGATGGCCGCAGTGTTGATGGCCACGAAGGGCCCACCCGCCACGGGCGAGTGCTTGTGCAGCGCGCGTGCCACGAGTTCCTTGCCCGAGCCGGATTCGCCCGTGATCAGCACCGTGACCACGCTCTGGCTCAGCCGGCCGATGGCGCGGAACACGTCCTGCATGGCGGGTGCCTGGCCCAGCATCTCGGGCATCGCGGTGAGCTGCTGCTCGGCGACCTCCTCGCGCTGGCTCTCCTCCACGGCGCGGCGGATCAGCTCCACCGCCTTGGGCAGGTCGAACGGCTTGGGCAGGTATTCGAAGGCGCCGCCCTGGAAGGCGGACACGGCGCTGTCCAGGTCGGAATACGCCGTCATCACGATGACCGGCAGACCAGGTTGCAGGCCGCGCACCTTCTCCAGCAATTGCAGGCCGGAGCCACCCGGCATGCGGATATCGCTCACCAGGACCTGCGGTCCCTGGTGGGTGGGGTCGCCCGCGGCTACGTCGGCCAGCGCGTCCAGTACATCGCGCGCCTGCGTGAAGCTGCGCGTGGGCAGGTTTTCGCGCGCCAGCGCCTTTTCGAGGACGAAGCGGATCGAGGGGTCGTCGTCTACTATCCAGATCGGCTTCATGTGTTCCAGCTCCCTTTACCTTTACCCGTTGGGGTCGTGCGTGTCAGGGACTCAAGGCAGTGGTATGAGGATGCGGAAGTCGGTGCGGCCCGGCTGGCTCTCGCACTCAATGAGCCCATGGTGTCGCTGCACAAAGGTTTGCGCCAGCGTCAAGCCCAGTCCCGATCCCCCGTCCCGCCCCGTCACCAGCGGATAGAAGATCCGCTCCTTGATGGCTTCGGGCACGCCCGGTCCGTTGTCGATGACATGCAATTCCAATGCCAGCCGGTAGCGTTGGCGCCCGAACGTGACCTGCCGCGCCACGCGCGTGCGCAGCGTGATGACCGCGTCGCCCGCGGCAATGCGCTCGTGCAACGCCTGCGCCGCGTTCTGCACGATGTTCAGCACGGCCTGGATGAGCTGCGCGCGGTCGCCGCGAAACTCAGGGATGGAGGTGTCATAGTCGCGCAGCACGGCCAGGCCCTGCGGATGCTCAACCAGTACCAGGGAGCGCACGCGCTCGCAGACTTCGTGGATATTCACATCGCCGACGAGGTGCGGGTGGCGGTGCGGCGCCAGCAGCCGATCCACCAGGCTTTGCAGGCGGTCGGCCTCGTGGATGATGACCTGGGTGTACTCGGTCAGGTCGCGGCTTTCCAGCTCCATCTCCAGCAGCTGCGCCGCCCCTCGGATGCCGCCCAGCGGGTTCTTGATCTCGTGCGCCAGATTGCGGATCAGCTCCTTGTTGGCCTGCGCCTGCTCGCGCAGCCGCTCCTCGCGGTCCTGGCGCGCCTGCGCCTCCAGGGGCCACAGCTCCACGATCACGTCGCCGCTGTGCTCCACCACCGCCACGCTGGCGTGCACCGGCAAAGGCTCCTGCGGCGAGCGGCGCAGCACGGCTTCGAAGCGCAGCGCCGCGAAGTCGCGCCCGCGCGCGCCGGCCAGCGCCGTCTGCAGGATGGTCGGATCGGTGAACAGGCCGGCGAAGTCCACGCCTTCCAGCGTGCGGCGCGACAGGCCCAGGGCGTTTTCCAGCGCTGCGTTGACGAAGAGGGCCGCCCCGCCGGGGTGCAGCACGGCAATCAGCGTGGAGACGAGGTCCAGCGCCTGGTAGCGGTCCGTTGGGGTGGGCTCTTGGATGATCGCGCCTTCGTGCCGCACGCAGGGACCGCGGCGCTTACTTGTTCAGGCGCGAGAGTTCGCGCTTGATGCCGGCCACATCGGCCTCGGCCCGGGCCACGCTGGCCTTGAGCTCGGCCGTGCGCTCGATGTAGCCCTGCGGGTTGCGCAGCTCCAGCGCCGTGCGCTGAGGCGAGCCGTCGTTGTACTCCTTGCGCAACTCGGCCAGGCGGGTTTCCGCCTTGCTCAGTTCAGACTCCAGGATGGCGCGCGCATCGGCGTCGCGCGCACGTTGGTCGGCCGCGCCCACGCGCGGAGCGTTCGCGGGCGAACTGCTGGCGCTGGCACCGGAAGCGCCGGCGCTGCCGCCCGAGGAGGCCGCCGCCGGTCGCGAACCCTGCAGCACCGTCACATTGCCACCTTCCACGAGCTTGCAGCCGCGCTCCTTGGCCTGCGTGGCGTTGTTGGTGTATTCGTTGCCGCAGCGGTAGATGCGGTCCTGCGCCCAGGCGGGCTGCAGCACGGCGGCGATAACGGTCAGGGCGAACAAAGTGCTTTTCATCGAATTCCTCACATGGCATGCGTCGGGCATGCGCGGTGCCGGTGAGTATCCCCCAATCATTCCAACCCGCCAATTGCGGCGGCCCAACGCTGCGGTTTTGGTGCGACGGGCTGCCGTGCTCCGTCCACCCGGCACGCAGCCCGCCCATAGAAAAAGGCGGCCGGAGCCGCCCTGTTGACAACAGCCGGGGCCTGAGCCCCTGCCATCACAGCGAGTAGTACATGTCGTACTCGACGGGATGCACGGCCATGCGGAAGCGCGTGACTTCCTGCATCTTCAGCTCGATGTAGGCGTCGAGCATGGAGTCGGTGAACACGCCGCCCTTGGTCAGGAACGCGCGGTCCTTGTCCAGCGCTTCCAGCGCCTGGTCCAGGCTGTGGCACACGGTGGGCACCAGCTTGTCTTCCTCGGGCGGCAGGTGGTACAGGTCCTTGGTAGCGGCTTCGCCCGGGTGGATCTTGTTTTCCACGCCGTCCAGACCCGCCATCAGCAGGGCCGCAAAGCCCAGGTAGGGGTTCATCAGCGGATCGGGGAAGCGCGCTTCCACACGGCGGCCCTTCGGGTTGGCCACGAACGGTATGCGGATGGAGGCCGAGCGGTTCTTGGCCGAGTAGGCCAGCTTCACCGGCGCCTCGAAGTGCGGCACCAGACGCTTGTAGCTGTTGGTGCCAGGGTTCGTGATGGCGTTCAGTGCGCGGGCGTGCTTGATGATGCCGCCGATGTAGTACAGCGCGAAGTCCGACAGACCCGCATAGCCGTCGCCGGCGAACAGGTTCTTGCCGTCCTTCCAGACCGACTGGTGCACGTGCATGCCCGACCCGTTGTCGCCGTGGTAGGGCTTGGGCATGAAGGTGGCGGTCTTGCCGTAGGCGTTGGCCACGTTGTGGATCACGTACTTCTGCAGCATGGTCCAGTCGGCACGCTCCACCAGCGTGCTGAACCGGGTGCCGATCTCGTTCTGGCCGGCACCGGCCACTTCGTGGTGGAACACCTCGACCGGAATGCCCAGGGATTCAAGGATCAGGGACATCTCTGCGCGCATGTCCTGCGTGCTGTCGACCGGGGGCACGGGGAAATAGCCGCCCTTGGTGGTGGGACGGTGGCCACGGTTGCCGCCTTCGAGCTTGGCGCCGGTATTCCAGGGGGCTTCGTACTCTTCGATCTCGTAGAAGGTGTGGTTGGGATCGGTGCTCCAGCGCACGCCGTCGAAGATGAAGAACTCGGGCTCCGGGCCGAAATAGGCCGTGTCGCCCATGCCGGAGGCCTTCAGGTACGCCTCGGCGCGCTTGGCGATGGAGCGCGGGTCGCGGTCGTAGGCCTTGCCGTCGGCCGGCTCCACCACGTCACACGCCATGATCATGGTGGTTTCTTCGAAGAACGGGTCGATGTTGGCGGTGTTCGGATCGGGCATGAGCAGCATGTCCGACGCCTCGATACCCTTCCAGCCGGCGACCGACGAGCCGTCGAACGCATGGCCCGAGGCGAACTTGTCTTCGTCGAAGTGCGAGATCGGCACGGTGACGTGCTGTTCCTTGCCGCGGGTATCCGTGAAGCGGAAGTCCACGAACTTGACTTCGTTTTCCTTCACCATCTTCATCACGTCTGCAACGGTCTTGGCCATCAGGGTTCTCCAGGGATAGAAGTGCTCATCAACAATGATGCGCACAGAAAAGCAGTTTGCGTGCCAGCGAATGGGGACACCCGTACGGGGCAAGCCGGGCGCAGAGCCCCGCGGCGGCGCACCAATCGCGTGCAGGATTTTAAGTGGCCCGCCTTCTTACCATTTGCGCACCATTTCAGGGCCTATGGACGCACCTGTTTGGTGCAAACCTTCCTGCAGCGCCTGCCACGCGGCCGGCACCAGGGCAGCGGCCCCCTTGACGCCCAATTCCACATGGCGCCCGTGCACCGGATGGTCCACGCTCGGCAGGCTGAACACCTTGATCCCCGGATGTCCGGCCTCGACCCGCTCCATGAGCGGGGTCAGCGCGGCCTCCATCGCGCCATAAAGCACGACGGAGCGCTCCATCTGCGGCTGCTGGTTGAACCACGGGGCACAGTAATGCTGGAGTGCCCAGTCCACCATAGGCCAAGCCATGACCGGGAACCCCGGCACGAAATGCACCATGCCGCCCCCAGGGCCGTCACACGAGAAGCCGGGGATCTTGTTGTAAGGGTTGGGAATGATGCGCGCGCCCTCAGGAAAAACGCCCATGTTCAGCCGATGCAGATTGTCGGCGCGGTCGGGGTCGAACGCCTCGCCCTGCTCCCGTGCCACATCCTGCATGCGCTCGGTGATCAGGCGCTTGGCCTCGGGGTGCAGGACCAACGGGCGCTGCAGCGCGGCCGCCGCGCACTGGCGCGTGTGGTCGTCGGGAGTGGCACCAATGCCGCCGCAGCTGAACACGATGTCCGACGAGGCAAAGGCCCGCTGCAGCGCCGCCGTGATGCGCGGACGGTCGTCGCCTACGTAGTCCGCATAGGACAGCGCAAGCCCGCGTGCCGCAAGCAGTTCGATGACCTTGGCGAGGTGCTTGTCCGCCCGCTTGCCCGAGAGGATTTCATCGCCAACGATGATGAGGCCGAAAGCCGGTGTCATGGGTTGTCCTGCAGGTGAGACGAGGATGGCAAAGAAGGCGCTGGCGTTGCGGGCGCGGCGGTTGCAGGCGTATCGCCCGGCGGCCGTTCGCCTCGCTGCTCGCGCAGCTGTTGCAGCGCGGCCAGACAGAAATGCGTGAACCACAGCGATGAGAAGGCGAACACCAGCGTGTAGATCCAGATGGCGATCGGCACCAGGACGAGGAACGCCGCTGCGAACACCACGCCCGACGCCCAGACAATGCCGGGCGCGGCCCCTAGAAATCCGCTCAGCACGCCAATGCTCAGCAGGCTGAGCTGATGGCGCTTGAAAATCTCCTGCCGCTCCGGCTTGCTCGCGTGTTCGGCCAGTGCGTCAAAGGCCATGACCCGGTAGGTGAGCCATCCCCAGATAAGCGGAGGCAGGATCAACACCAGCGGCGGGACCAGCCACAGCGGCATGGACAGCACCAGCGCAATGAGCGCCGCGATGGTCGACCCCAGAGACCACAGCACGCTGGCGAGGAATGAACCGCCCCGCTTGCGCTGCAGTTGCGCAAAACGCCGCTGCGCCACCAGAGTCACGATGGCAGGGGCCATCAATACGGCCACCGCGAGCACGCAGACAATGACGATCAGTGGCGTGGCGCCCATGAGCACCAGCAGCGGCGCTAGCGCCACGGGCAGGTTATCCACGCCAAAGTTGTGCAGCCACCCCCACAGCAGGCCCAGCCAGGTGGAGCTTTCCAGCGCCGTCTGCGTCCAGGCCACGGCAGTTGTCCAGAACAGGTAGCCGCCGCCCAGCGCCACCACCGTGATCAGCACCAGCGGCAACAGCGACAGCGCAATGACGCGCGGCATCAGGCAATAGCCCACTGCGCGCCAGAAGGAATCGATGAAAAGCCCCATGCGCGCGAGCATAGCGCGATCGGCTCTCTACGCCCGCCCCACCAGCCGCAGCAGGCCGCGCCACTGCTGCGCCCAGAACCCCCGCCCGTAATCACGCACGCGGCCGTCCGCGTCCGCCTCCACCTGGTCGCGCACGCCCGTGGGCTCGTAGCGGTGCTCGAAGTTGGCCGTACCGAACAACATGTCCCACCACGGCAACAACACGCCGAAGTTGTTGCCCCCCGGCACTGCCGCATGCGGGTGCTGATGGGTTCCCTGCCCAGGTGCAGCTTCAGGGCCCAGGCCCATGGCGTGGTGCATGCGGTGGAAACGCGGGCTGACCCACAGGCGCTCGCCACCCTGGCCGAACCACAGGCGCAGGTTGGCGTGGTGCAGGTTCTCGCTGAGCTGAGTGAGGGCCACGATGGCGACAAACTGCCCCGGCGCCACACCGATGCACTGCGCGACGAACACGATGATGGCATCGCGCAGCAGATCGTCCAGCAGATGGTTGCGGTTGTCGCTCCACATCGTCATCTGCCGCTGCGAATGGTGGAGCGCATGCAGCCTCCACCACCATTCAAAGCGGTGCTGTCCGCGGTGGATCGCATAGTCCACGAAGTCGAACACCAGCAGGTACAGCAGCAGGCTCACGACGGGCAAGTCGGAGACACCCGGCCAGAGCGCATCAAGCTGCAGGGTCTTCCAGCCATGGGCGCGCAGGGCGCCAAACAGTGCATTCCACAGAGGCTCCGTGGTGAAGAACAGTGCCAGGCGAAAAAGACCCAGGCGATGGATCAGCGTGTAAAGCATGTCCACGTGCACGGCACCACGGTCGCGCAACGGCTCCACCGGGCGCCAACGCTCCAAAGGCCCGATCACCGCGACCATCACCCCCAGTTGCAGCAGTCCCACCAGCAGCCACCCGGTGGCGGCATAACCGTCCTCCAGCACATTGGCCTGGCCCAGCATGAAGAGCGCGGGCTGTACCAGCGTCTCGAACAGCCATTGCTGCGCGGTATCGAATAAATAGGTCAGCCCTGACATGAGTCACCGTGGCGTTGCGTGGGTGCGCGGCAGCATAGCCGGGCGTTGTGTCATTTTCTCTGCGCTTGTGCTCCGTACACAGGATGCTCGCGCAGCGTGCGAAAGCACAGGCCCCGCGCCTTCAGGCCTTTGACGAGAGGTTCCAGCACAGCGGGTGCCCATGGATCCTTGCGGGACCAGATGCCCAGATGCGCCAGCAGGATGTCGCCGTCACGAACGGTGCGCAACGCGCGCTCCAGCAGGGCCGCATTGCTGTAGTGGTCACTGGGCAGCTCGTCCCCGAGGAACCCTGCAGCACTCCATCCCACATGCGTATAACCGCAGGATTTGGCAGCCTCCAGCAGGCGCTGCGAGGTCTTGCCGCCCGGCGCGCGGAATAGCGGGAGCGGCTCCCGGCCCGTCAGGACACGCAACCGGCTCGCAGCGCCATCGATCTGTGCGCAGTATTGCGCCCCCGTCATCGTCAGGTCCTGACCTGCCTGAGGACCGGCCGATGGCCTGACCTTGAACCGCGGCTGCAGCGGCGTCCCCTGGTCGGCACGCCAGTACACATGGTGCAGCGTGTGCGATGCGAACTCGTGCCCTTCTGCAGCGCGCGCGCGCCACCAGGGCGCCCAGTAGCCATCCAGGCTGCTGCCGCCCGTCTGAGTCGGTTCGTCTGCGGCAAAGAAGGTCGCCTTGACCTGCTGGCGCTGCAGCACCTCGGCCACCAGATGCGCAACGCCCATGTGGCCAGTGTCAAAAGTCAGGTACACCGCGCCTTTGCAGTCATTTTGACCTGTAGCGCTTGCTGGATAAGCGCAAGCAGCTATCAAAATTGAAGCACAACAAATATGCCACGTCCGCCGTGCTCCGGGGGAGCGGCCGCGTGGCTCAGCGCTTGGCATGTCGGAGTGTCCAAACGCCGTGGGGAGACTTGCCCACTTGAACGGCCCGTGCCACCTTGCGCTCCACCGTGTCGATCACGAGCATCTTGCGCGCCCAGCGGGCGCTGACGTAGAGCCAGCGACCATCCGCCGAGACATCCATGCAGTCCGGCCCGCCGGGCGCCGGATAGCCATCCACCACGCGCAGCGCCTGCATGTCGATCTTGCTGATGGTATTGGCCACTCGGTTGCTCACGAACAGATGGCGACCGTCGCCCGCAGCGCGAAAGGCATGGGCGCCATCTCCCGTCTTGATGCGTTGCACGCTGCGCGGCTGCTCACCGGCAATATCGAAGACCTCCACGCTATCGCTGCCGGTAAGGCCTACAAAAAGATGCTTGCCGTCGGGGCTGCCGTACACATCCGCCGGCATGGCACCTGTCTTCGTGCGCCACTTGACCTTTTGCGTCGATATATCGATGGCCACCAGCTCATCGCTGTCCTGCATGGTCGAATACACCGTGCGGCTGCCGGCATCGATCCACAGGTGGCTTGGCGTCTTGCCAGTGGACACGCGCTGCACGAGCGTGAGCTCCTTGCCGTCCCAACGGTAGAAGTCCACATGGTTGAGGCGGTTGGCGGCCGTGACCAGCCATTTCATGTCAGGTGAAAACCGCAAGTGGTAAGGATCCACGATCCCCCGCACCGTACGCTGCACTTGCGCTGTGGCCGGGTCCACGAAGGTCAGGCTATCGCCGAGCGCGTTGGCAACAATCAGCGATTTCTCGTCAGGCGTGAGGTACAGGTGGTGCGGCTCCTTGCCAGTGGCAATACGGCCGATTTCGGTCCAGGTCGCGGGGTCGATGACGCTGATGTCCGCCTGCAGCGAATTGAGAACGAACACCGGTGGCTCACTCGCACCAGCGGATGTTCCCCACACCAGCCAAGCAGCCCACCACGCGCATGCCACGCGCCTCATCATCTGATTGACCACCCTGCTCCCCTTCCTACTGGGCACCCGCCTGCGAACATTCGGACATCACTCACAGAAGTGACTTGCAGACAACGGACGCGATGTGCGCGACGTTGACGCAATCGCCTATTGGATCGCGACGGGCGCAGACCACTTGTCTGTCTTTCGCTACCGCAGCAGGGCGAGTTCCTCTTCGCCGAGCCAACGCCACTCCCCCGGCTGCATATCCGCCGGCAATGCCAAACGGCCGATGTGCGACCGATGCAAGGCTTCCACCCGATTGCCTACCGCGGCGATCATGCGCTTCACTTGGTGGTACTTTCCTTCCGTCAGGGTCAGGTCAAGCACATGCGCGTCGACTAGCGCGCAGGCAGCCGCCCGCACAGGGCGTGGGTCATCATCGAGCACCACACCTGCCAGCAAGCGGTCGACCTGCTCCTTGGTCAGCGGATGCTTGGCAGTCACACGGTACACCTTTGGCACATGCTTTTTGGGCGAACTCATGCGGTGGATGAATTGCCCATCGTCACTGAGTAACAGCAAACCGGTGGTGTCCTGGTCCAAGCGCCCCACGGCCTGCACACCATCTACAGAACCCTTGCTGGGCCTCTGCCTAAGCGGAGCGGGCAACAACGTGTAGATGCTGGGATAGGCCGATGGCTTTTGCGAACACTCGGTTCCTGCAGGCTTATGGAGCATGACATAGGCCCTGGGTTGGTATGGCCAATCCACTCCTTGAACGCGCAACACCAAACCTTCGACATCAATATCCTGCGTCGCGTCTTGGCAGATCGTGGGCTCTAGGGTGCCTGTCGCATGAATGGCAACTCTGCCCTGCTGAATCAAGCCGGCGCAAATGCGGCGCGTGCCGAATCCTTGCGAATAGAGAATGTCCTGAAGCTGCATGAAATACGGCGTTATCGCTGCAAAGCAAAACGCCCTCCCACTGTTTTAGTGGGAGGGCGGTTTGGGCTGTAAGAGCCTGACGATGACCTACTTTCACACGGGAACCCGCACTATCATCGGCGCGAAGTCGTTTCACTGTCCTGTTCGGGATGGGAAGGAGTGGTACCAACTTGCTATGGTCATCAGGCATAAAGGGTTGCTGAGCAGTGAGGACTGCACAGCGAATTCATAGAGTCTGTGAATCAGCGTGGATTTGATTGCGTACTTGGCATAACAGTCTTGAACTGCGATTGGCAGTCAAAGTTATAGGGTCAAGCCGCACGGGCAATTAGTACTGGTTAACTTAATGCATTGCTGCACTTCCACACCCAGCCTATCAACGTCGTGGTCTACAACGACCCTTCAGGGGGCTCAAGGCCCCGGCAGATCTCATCTTGAAACGAGTTTCCCGCTTAGATGCTTTCAGCGGTTATCTCTTCCACACTTAGCTACTCGGCAATGCCACTGGCGTGACAACCGATACACCAGAGGTGTGTCCACTCCGGTCCTCTCGTACTAGGAGCAGGCTTCCTCAAATCTGCAGCGCCCACGGAAGATAGGGACCAAACTGTCTCACGACGTTTTAAACCCAGCTCACGTACCTCTTTAAATGGCGAACAGCCATACCCTTGGGACCGACTACAGCCCCAGGATGAGATGAGCCGACATCGAGGTGCCAAACACCGCCGTCGATATGAACTCTTGGGCGGTATCAGCCTGTTATCCCCAGAGTACCTTTTATCCGTTGAGCGATGGCCCTTCCATACAGAACCACCGGATCACTATGTCCTGCTTTCGCATCTGCTCGACTTGTCAGTCTCGCAGTTAAGCACGCTTATGCCATTGCACTATCGTCACGATGTCCGACCGTAACTAGCGTACCTTCGAACTCCTCCGTTACGCTTTGGGAGGAGACCGCCCCAGTCAAACTGCCTACCATGCACTGTCCCCGATCCAGCTAATGGACCTAGGTTAGAACCTCAAACGCACCAGGGTGGTATTTCAACGTTGGCTCCATGAGATCTAGCGACCTCACTTCAAAGCCTCCCACCTATCCTACACAGATCCGTTCAAAGTCCAATACAAAGCTACAGTAAAGGTTCATGGGGTCTTTCCGTCTTTCCGCGGGGAGATTGCATCATCACAAACATTTCAACTTCGCTGAGTCTCAGGAGGAGACAGTGTGGCCATCGTTACGCCATTCGTGCAGGTCGGAACTTACCCGACAAGGAATTTCGCTACCTTAGGACCGTTATAGTTACGGCCGCCGTTTACTGGGACTTCAATCAAGAGCTTGCACCCCATCATTTAATCTTCCAGCACCGGGCAGGCGTCACACCCTATACGTCCACTTTCGTGTTTGCAGAGTGCTGTGTTTTTATTAAACAGTCGCAGCCACCGATTTTTTGCAACCGCTTTGGGCTCCCTTTGTACAAGTTCACCTACTTGCGGCATACCTTCTCCCGAAGTTACGGTATCAATTTGCCGAGTTCCTTCTCCTGAGTTCTCTCAAGCGCCTTAGAATACTCATCTCGCGCACCAGTGTCGGTTTGCGGTACGGTCGTCAATAGCTGAAGCTTAGTGGCTTTTCCTGGAAGCAGGGTATCACTCACTTCGTCTGCAAGCAGACTCGTTATCACCCCTCATCTAAGCCCGGCGGATTTGCCTACCAGGCACGACTACAGGCTTGAACCAACATATCCAACAGTTGGCTGAGCTAACCTTCTCCGTCCCCACATCGCACTATTGATCGGTACAGGAATATTGACCTGTTTCCCATCAGCTACGCATCTCTGCCTCGCCTTAGGGGCCGACTCACCCTACGCCGATGAACGTTGCGTAGGAAACCTTGCGCTTACGGCGAGCGGGCTTTTCACCCGCTTTAACGCTACTCATGTCAGCATTCGCACTTCTGATACCTCCAGCATCCGTTACCAGACACCTTCACAGGCTTACAGAACGCTCTCCTACCACGTGCAATAAATTGCACATCCGCAGCTTCGGTAACTGGCTTAGCCCCGTTACATCTTCCGCGCAGGACGACTCGATCAGTGAGCTATTACGCTTTCTTTAAATGATGGCTGCTTCTAAGCCAACATCCTGACTGTTTTAGCCTTCCCACTTCGTTTCCCACTTAGCCAATTTTAGGGACCTTAGCTGGCGGTCTGGGTTGTTTCCCTCTTGAGTCCGGACGTTAGCACCCGGTGCTCTGTCTCCCAAGCTGTACTCTGCAGTATTCGGAGTTTGCCTTGGTTTGGTAAGTCGCCATGACCCCCTAGCCAAAACAGTGCTCTACCCCCGCAGGTAATACTTGAGGCACTACCTAAATAGTTTTCGGAGAGAACCAGCTATTTCCAAGTTTGTTTAGCCTTTCACCCCTATCCACAGCTCATCCGCTAGTTTTGCAACACTAGTCGGTTCGGACCTCCAGTACCTGTTACGGCACCTTCATCCTGGCCATGGATAGATCACTTGGTTTCGGGTCTACACCCAGCGACTGAACGCCCTGTTCGGACTCGATTTCTCTACGCCTCCCCTATTCGGTTAAGCTCGCCACTGAATGTAAGTCGCTGACCCATTATACAAAAGGTACGCCGTCACCCCTAAGGGCTCCGACTTTTTGTAAGCATGCGGTTTCAGGATCTATTTCACTCCCCTCCCGGGGTTCTTTTCGCCTTTCCCTCACGGTACTGGTTCACTATCGGTCGATGATGAGTATTTAGCCTTGGAGGATGGTCCCCCCATGTTCAGACAGGGTTTCTCGTGCCCCGCCCTACTTTTCTCTAGCCCAGTACCACACGTCTGTTTTCGCATACGGGGCTATCACCCACTATGGCCGGCCTTTCCATGCCGCTTTGCTAACAGTCGCGCTATCACTAGAAGGCTCCTCCGATTTCGCTCGCCACTACTTTCGGAA
>NZ_MTBE01000028.1:0-61211 GCF_002916785.1 Diaphorobacter sp. LR2014-1 | reverse complement strand
TCCGCCGCCATGCCGATGCTCTCGCCCAGCGTGGGGTGCGGGTGGATGGTCTTGCCGATGTCCACCGCGTCGGCGCCCATCTCGATGGCCAGGGCGATCTCGCCGATCATGTCGCCCGCATGCGTGCCGACCATGCCGCCGCCCAGGATGCGGCCGTGGCCGTGCGCCTCGGGGCTGTCGTCGAACAGCAGCTTGGTAAAGCCCTCGTCACGGCCGTTGGCGATGGCGCGGCCGCTGGCCGCCCAGGGGAACAGGCCCTTCTTGACCTTGATGCCCTGCGCCTTGGCCTGGTCCTCGGTCAGACCCACCCAGGCCACTTCGGGGTCGGTATAGGCCACGCTCGGGATCACGCGGGCGTTGAAGGCGGCGCTTGCCAGTTCCTTGTTGCCCTGCAGTTCGCCGGCGATGACCTCGGCCGCCACGTGCGCCTCGTGCACCGCCTTGTGCGCCAGCATGGGCTGGCCCACGATGTCGCCGATGGCGAAGATGTGCGGCACGTTGGTGCGCATCTGGATGTCGACGTTGATGAAGCCGCGGTCCGTCACGGCGACGCCAGCCTTGTCGGCGGCGATCTTCTTGCCGTTGGGGGTGCGGCCCACGGCCTGCAGCACCAGGTCGTACACCTGGGGCTCGGGCACCGCGACGCCGTCCTTGGCGGGCGCGAAGCTCACCTTGATGCCCTCGGGCGTGGCCTCGGCGGCCACGGTCTTGGTATTCAGCATCACGTTGTCGAAACGGTGCTGGTTCATCTTCTGCCACACCTTGACCAGGTCGCGGTCGGCGCCCTGCATCAGGCCGTCCAGCATCTCCACCACGTCCAGGCGCGCGCCCAGCGTGCTGTACACCGTGCCCATTTCCAGGCCGATGATGCCGCCGCCCAGGATCAGCATGCGTTTGGGCACGTCCTTGAGCGCCAGCGCGCCGGTGGAATCCACCACGCGCGGATCGTCGGGCATGAACGGCAGGCGCACGGCCTGGCTGCCGGCGGCGATGATGGCGCGCTTGAACGCCACCACCTTCTTGGCGCCGGTCTTGTCCTGGCTGGTGCCGGTGGTTTCCTCCACCTCCAGGTGGTTGGCGCCGACGAAGTGGCCGTAGCCGCGCAGCACGGTCACCTTGCGCATCTTGGCCATCTGCGCCAGCCCGCCGGTCAGCTTGCCGATGACCTTTTCCTTGTGGCCGCGCAGGGTGTCGATGTTGACCTGCGGCGCGCCGAAGTCGATGCCGGCGCTCTTCAGGTGGCTCACCTCGTCCATCACCGCGGCCACGTGCAGCAGCGCCTTGGAGGGAATGCAGCCCACGTTCAGGCACACGCCGCCCAGGGTGGCGTAGCGCTCGACCAGCACCACGTTCAGGCCCAGGTCGGCCGCGCGGAAGGCGGCGCTGTAACCGCCGGGGCCGCCGCCCAGCACCAGCACATCGCACTCCACGTCGGCACTGCCGCCGAAGCTGGCCGCTTCGGTTTTAGGAGCTGCTGGCGCTTGAGCAGCGTGCGCTGGAGCCGGTTTTGACTCAGATGGCGGTGCGCTGGGCGTGCTCGCCGCGGCAGGGGCCGCAGCCGGCGCCGCCGCTCCCTGCGCCACTTCCAGCGTCAGCAGCACGGAACCCTCGGCCACCTTGTCGCCCAGCTTGACCTTGAGCTCCTTGACCACCCCGGCGTGGCTGCTGGGAATCTCCATGGAGGCCTTGTCGGACTCCACGGTGACCAGGCTCTGCTCGGCCCGGATGGTGTCGCCCGGCTGCACCAGCACTTCGATCACGCCCACCTCGGCGAAGTCGCCGATGTCGGGCACCTTGATGTCGATGATTGCCATATGTTGTGCTCCGTCCTTACAGCAGGATGCGGCGGTAGTCCGCCAACACCTGGCCCAGGTAGGCGTTGAAGCGCGCGGCAGAGGCGCCGTCGATCACGCGGTGGTCGTACGACAGGCTCAGCGGCAGCGTAAGGCGCGGCACGAACTGCTGGCCGTCCCACACGGGCTTCATCTGGCTCTTGGACAGGCCGAGGATGGCCACCTCGGGCGCATTGATGATGGGGGTGAAATGCGTGCCGCCAATGCCGCCCAGCGAGCTGATCGACATGCTGCCGCCCTGCATGTCGGCCGCACCCAGCTTGCCGTCGCGGGCCTTCTTGGCCAGCTCGGCCATCTCGGCGCTGATCTGCAGGATGCCCTTCTTGTCGGCATCTTTTAGCACGGGCACCACCAGGCCGTTGGGCGTGTCGGCCGCAAAGCCGATGTGGAAGTACTGCTTGTAGACCAGCGCGTCGCCGTCCAGGCTGGCGTTGAACTCGGGGAACTTCTTCAGCGCCGCGACCACGGCCTTGATGACGAAGGCCAGCATGGTGACCTTGACGCCGCTCTTCTCGTTCTCCTTGTTGGTGGAGACGCGGAAGGCTTCCAGCTCGGTGATGTCGGCCTCGTCGTTGTTGGTGACGTGGGGAATCATCACCCAGTTGCGCGACAGGTTGGCGCCGCTGATCTTCTTGATGCGCGACAGCTCCTTGCGCTCGATGGGGCCGAACTTGGCGAAGTCCACCTTGGGCCACGGCAGCAGGTCCAGGCCCACCCCAGAGCCACCCGCAGCGGGCGCCTTGCTGCCCTGCGCCTGGGTCTGCAGCGCACCGCTCATCACCTGGCGCGTGAAGGCCGCCACGTCATCCTGCGTGATGCGGCCCTTGATGCCCGTGCCCTTGACCTCCGCCAGCGGCACACCCAGTTCGCGGGCGAACTTGCGCACCGAGGGGCTGGCGTGCGGCAAGCCCGGCGTGGGCGTCGAGGGCTGGTGGGCCGGCACGGGCGCCGTTGCCGTTGCCGCAGCCGGTGCGGGCGCGGAGGCCTGAGCCGCCACGGGCGCGGCAGCGGCCGGAGCGGAAGCGGAAGCGGCCGCTGGTGTAGAAGCCTGCGCCGGAGCGACCGCCGGTGCAGGGGCGGCACCTTCAAGCACCGCCACGAGGTCGCCCACGTTGATCTTGTCGCCGATCTTGACCTTGAGCTCCTTGAGAACGCCGGCGGCGGGCGAAGGGATCTCCATCGAGGCCTTGTCGGACTCCACGGTGAACAGCGACTGCTCCACCTTGACCGCATCGCCGGGCTGGACCAGCAATTCGATCACGGCGACGTCCTTGAAGTCACCGATGTCGGGCACACGCACCTCAACCGCGCCACCACCCGCAGCAGGGGCGGCGGGTGCAGCAGGCGCGACCGGCGCTTGCGTTTCGATAGCTGCCGGCGCTTGTGCGGCGGGCGCTGGAGCCGGTTTTTCATCAGAAGCAGCCGCTTCGCCCGCGGCCTCCAGCACGGCGATCACGCTGCCTTGCTTGACCTTGTCGCCCAGCTGGACCTTGAGTTCCTTGACCACACCCGCGTGGCTCGACGGGATTTCCATCGAGGCCTTGTCGGACTCCACGGTGATCAGCGACTGCTCCGCCTTCACCGTGTCGCCCACCTTGACCAGCAGCTCGATCACGCCGACTTCGTCGAAGTCGCCGATGTCGGGAACCTGGATGTTTACCAATGCCATTGTCTTGTCTCCCGGGCCATCAGGCGTGCAAGGGGTTGATCTTCTCGGTCTGGATGCCGTACTTGGCAATCGCCTCGGCCACCTTCGCCTTGGGCAGCTTGCCCTCGTCGGCCAGTGCGCTCAGCGCGGCCACGGTGATGTAGTGGCGGTTGACCTCGAAGTGCTCGCGCAGGCGGTAGCGGAAGTCGCTGCGGCCAAAGCCGTCGGTACCCAGCACGGTGTAGGAGCGCCCTGCGGGGATGAAGGCGCGGATCTGCTCGGCGTAGTTCTTCATGTAGTCGGTGGACGCCACCACGGGGCCCGGGCGGCCGCCCAGCTGCTGCGCCACGAAGGACACGCGCGGTGTCTCCAGCGGGTGCAGCAGGTTCCAGCGCGCCACGTCCTGGCCCTCGCGGGTCAGCTCGTTGAAGCTGGTGCAGCTCCACACGTCGGCCTGCACGCCCCAGTCGGCGGCGAGCAGCTTCTGCGCCTCGATCGATTCGCGCAGGATCGAGCCCGAGCCCAGCAGCTGCACGCGCTTGTCGCCGTCCGCGCCGGCCTTGCACAGGTACATGCCCTTGATGATCTGCTCTTCCGTGCCCGGCTGCAGGCCCGGCATGGCGTAGTTCTCGTTGAGCAGCGTGATGTAGTAGTAGACGTTTTCCTGCTTCTCCACCATGCGCTTCAGGCCGTCCTGCATGATGACCGCCACCTCGTGCGCGAAGGTCGGGTCGTAGCTCACGCAGTTGGGAATGGTGTTGGCCAGGATGTGGCTGTGGCCGTCCTCGTGCTGCAGGCCTTCGCCGTTGAGCGTGGTGCGGCCCGACGTGCCCCCCAGGATGAAGCCGCGCGCCTGCATGTCGCCCGCGGCCCAGGCGAAGTCGCCAAAGCGCTGGAAGCCGAACATCGAGTAGTACACGTAGAACGGGATCATGATGCGGTTGTTCGTCGAATACGACGTCGCCGCAGCGATCCACGAGCACATGCCGCCCGCCTCGTTGATGCCTTCCTGAAGAATCTGACCGGCCTTGTCTTCCTTGTAGTACATCACCTGGTCGCGGTCGACCGGGGTGTAGAGCTGGCCCTTGGGGTTGTAGATGCCAATCTGGCGGAACAATCCCTCCATGCCGAAGGTACGCGCCTCATCCACCAGGATGGGCACCACGCGCGGACCCAGGGCCTTGTCGCGCAGCAGCTGCGTGAGAAAGCGCACGTAGGCCTGGGTGGTGGAGATCTCGCGGCCCTCGGCGGTGGGCTCCAGCACGGCCTTGAACGTCTCCAGCGCCGGCACGGTGAAACTCTCGTCGGCGTGCGTGCGACGCTGCGGCAGGTAGCCGCCCAGGGCCTTGCGGCGCTCGTGCAGGTACTTCATTTCCGGCGTGTCGTCGGCCGGCTTGTAGTAGGGCAGCTTGTCCAGCTCGCTGTCGGGGATCGGGATGTTGAAGCGGTCGCGGATGTACTTGATGTCCTCGTCCGACAGCTTCTTGGTCTGGTGCACGGTGTTCTTGCCCTCACCGGCCTTGCCCATGCCATAGCCCTTGACGGTCTTGACCAGCAACACCGTGGGCTGGCCCTGGTGTTCATTGGCCGCATGGAAGGCGGCATACACCTTCTCGGGCTCGTGACCACCGCGGCGCAGTTCCCAGATTTCGTCGTCGCTCAGGTGCTCCACGAGCTTGGCCGTCTCGGGGTACCTGCCGAAGAAATGCTTGCGGATATACGCGCCGTCCATGGCGCGGTAGGTCTGGTAGTCGCCGTCCAGCGTCTCCATCATCAGCTGCTTGAGCTTGCCGCTCTTGTCGCGTGCCAGCAGCTCGTCCCAGCCCTTGCCCCACAGCAGCTTGATGACATGCCAGCCCGCACCGCGGAAGTCACCCTCCAGCTCCTGGATGATCTTGCCGTTGCCGCGCACCGGGCCGTCCAGGCGCTGCAGGTTGCAGTTGATAACGAAGATCAGGTTGTCCAGGTTCTCGCGCGCGGCCAGGCTGATCGCGCCCTTGCTCTCGGGCTCGTCCATCTCGCCGTCGCCCAGAAAGATCCAGACCTTGCGGTTCTCGGTGTTGGCGATACCGCGGGCATGCAGGTACTTGAGAAAGCGCGCCTGGTAGATGGCCATCATCGGTCCCAGGCCCATGGACACCGTGGGGAATTGCCAGAAGCCCGGCATCAGCTTGGGGTGCGGGTAGCTGGACAGGCCCTTGCCGCCCACTTCCTGGCGGAAGTTTTCGAGCTGGTCCTCGGTGATACGGCCTTCCAGGTAGGCGCGGGCGTAGATGCCGGGCGCGCTGTGTCCCTGGAAGTAGATGCAGTCGCCGCCGTGGCTCTCGCTCTCGGCGTGCCAGAAGTGGTTGAAGCCCGCGCCCCACATGGAGGCCAGCGAAGCGAAGGAGCCGATGTGGCCGCCCAGGTCGCCGCCGTCATGCGGATGCAGGCGGTTGGCGCGCACCACCATGGCCATGGCATTCCAGCGCATGTAGGCGCGCAGGCGCTTCTCGATGGCGATATTGCCGGGGCAGCGGGCCTCCTGGTCCGGCTCGATGGTGTTCACGTATCCCGTATTGGCGGAGAACGGCAGGTCAATACTGCTCTGGCGGGCCTGCTCCAGCAATTGCTCCAGCAGGAAGTGGGCACGCTCCGGCCCCTCCTTGTCGATTACTGCCGACAGCGCGTCCAGCCATTCGCGGGTTTCCTGTTGGTCGATGTCGGTAGCGGTCAGGACTTTGGTCGGATCAGACATACCTGTCTCCTTGATTCAGTGGCAATAACGGTAATACGGGCGCGAGTTTCGCACAAATTTTCATCATTTCAAATGATGCTTTTTCATCTCTTAATATGAAAAATTGCTGCAATTGCACATTATTTCTTCAGATGAAATCACCCCCGCGAAGCCTTTAAACTCCGCGCCCATGGAGTCTCCTGTCGCGCCCTCTTCCGCCGTGTCTGCCGTGAAAACCCCGGCGCGCTGGTGGCGTGCCTGGTGGCGCAGCCTCTCGCCCACGCGCCAGGACCGGTTCGCGGCGCTGGCGCCCGTGGCATCGGTGCTGATGTTCCTCGCTGCCATCGTGGCCTCGTTCTGGTATTTGCGCACGGAAGAGGTGGAACGCGAGAAGGAAGCCCTCAGGCGCGACGTGGAATACGCCCAGCAGCGCGTGCGTTTGCGCTTGCTGGAGCGGCAAGAGCAGATCATGCGCATCGCGCGCGATCTGTCCAACCAGGATGTGGAGCGCGCGGACTTCGGCAGCCGCGCCGAGCCGCTCATCAGCCAATACCCCGAACTGCAGGCCATCACCTGGATTGACGAGCGCCGGCGCATCCGCGCCAGCCACGCCGCGCCCGCCGTGACCAGCAGCCAGCTGCGCGTGGGCGGCGAGGTGCTCAAGCCCGGCGAGACCACCAACCTCTTTAACGCCGTCCGCGACCTGCAGCAGCCGCTGTATTCGCAACCCACGGCCACCGAGGGCGAGAGCGCTCCCCTGCTGCAACTGCAGGTGCCCCTGTCGCCCCAGGGCAAGTTCGGCGGCGTGGTGCTGGCGGAATATTCCATCGACAGCCTGCTGCGCTACGGCACTCCCACCGAGGTGCTGGCGCGCTACGCCGTCACGTTGCTGGACGGCAATGGCCGCACCTTGGCGGGCACGCCCCTGCCCCCGCGCACCAATGCGCTGCTGCCCTGGACCACCAAGGCCAACCAGTACGAGATCCCCGTCTCCCCGGTGGGCAACGGCCTCGTGATGCGGGCGCAGGCGTACCGTACGTCGCTGGGCGTGGTGGGCAGCGGGCTGTTCTGGCTCGTGGGCACGCTCAGCGTGATGACGGCGTGGATGCTCATCGCCACCTGGCGGCACACGCGCAGGCGGCTGCAGGCCCAGGAAGCACTGGTGGCAGAAACCAACTTCCGCCGGGCGATGGAGAACTCCATCCTCACCGGCATGCGCGCGCTGGACCTGGAGGGCCGCATCACCTATGTGAACGCCGCGTTCTGCCAGATGACAGGCTGGACCGAGGCCGAGCTGGTCGGGCAGACCCCGCCCTACAGCTACTGGCCCGAGGGCGAATATGAGTCGCTGCACGCCAATCTGCGCGACGAACTCTCGGGCAAGACCGTGCCCGGTGGATTCCAGGTACGCGTGCGGCGCAAGAGCGGCACGCTGTTCGATGCGCGCCTGTACGTCTCGCCGCTGATCGACGCACGCGGTCACCAAACGGGCTGGATGACCTCGATGACCGATATCACCGAGCCCAACCGCGTGCGCGAGCAACTCACCGCCTCGCATGAGCGCTTCACCATCGTGCTGGAGGCGCTGGACGCCTCCGTCTCCGTGGCGCCGCTGGGGAGCGAGGAGCTGCTGTTTGCCAACCGCCTGTACCGCCAATGGTTCGGCTCGCAGACCAGCGGCCACCTGCAACTGGTGGCGCAGGCGGGCGTGCTGCCCACCTCCTACAGTTCTGGCGGCATGGACGACGAAGATGGCCTGATGGGCCTGCCCACCGACTCGCTGACCAGCGCCCGTTCGGAGAACGCCGAGATCTATCTGCCCGATCTGGGCAAGTGGCTGGAGGTGCGCTCGCGCTACCTGAACTGGGTGGACGGCCGTTTGGCGCAAATGGTCATTGCCACCGACATCACGCCGCGCCGCCAGGCCGAGGAGCAGGCCGCGCGCCAGGCCGAACGCGCCCAGTCGGTCAGCCGCCTCATCACCATGGGCGAGATGGCCTCCAGCGTAGCCCACGAACTCAACCAGCCGCTCACCGCCATCAACAACTATTGCAGCGGCATGGTCTCGCGCATCCAGGGCGGCCAGATCAGCGAGGAGGCACTGCTCACGGCGCTGCAAAAGACCGCCCACCAGGCGCAGCGCGCCGGCCAGATCATCCAGCGCATCCGCGCCTTCGTGAAAAAAAGCGAACCCAACCGCACGCTGGCCGACGTGCACGAGATGGTGAGCGAAGCGGTGGAACTGGCCGACATCGAGCTGCGGCGCCACAACGTGCACCTGACGCACTACGTCGCCGCCCGCCTGCCCCAGGTGATGGCCGACACGATCCTGATCGAGCAGGTGCTTATCAACCTGATGAAGAACGGCGCCGAGTCCATCGCCCAGGCCCACCGCCCCCCATCCGGGCGCAGCGTGGAGCTGCGCGTGGTGCCGCGCCATGTGGATGGCCGCGGGGTGATCGAGTTTTCGGTGCAGGACACGGGCAAGGGCCTGGCCCCGGAAGTGCTGGCGCACCTGTTCGAGGCATTCTTCTCCACCAAGAGCGAAGGCATGGGCATGGGCCTGAACCTGTGCCGCAGCATCGTCGAGTCGCACCAGGGCCGGATGCACGCGGAGAACCTCTACAATGGATCGGAGGTCACCGGCTGCCGGTTCTCCTTCTGGCTTCCGCTCGCCACTGCTGCGGATGCCACTATCAATTCCGCAGCAACGTCAACCCCAAGGACTATTGCATGAGTTTGATTCCGAAAAAAGGCACCGTCTATGTCGTCGACGACGACGAAGCCGTCCGCGACTCGCTCCAGTGGCTGCTGGAGGGCAAGGACTACCGTGTACGCTGCTTTGATTCGGCGGAATCGTTCCTCGCACGCTATGACCCGCGCGAAGTCGCCTGCCTGATCGTGGACATCCGCATGGGCGGCATGACGGGCCTGGAGCTGCAGGACCGCCTGGTCGAACGCAAGTCGCCCCTGCCCATCGTCTTCATCACCGGTCACGGCGACGTCCCTATGGCCGTGAACACCATGAAGAAAGGCGCGCTGGACTTCATCCAGAAACCTTTCAACGAAGAAGAGTTGCTGGGCCTGGTTGAGCGCATGCTGGACCATGCACGCGAAGCCTTTGCCGACTACCAACAGGCCGCCAGCCGCGACGCGCTGCTGTCCAAGCTCACCAGCCGCGAGGCGCAGGTGCTGGAGCGCATCGTTGCCGGCCGCCTGAACAAGCAGATCGCCGACGACCTGGGCATCAGCATCAAGACGGTGGAGGCGCACCGCGCCAACATCATGGAAAAGCTCAACGCCAACACCGTGGCCGACCTGCTCAAGATTGCCCTGGGGCCAGGTAGCGCCAAGGCCTAATTGCTCCGTTTTTAATAGCTGCCTGCGCATACCAGACAAGCGCCAGGCAGCTTTTTCATTTGTATCGTGGATTCATCAATGACAGCCCAACTGATCGACGGCAACGCCCTCTCCCGCCAACTGCGCACTGAAGTCGCCGCGCGCACGGCCGCGCTGAAAGACCGCGGCATCAGCCCTGGCCTCGCAGTGGTGCTGGTGGGCGACAACCCTGCCAGCCAGGTCTACGTGCGCAACAAGGTCAAGGCTTGCGAGGACGTGGGCTTTCACTCGGTGCTGGAAAAGTACGACGCCAGCATGACCGAAGAACAGCTGCTGGCGCGCGTGCAGGCGCTGAACAACGACCCCAGCATCCACGGCATCCTGGTGCAACTGCCGCTGCCCAAGCACATCGACGACCACAAGGTCATCGAAGCGATCTCGCCCCTCAAGGATGTGGACGGCTTTCACGTCGCCAGCGCCGGGGCACTGATGGTGGGCCAGGTGGGCTTCAAGGCCTGCACGCCTTACGGCTGCATGAAGATGCTCGAATCCATCGGTATGAAGGATCTGCGCGGCAAGCACGCCGTGGTCATCGGTCGCTCCAACATCGTGGGAAAACCCATGGCCATGATGCTGCTGGCAGCCAACGCCACCGTCACGGTCTGCCATAGCGGCACAGCGGATCTTGCCGCCATGACGCGCCAGGCCGATGTGGTGGTGGCTGCCGTGGGCAAGCGCAACGTGCTCACGGCCGATATGGTCAAACCCGGCGCCGTGGTGATCGACGTGGGCATGAACCGCAATGACGAAGGCAAGCTCTGCGGCGACGTGGACTTCGAGGGCGTCAAGCAGGTGGCGGGTTACATCACGCCAGTGCCCGGCGGCGTGGGCCCGATGACAATTACCATGCTCCTGGTGAACACCCTGGAAGCGGCTGAGCGCCTCTGACGCGAGGCACCCCTGACCCGAGTGCCGGTGGACGCGCGTTTGCGCCAACGGCTTGAACCCACTCACGGCAACGCCATCTAAGCCAGCATGAGCAATCCCCTCCTCGACTTCTCGGGCCACATTCCCTTCGACCGCATCACCCCCGCCGACGTAGCCCCTGCGGTGGATGTGCTGCTGCAACGCGCAGACGCCGCACTGGAAACCGTCACCCAGCCGGACTACCCGGCCCGCTGGGATGCGATTGCGCAGGTACTGGATGTCGCCACCGAGGAGCTGGGCCGCGCATGGGGCGCCGTCAGCCACCTCAACAGCGTGGCGGACACGCCCGAGCTGCGCGCCGCCTACAACGAGGCGCTGCCCAAGGTCACCGAGTTCTGGACCCGCCTGGGCGCCGACGAGCGCCTGTACGCCAAATACAAGGCGATCGACCCCGCCACGCTCAACCCGGAACAGCGGCAGGCGCACAGCAATGCGATCCGCAACTTCGTGCTGTCGGGCGCCGAGCTGCAGGGCGCAGCCAAGGAGCGCTTTGCCGCCATCCAGGAACGCCAGGCCGAGTTGCAGCAAAAGTTCAGCGAGAACGCGCTGGACGCCACCGACGCCTACGCCTACTACGCCACGGCCGAGGAGCTGGACGGTGTGCCGGCCGACGTGCAGAACGCCGCCCGCGCCGCGGCCCAGGCCGAGGGCAAGGACGGTTACAAGCTCACGCTGAAGATGCCGTGCTACCTGCCGGTGATGCAGTTCGCCACCAGCAGTGCCCTGCGCGAGAAGCTCTACCACGCCTACGTCACACGCGCATCGGACCAGGCCAGCGGCGACGCCGCGCGTTTCGACAACACCGCCGTGATGGCCGATATCCTCGCGCTGCGCAAGGAAGAGGCGCAGCTACTGGGCTATGGCAACTTCGGCCAGGTGTCGCTGGTGCCCAAGATGGCGCAATCGCCCGAACAAGTCATCCACTTCCTGCGGGACCTGGCGCACCGCGCCCGGCCCTTTGCGGAGAAGGACGTAGCCGACCTGCGCGCCTTTGCCGCTGAGCATTTGGGCTTGGCCAACCCCCAGTCCTGGGACTGGCCCTACATCTCCGAGAAACTCAAGGAAGCGCGCTACGCCTTCAGTGAGCAGGAGGTCAAGCAGTACTTCACGGCGCCCAAGGTGCTGGCCGGGCTGTTCAAGATCGTCGAGACGCTGTTCGAGGTGGCCATCCGCCGCGACGTTGCGCCCGTATGGAACAGCGCCGTGGAGTTCTACCGCATCGAGCGCGGCGGCGAGCTGGTGGGTCAGTTCTACCTGGACCAGCCTGCCCGCCAGGGCAAGCGCGGCGGGGCCTGGATGGACGATGCGCGCGCCCGCTGGCTGCGCCCGGACACGGGCCTGCTGCAGACACCGGTGGCGCATCTGGTGTGCAACTTCGCCGATGGGGTGGACGGGCGCCCACCCCTGCTCACGCACGACGACGTGATCACCCTGTTCCATGAATTCGGCCATGGCCTGCACCACATGCTCACCCAGGTGAACGAGCGCGACGTGTCAGGCATCAGCGGCGTGGAATGGGACGCCGTGGAACTGCCCAGCCAGTTCATGGAGAACTTCTGCTGGGAATGGGAAGTGTTGCGCCACATGACCGCCCATGTGGACACGGGCGAGCCGCTGCCGCGCCCGCTGTACGACAAGATGATCGCGGCCAAGAACTTCCAGGCCGGCATGGCCACGCTGCGCCAAATCGAGTTCGCGTTGTTCGACATGCTGCTGCACACCGAGCACGACCCCCAAGGCGACGTGCTGGCGCTGCTGGACCGCGTGCGCGACGAAGTGGCCGTGCTCAAACCTCCCGCCTTCAGCCGCTCGGCCCACACGTTCAGCCATATCTTCGCGGGCGGCTACGCGGCGGGGTATTACAGCTACAAGTGGGCCGAGGTACTCAGCGCCGACGCGTATGCCGCGTTCGAGGAAACTGCCGGCGCGGGCGGGGAGCCCAGCGCGGAGACCGGCCGGCGCTACCGCCAGGCCATCCTGGAAGCGGGCGGCAGCCGCCCCGCCATGGACTCCTTCAAGGCCTTCCGCGGGCGCGAACCCACACTGGACGCGCTGCTGCGCCACCAGGGCATGGCAGCATAAAAGTGAGCGGTTCGCGCTTGTCTGCCGGGCGTTTGCGCCTGCTTTCTACTGGAAAATGGCTTGCAGCAAGCGCGACCAGCTATTATTTTTAAGAAACCAAGAGGAGAGGAACCCATGTCCATCATTCGCAACGCTGCCGTGTTGGCCACCACATGCGCCACGGCCGCCCTGCTGTCCACGGCCGCGCTGGCCCAGCAGGTGTACCGCATCGTCGGGCCGGATGGCAAGGTGACCTTCTCCGACCGCGCTCCTGCCGCAAACGCCGAGGGCACAGCGGTCGGCGCCGGACCACGCAGCGGCGGCAGCGGCGCCGAGGCCCTGCCCTACGCTCTGCGCCAGGTGGCCACGCGCTTTCCCGTGACGCTGTACACCAGCAGCGACTGTGTGCCCTGCAACAGCGCGCGCAATCTGCTCATCAACCGTGGCATTCCTTTCACCGAGCGCACCGTCAGCACCAACGAGGACATCGACGCGCTCAAGCGCATGAGCGGTGAATCCAGCCTGCCCTTCGGCACCATTGGCGCACAGCAGCTGCGGGGCTTTTCCGACACCGAGTGGACGCAGTACCTGGACGCCGCCGGCTACCCCAAGCAGTCGCAATTGCCGCCGAACTACCGCCGTCCTGCGGCAGCCCCGCTCGTTGCGGTGCCTGGGCAGCCTGCAGCACCGGCTGCGGACAAGGCGTCCGCTGCTCCCGCACGACGCCCCTCAGCGCCACCGGCAGCGCCCACGGGGCCGTCTCCCTCCAATCCGGCCGGCATCATTTTCTAAAAGCGAGGGGATGCTCGGTGCGGCATTGCCGCGCCACTGCCGTCCACCGTCTTACAGGGACAGCGTACGCACGCCCTGTGCCGTGCCCAGCAGGCAGACGTTGGCCTTCTGCAGCGCAAACACGCCCACCGTCACCACCCCCGGCCATTGATTCACCTCGGTCTCGAACGCCAGCGGATCGCTGATGGTGAGGCCGCGCACATCCAGTATGTGTTGGCCGTTGTCGGTCACGAGCGGTTGGCCATCCTTGAGACGCAGCGTCGCCTGCCCCCCCAGCGACTCGAAGCGCCGCGCGATGTACGCGGCGGCCATCGGAATGACCTCCACCGGCAGCGGGAACGCGCCCAGCACGTTCACCAGCTTGGACTCGTCCGCTATGCACACAAAGCGCCGTGCCAGCGCGGCGACGATCTTCTCGCGCGTGAGGGCCGCCCCTCCGCCCTTGACCATGTAGCCGTTGCCGTCGATCTCGTCGGCGCCATCGATGTACACCGACAGCGAGCGCACGTCGTTGGCGTCCAGCACGGGGATGCCCAGCGCCTTCAGCCGCGCCGTGCTGGCTTCGGAGCTGGAAACCGCGCCGCGGATGGTGTCCTTGATAGATGCCAGCGCGTCAATGAACTTGTTGACGGTAGAGCCGGTCCCCACGCCCAGCAGTTCGCCCGGCACCACATATTGCAGTGCAGCTTGGCCGACCAGGGTCTTGAGTTCGTCTTGGGAAAGGGATGTGGGTGCAGTCATGGGGGAAAATCCGGAAAGATCATTGAATTATCCCCATGTCTCTGCTGCCCTACGCCCTCGCCCGCTCCTTTCTCTTCGGCATGGACGCCGAAGCCGCCCACGAACTCACCATGGACATGCTGGCGCGCGGCCAGCGCACGCCGCTGCAATGGGCCTGGTGCAACGAAACCGTGAGCGACCCCATCGAACTGGCAGGCCTGCGCTTCCCCAACCGCGTGGGCCTCGCGGCGGGGCTCGACAAGAACGCCCGCTGTATCGACGCGCTGGCCGCCATGGGCTTCGGCTTCGTGGAGGTTGGCACCGTCACGCCCCGTGCGCAGCCCGGCAACCCCAAGCCGCGCATGTTCCGCCTGCCCGAGGCGCGTGCGCTCATCAATCGCCTGGGCTTCAACAATGAAGGGCTGGATGCCTTCGTGGCCAACGTGCAGCGCTCGCAGGTCCGCACACAGGGCCGCGGCCAGAGCAAACTGCTGCTGGGTCTGAACATCGGCAAGAACGCCACCACGCCCATCGAAGACGCCACGCGCGACTACCTCACCTGCCTGGAGGGCGTGTACCCGCATGCCGACTACGTTACGGTGAATATCAGTTCGCCCAACACGCAGAACCTGCGCGCTCTGCAGAGCGATGCGGCGCTTGACGGCCTGCTGGGCGCCATTGCCGAGCACCGCGAACAGCTCGCCGCCGCCCAGGGCCGCCGCGTGCCCATCTTCGTGAAAATTGCGCCGGATTTGGACGAGGCCCAAGTGGCCGTGATTGCCACCACACTTCAGCGCCACGGCATGGATGGCGTGGTTGCCACCAACACCACCATCCGCCGGGACGCCGTGCAGGGCCTGCGCCATGCCGGCGAGACTGGAGGCCTGAGCGGTGCACCCGTGCTGGAAGCCAGCAACGCCGTGATCCGCCAGTTGCGTGCCGCGCTGGGCCCGGCTTTCCCGATCATCGGTGTGGGCGGCATTCTGAGCGCCGAAGATGCTGTGAGCAAAATCCGCGCAGGCGCCGATGTCGTGCAGATCTACACCGGCCTGATCTATGAAGGCCCTGCCCTCGTGGGCCGTGCGGCCAAGGCGATCCGCGATCTGCGTTAAAAACGGGCCAAGAAAAAAGGCCGCGATGCGGCCTGATAGAGACTGTGGAAAAGGGCCTTAGCCGCGCCGCATGCGCATGACCAGCGGCATCACCAGGGTGGCCCAGCGCACCAGCCGTTGAGGCCCCGCCAGCACCGCAGCGCCCACCACCGCTGCCACCGCAACGGGATGCAGGCGCGCAAACGCCACCAGCCGTGCCGCCAGCGGCGCATCGGGTTCCACCCGAACTTCCGCGCCTGCGGCCACGGCGCGCGCCTGGCGCAGGGCCGCGCGCCGAGCACGCAGCCGCTCGCGCTGCACCAGAATGCGGTCCAGCACCTTCTGCTGCTGCGGGGTGGGCACGCGCGCCGGCTGCCCAGAGTTCAGGGAAGAGGGGCTCATAACTGCTCCTTGATGGTGCGCCAGTCCTGCTGCAACTCCCGCCGCGTAAGGGCAAAGGCATTACCCGCCTGTCGGCCGATGGACACCAGGGCCACCGCCACTGCCACCCAGGCCAGCAACCAGCCGCCTGCCAGCAACCATGCCACCAGCACGCGCTGCGGTGAATCCCAGAACTGGACCAGCACAGCCAGTGACAACAGCAGCAGGGCGATCACGGCCACGCACCCAAAGAGAACTAGCAGCACCACCAGCTGGGCCATGCGGCGCTTCTGGTCGGCCCATTCGAGCCGTGCGAGCTCGATACGGTCTTCCACCGCGATCGCGCCTTCGATGATGGCGGCCCGCCAGCGTGCAACCCAGCCTTCCAGGCCGAGCAGGGACAACCAGTTCATGCAAGCCCCTCCCAGGCGCTGGAGCGCGCCGCAGCGTTGACGATTCGCCCTGCCATTGCGCTACCGGTCAGCGGCGGGCCAGCATGAAGCCCACCAGCGCCCCTACGGCCAGCGCAGCGCCGGCAACGCGCCAGGGCTCATCGTGGGCATAACGGTCGGCGGCGCGCGCGGCATCTTTGGCCTGCAGGGCTGCCTCCTGAGCGGCACGCACGGCGGAATCGCGCACCGAATGGATGCCGTCATCCAGACGCTGGCGCAGTTGCTTGATCTCGGGAATACCGTCCAGATCCTTGCTGGCCAGCAGACCGCGCAGGTCGCCTACCAGCTTTTCGAGTTCTGCCTGGGTGGAGGAAATGGTTTCGGATACGGTGGTCATACGGGAGCCTTTCATAGCAGGAAACAATGGTAATACGCCGTGCATGGCAAACCATGTAGGCGGGTATCTCATCTTAGCCCAGTGCTCGCGCCGCAGGGCATGGCCGCTATCACAAAATGACCGCGTTGCATCATGACACGGCGTCTTGGTGCAGCAGACCGGCCACGTGCGCACCGATTGCCAACGCGCTGGTCAGCCCAGGTGATTCGATGCCAAACAGGTTGACCAGCCCCGAGACTCCGTGATCGCGCGGCCCCTGGATCAGGAAGTCCGCCGCAGGCTCATGGGGGCCGTGGATCTTAGGGCGTATGCCGGCGTAGCCCGCCGCCAGTGCACCGTCGCGCAGGCCAGGCCAGTACTTGCGCACCTCGGCGTAAAAGGCCTCGGAGCGGCTCGCATCCACCACCAGGTCCTCGGGGCCTTCCACCCATTGCACGTCGGGGCCGAACTTGGCCTGCCCCCCCAGGTCGAGCGTCAGGTGCACGCCCAGCCCCGCCGCCTCCGGTACGGGATAGATGAGATGGCTGAAGGGTGCCCGGCCGGACAACGTGAAATAGTTGCCTTTGGCATAGGCCGCCTGCGGTACATGCACCGCGGACAACCCCTCGAACTGGCGCGCGAGGACTGGCGCATGCAAACCGGCCGCGTTGACCACGGTGCGCGCACTGATGCACGTGCCATCCATTGCTTCCAAATGGATAGCTTGTGGCGTGCAATGGGCCTTGGCCAGAGGCGAATTCAATGCCAGAACACCCCCCGCGTTCTCCAGGTCGCCCAGCAACGCCAGCATGAGGGCATGGCTGTCCACGATGCCGGTACTGGGCGAGAGCAGCGCTGCCACACATTCCAGTTCGGGCTCCAGCGCACGCGCTTCCTCCCGCGAGAGCCATTGCAGGTCATCCACGCCATTGGCCTGCGCGCGCGCCCTGATGCCCGTCAGCGCGTTCTGCTGTTCGGTCGACGTGGCGACGATGAGCTTGCCGCAGCGACTGTGAGGCACGCCGCGCTCGCTGCAGTAGTCGTACAGCATGGCCTTGCCTTGTACGCACAAGCGCGCCTTGAGCGAACCCTGCGGGTAATAGATGCCGGCGTGGATCACCTCGCTGTTGCGCGAACTCGTCTCGGTGCCAATGGCATTGGCCGCCTCCAGCAGCCAGACCTCGCGCCCTTGCAGCGCCAATGCGCGCGCCACCGCCAGCCCCACCACCCCCGCGCCCACCACGACGCAATCGACCATCTCACTCATCGCTCATGCCTCCGTTGTCATGCCTGCTCGAAACCCTCGAGCACATTCACCGCATTCGTTCCCAGCTCCGCCGCTGCGTAGCCGCCTTCCAGCACCAGCACAGTGGGCAGTCCCACACCACGCAGCCGCGCACCCAGCCGCAGAAAATCCGTCGTCGCCAGCCGAAAGCGCGAGATCGGATCGCCCTCATAGGTATCCAGTCCCAGCGAGACCACCAGGGCATCCGCTCCAAAAGCGGCGATGCGCGCGCAGGCCTGCTCCAAGGCCGCAAACCAAGTGGCAGCATCGGTGCCGGCCGGCAGAGGCAGGTTCAGGTTGCCGCCCGTACCGAGGCCTGCGCCGGTTTCATCGGCATGTCCCAGATAGAAGGGGTATTCGGTGCGGGGATCGCCATGGATGCTGACGAAGAGCACGTCCGCACGGTCATAGAAGATGCTCTGCGTGCCATTGCCGTGGTGGTAATCCACGTCCAACACGGCCACACGGGCTGCGCCGTGGTCGCGCAGCCATTGGGCCGCCACGGCCGCGTTGTTCAAGAAGCAGTACCCGCCCATGAAATCGGGGCCTGCATGGTGCCCCGGCGGGCGTGTGCTGCAGAACGCGGCGCGCTCGCCAGCCGCCAGGCGCGCCGCGGCACTGGCCGCCGCGTCGGCGCCTGCTTTGGCTGCCGTCCAGGTGCCCGCTGCAAGCGGCGAGCCGTTGTCCATGGAGTACAGCCCCAGCTTGGCAATGAAATTGTCGGGCTCTACATCCGAGCGCAATGTGCGTACCGGCCATACCGCCGGAAACGGCTGCACACGGTCCTGCCCTTCACCCAGCGACAGCCACTGCTGCCACGCCGAAGCCAGAAAAGCCAGGTAGCGCGGCGCATGGATCTTTGCCAGGATCTCAGCGCAATCCACATCCGGAGGGTGCAGTACATGACCCCGCGCAGTCAAAGCGGCTTCCACATAGGCCGCGCGCGTCGGGTTCTCGAAACACGGTACACGCTCGCCGCGGAAAAATTCGTGCTCGGGAGCGTGGGTGTGTTGCAGCGGGTTATGGAAGGTGATCATCGACGGCGGCCAAGTCAATCGCGACTGCCGGATTGTCATCGACGCCGGCAGTCCCCCACGACCTCAGCGCCAAGAAAAAACCCCTTGC
Source organism: Diaphorobacter sp. LR2014-1 (assembly GCF_002916785.1). Lineage (NCBI taxonomy): Bacteria > Pseudomonadati > Pseudomonadota > Betaproteobacteria > Burkholderiales > Comamonadaceae > Diaphorobacter > Diaphorobacter sp. LR2014-1. Next base: position 42,445 of record NZ_MTBE01000028.1, on the reverse strand, counting down.
GGCCATACGGGCTGCAAGGGGTTCGGATTGGTGGGTGATACATGGATCGAACATGTGACCCCTGCCGTGTGAAGGCAGTGCTCTACCGCTGNAAAGACTGTATTTTTGCGAGTACAGGCCCTGACAAAACTGGTGGGTGATACATGGATCGAACATGTGACCCCTGCCGTGTGAAGGCAGTGCTCTACCGCTGAGCTAATCACCCGTGTCGTTGCTGCGACAGCCCACGATTATGGCATAGCTTTCTCACGCCTCAGACAAAGTCCGCCAAATTGTTTTACCGCTGCTGGACTTGTCGATCTGCACGAGTACTTCCTCATGCTCGGCAAGCTCCTGCGCACTGGCGGTCAGCACCGTCAGTGCAATGCGGCTCAGATCTACCGCGGCCACGGTGGTGCCTCCTGCCCCGGCGGTGGCCTCATCCATGATCAGCAGGGCATCCTGCCCGCGGGTCATGTTGATGTAGACATCCGCCAGCAACTCCGCGTCCAGCAAGGCGCCGTGCAGCGTACGGCTGGAATTGTCCACGCCCAGCCGGTCGCACAGCGAGTCCAGCGAGTTGCGCTTGCCCGGGAACATCTCCTTGGCCATGGCCAGGGTGTCGATCACGCCCCCGACATGCGCGGACAGCGGCGCCAGGCCGACCAGTTCCAGCTCCTTGTCCAGGAAGCCCACGTCGAAGCTCGCGTTGTGGATGATGAGTTCCGCGCCCTGCAGGTATTGCAGGATGTCTTGCACCCGCTCGGCAAACTTGGGCTTGTCGCGCAGGAATTCATTGCTGATGCCGTGCACCTTCAGCGCGTCCTCATGGCTGTCGCGCTCGGGGTTCAGATACAGATGCAGATTGTTGCCGGTGAGCTTGCGGTTGACGAGTTCCACGCAGCCCAGCTCGATGATGCGGTCGCCCCCTTCCGCCGACAGGCCGGTGGTCTCCGTGTCCAGAACAATCTGTCGGGACATCAGTGGTTCTCCTTGGCGTGGTTGATCGAGTACTTGGGAATCTCCACCGTCACATCGCTCTGCGCCAGGATGGCCTGGCACGACAGGCGCGATTGCGGCTCCAGGCCCCACGCGCGGTCCAGCAGGTCTTCCTCCTCCTCTTCCGCATCATTGAGCGATTCGAATCCTTTGCGCACGACCACATGGCAGGTCGTGCAGGCGCAGCTCATATCGCAGGCGTGCTCGATCTTGATGCCGTTGTCCAGCAATGCCTCACAAATTGAGGTGCCGGCCGGCGCGGTGATTTCCGCGCCCTCGGGACAGTATTCGTGATGAGGCAGGATCTTGATGACGGGCATGGGTGTTTATTAAATCAATGGATGAGGTTTGTGCGCTCAGAGGGCGCTGACGTTCTTGCCTGCCAGGGCTTGGCGGATACCGCGGTTCATGCGCTGCGCGGCAAATGCCTCGGTGCCCTTGGCCAGGGCCTGCGCCGCGGCCTCGACAGCCGCCGCGTCGGTGCTGGTCTCCAGCGTGGCGCGCAGTGCATGCATCAGGTCGTCGATCGCCGTGCGCTCCGCAGCCGCTAGTACATCGCCGTCCACGTCCAGTGCGCTCTGCGTGGCGATCAGCAGGCGGTCGGCATCCACACGGGCTTCAACCAATGCGCGCGTCTGCATGTCCTGCTGCGCGGTCGCAAAGCCCTCTTGCAGCATGCGCGCGATCTGCTCGTCGCTGAGCCCGTAGGATGGCTTGACGTCAATACGCGCCTCCACACCGCTGGCCTGCTCGCGCGCAGCCACGCTGAGCAGACCATCCGCATCGACCGTGAACGTGACGCGGATGCGCGCCGCGCCCGCTGCCATGGGGGGAATGCCCCGCAGCTCAAAGCGCGCTAGGCTGCGGCAGTCCTGCACCAGGTCGCGCTCGCCCTGCACCACGTGGATGGCAAGAGCGGTTTGGCCGTCCTTGTAGGTGGTGAAGTCCTGCGCCTTGGCCGTGGGAATGGTCTCGTTGCGGCCGATGATGCGTTCGACCAGCCCACCCATGGTTTCGATGCCCAGCGACAGCGGAATCACGTCCAGCAGCAGCAGATCGCCGGCCGCATCGTTGCCGGCCAGTTGGTTGGCCTGGATGGCCGCGCCGATGGCCACCACTTCGTCCGGGTTGAGGTTGGTCAGCGGTTCACGGCCGAAGAATTCGGCCACCGCGGCGCGCACGACCGGCATGCGCGTGGAGCCGCCGACCAGCACCACGCCCTTGACCTCGTCGCGCTCGATCTGCGCATCGCGCAGGGTGCGGCGCACCGCCGCCAGGGAGCGCTGGGTGAGCTCCGCCGTCACTGCTGCAAAATCTTCACGCTTGACATCAAATTGCACTGTAGCGCCCGCCACATCTGCGGTAAAAGCTACATTATCAGTAGCAGTCAGCGCTTCCTTGCAGGCGCGCGCGGCCAAGCGCACCGCCGTCTTGTCCTCGGGCGTACTCGCCCGAACACCTGTCTGCTGCATCACCCACTCGGCCAGAGCCGCGTCGTAATCGTCGCCGCCCAGGGCCGAGTCCCCCCCGGTGGCAATGACTTCGAACACCCCTTGCGCCAGGCGCAACACGGAGATATCGAACGTGCCACCGCCCAGGTCGTACACGGCATAGACGCCTTCGGCTCCGTTGTCCAGCCCGTAGGCAATCGCGGCGGCCGTCGGCTCGTTGATCAGGCGCAGCAGATTCAGGCCCGCGAGATGGGCGGCATCCTTGGTCGCCTGGCGCTGCGCGTCGTCGAAATATGCGGGCACCGTGATCACGGCGCCGTAAAGGTCACTGTCGAAACTGTCTTCGGCACGGTAGCGCAGCGTGGCGAGGATCTCGGCACTGACTTCCACCGGCGATTTCACGCCTGCCGCGGTGGACAGCGAGAGCATTCCGCCACTGTCGGTCGCTGCAATGAAGTTGTAAGGCAGCTTCTCGCGCCCCGTGATGTCGCCCAGGCCCCGGCCCATGAATCGCTTGACGGATGACACCGTGTTGGCCGGGTCCTGCATCTGCGCTGCAGCGGCCTCGTAGCCGATCTGCCGCCCGCCCCCGCCCAGGTAGCGAACGACGGAAGGCAAAAGCACCCTGCCCTGCGCATCGGGCAAGCACTCGGCGACCCCGTTGCGCACCGCCGCCACCAGCGAATGCGTGGTGCCCAGATCAATGCCGATGGCAACGCGCCGCTGGTGAGGATCGGGCGATTGCCCTGGTTCAGAAATCTGCAGAAGCGCCATGAAATGAGTGTGGAAAAGCCGGGGCCCGCGAGCGCACGCCCAGGCAGGAGTGACCGAATAAAGCGCCTATTGTCCCAGTTGCTCTCGGCGCAAATCGATGTCGTGCGCAAATCGCGCAATGAACATGAGGGCTCTGACCTCGCGGGCTGCGCCGGCATAGTCCTGCTGCTGGTCCAGCAGTTCCGCACAACGGGCCAACGCCACTTGCCGCGCCATATGGGTGGTGTCGTCCAGCGCGTCAAGCTCCGCAGCACTGCGGGCCTCATCCAGGGCTTCGCGCCACTCCATCTGCTGCATCAGGAAGGCCGCGGGCATGGCGGTGTTGTCCTCGGCGCGGATGGGCGAGCCGCCCAGTTCGCAAAGGTAAGCCGCCCGCTTCAAAGGATCCTTCAGGCGTTGGTATGCCTCGTTGATGCGCACCGACCATTGCATCGCCACACGCTGGGCGGCGGCGCCCTGCGCCGCAAACCGGTCGGGATGGGCTTCGCGCTGCAGGTCCTTCCACCGCGCGTCCAGAGCGTCGCGGTCCTGCGCAAAGCGGCGTGGCACGCCAAAAAGTTCGAAATCGTCGGATTGGAGGTTCATGGCAATAAAAAAAACCGCCAGCGCGGCGGGCGATGGCGGTCCTGTGCAATAAGCGGCCTACGGCGTGCTCACACGCGGAAGCTCTCTCCACAACCACAGCGGTCGCGCTCGTTCGGGTTATTGAAGCGAAAGCCTTCATTGAGGCCCTCGCGCACAAAATCCAGCTCGGTCCCGTCGATATAAGCAAGGCTCTTGGGATCGATCAGCACCTTGACGCCGTGATTTTCAAACACAACGTCTTCGGGTGCCTGCTCATCGACATATTCAAGCTTGTAAGCCAGGCCTGAGCACCCGGTGGTCTTGACACCCAGGCGCACGCCCAAGCCCTTTCCCCGCCGGGCGAGGTAGCGCGTCACATGGCGCGCGGCAGCTTCGGTCAGCGTGATCGCCATGGTCTTCAGGCGGCCTCGACAGCCGCTCCGTGCTTGGCCTTGTAATCGTTGACGGCGGCCTTGATGGCGTCTTCCGCCAGGATGGAGCAGTGGATCTTCACCGGCGGCAGCGCCAGCTCTTCGGCGATCTGGCTGTTCTTGAGCGAGGCAGCCTCATCCAGCGTCTTGCCCTTGACCCATTCCGTCACCAGCGACGAGGACGCAATGGCGGAGCCGCAGCCGTAGGTCTTGAAGCGCGCATCCTCAATCACGCCCGTATCGGGGTTCACCTTGATCTGCAGCTTCATCACGTCGCCGCAAGCCGGCGCACCGACCATGCCGGTGCCCACCGAGTCGTCACCCTTGTCGAAGGAACCCACATTGCGGGGGTTCTCGTAATGGTCAATCACTTTGTCCGAGTAAGCCATGGTGTGTTTCTCCTGTATTCCGTCGTTCCGCGTGTGGTCAGTGAGCCGCCCATTGGATGGTGCTCAGGTCCACCCCATCCTGGTACATCTCCCAGAGGGGGCTCAACTCACGCAGCTTGGCGACGTTGTGCCGGATGGTGCTGATCGCGTAGTCAATTTCTTCTTCCGTCGTGAAACGGCCAATGGTCATGCGCAGGCTGCTGTGGGCCAGCTCATCGCTGCGGCCCAGGGCGCGCAGCACATAGCTGGGTTCCAGGCTCGCCGAAGTGCAAGCCGACCCGGAAGACACCGCCAGTCCCTTGATGCCCATGATCAGGGATTCGCCTTCCACGAAGTTGAAGCTCATGTTCAGGTTGTGGGGTACGCGCCGCTCCAGGTCGCCGTTGATAAAGACCTGCTCCACATCCTTCAGACCGTCCAGCAGACGCTTTTGCAGCGCTTGGACCTTTTCCAAATCCTGGGCCATTTCCAGCTTGGCCAGGCGGAAGGCCTCGCCCATGCCCACAATCTGGTGGGTGGGCAACGTGCCCGAACGCATGCCGCGCTCGTGGCCGCCACCATGCATCTGCGCTTCCAGGCGCACGCGCGGCTTGCGGCGCACGTAGAGGGCTCCGATGCCCTTGGGTCCGTAAGTCTTGTGCGAAGCCAGGCTCATCAAATCCACGGGCAATTGGTTCAGGTCGATTTCGACCTTGCCGGTGGCCTGCGCGGCATCCACATGAAAAATGATGCCCTTCTCGCGGCAGAGGGCACCCAGCTGGGGAATGTCCTGGATCACGCCGATTTCGTTGTTCACGAACATGACACTGGCCAGGATCGTGTCAGGGCGGATGGCGGCCTTGAACTTCTCGATGTCGAGCAGGCCGTTCTCCTGCACATCGAGGTAGGTCACCTCGAAGCCTTGGCGCTCCAGTTCACGCATCACATCAAGGACGGCCTTGTGCTCCGTCTTCACGGTGATGAGATGCTTGCCCTTGCCTTGGTAGAAATGGGCAGCGCCCTTGATGGCGAGGTTGTTGGATTCAGTGGCGCCCGAGGTCCACACGATCTCGCGCGGGTCGGCGCCGATCAGATCGGCCACATGGCCGCGGGCTTGCTCCACGGCCTCTTCGGCCTCCCAGCCCCAGGCGTGGCTGCGCGACGCCGGGTTGCCGAAGTGTTCGCGCAACCAGGGAATCATCGCGTCGACGACCCGGCCGTCCACGGGGGTCGTGGCGCCGTAGTCAAGATAGATAGGGAAATGCGGAGTCATGTCCATGGCTGGCTCAGTGAAAGGTTCTGGCTGGCATCAAAAAGCAATAGGATTGAGGTGGCGAGCCCGCCCCGCGCGCAGCCCGTGGCCGGCGCAGGTCAGCCTGCAACTCAAGATTTGGCGAACGCGTTGCCGAGGGCAAACACCGAATTGGGTGCGTTCACACGGATCGGCTTGACCACCGGCGTGGTGGAGATCGCGCGGCGCGTGACCGGCTTGTCTTCGATTTGCACGCCCTTGGCGAGCTGGTCGTCCACCAGTTTCTGCAACGTGACGGAATCCAGGAATTCCACCATGCGCTGGTTCAGAGAGGCCCACAGCTCGTGCGTCATGCAACGGCCCGCCTCGCCCAGGCAGTTTTCCTTGCCACCGCACTGCGTGGCATCAATGGGCTCGTCCACGGAGACGATGATGTCTGCCACGGTAATATCGCCCGCCTTGCGGGCGAGCGTATAACCGCCGCCAGGGCCGCGCGTGGATTCCACCAGTTCGTGGCGGCGCAGCTTTCCGAACAATTGCTCCAGATAGGACAGCGAAATCTGTTGGCGCTGGCTGATGGCCGCCAAGGTGACGGGCCCGTTGTTCTGGCGCAGGGCCAAATCGATCATGGCGGTGACCGCAAAACGGCCTTTGGTTGTGAGACGCATCGCAAGCTCCTTGTCTAGGCTTGATCGTTATAGAAACGCCGCGGCATGCGTATAGCCAACCGGGCACCGTCTCCACCCTTTCCCTGAAGCGCTACGGCTGCAGCCTCCAAGGCCCTTGTTTGTTGTGGGGCTCTTTCTTGAGTGTTTGAGACAAGTATAGCACAAATCCCTATTAATTTTGTCGGGTAACTAGACTAAACAGTCGCGTTTTCTCCTGCAGGGTCGCAAAGCCTGGTCATGCGGCAGGGATTTGATCGCCGCCATGCGCTCCAAACACCCGGTCCTTGAGACGGGTCAATTGATCGCGCACCCGAGCAGCCTGCTCAAACTCCAGGTTGCGGGCGTGTTCCAGCATGAGCTTTTCCAGCCGCTTGATTTCGCGGGCAATGTCCTTTTCGGACATCTCCTCCAGTTCGGCCTGCCGCGCCGCATCTTCGCGGAGTCGCTGGGCTTCCTGGCCTGCCTTCTCGCTGTACACGCCGTCAATCAGGTCTCGCACCTGCTTGACGATGCTGCGCGGCGTAATACCCCGGGCCTCGTTGTATGCGATCTGTTTGGCGCGGCGGCGTTCCGTTTCGCTGATCGCCTTGCGCATTGAGTCGGTGATCCGGTCGGCATACAGGATGGCCTTGCCGTGCAGGTTGCGCGCCGCCCGGCCGATGGTCTGGATCAGGCTGCGTTCGGCGCGCAGGAAACCCTCCTTGTCGGCATCCAGGATGGCCACCAGGGAGACCTCAGGAATGTCCAGCCCCTCACGCAGCAGGTTGATCCCCACCAGGACATCGAAGGCTCCCAGGCGCAGGTCGCGAATGATTTCCACACGCTCCACGGTGTCGATATCGGAGTGCAGATAGCGCACCTTGACCCCGTTGTCGCTCAGGTAATCGGTCAGTTGCTCCGCCATGCGCTTCGTCAGCGTCGTAATGAGTACGCGTTGATTCTTTTGCGTGCAAATGCGTATTTCTTGCAGCACATCATCCACCTGATGGGTAGCGGGACGCACCTCCACCTCCGGGTCCACCAAGCCGGTGGGCCGTACCACCTGGTCCACCACCTGGCCCGAGTGCTCCTTCTCATAATCAGCCGGAGTGGCCGATACAAACACCACCTGCCGCATGCGCTTCTCGAACTCCTCGAACTTGAGCGGCCGGTTGTCCAATGCCGACGGCAGGCGAAAGCCGTACTCGACCAGCGTAGTCTTACGCGCGCGGTCGCCGTTGTACATGGCGTTGAGTTGCCCGATCATCTGGTGGCTCTCATCCAGGAACATCAGCGCATCGGGCGGGAGGTAGTCGGTCAGCGTGCTCGGCGGCTCGCCAGGCGCAGAACCCGACAGGTGGCGCGTGTAGTTCTCGATGCCCTTGCAGTGCCCCACTTCGCTGAGCATTTCCAGGTCGAAGCGCGTGCGCTGCTCCAGCCGTTGCGCCTCCACCAACTTGCCCTCGGCCACGAAGAACTTGAGCCGCTCGTCCAGTTCCTGCTTGATGGTCTCCACGGCCGCCAGCACCTTGTCGCGCGGCGTGACGTAATGGCTGCTGGGGTACACCGTGAAGCGCGGGATTTTTTGCTGGATACGCCCCGTGAGCGGGTCGAAAAGCTGCAGGCTTTCCACCTCGTCGTCGAACAGTTCGATGCGCACCGCCAGCTCGGAATGCTCGGCAGGGAACACATCGATGGTGTCGCCACGCACACGGAACTTGCCCCGGCTGAAGTCCTGCTCGTTGCGCTGGTACTGCATGCGGATCAGCTGCGCGATCGCGTCACGCTGGCTCAGCTGGTCACCCACGCGCAGCGTCATGATCATGCGGTGGTAGCTCTCGGGCTCGCCAATGCCGTAGATGGCCGACACCGTGGCCACGATGACCACATCGCGCCGCTCCAGCAAGCTCTTGGTGCACGACAGGCGCATCTGCTCGATGTGCTCGTTGATAGCGCTGTCCTTCTCGATGAACAGGTCGCGCTGAGGCACATAGGCCTCGGGCTGGTAGTAGTCGTAATAGCTCACGAAGTACTCCACGGCGTTCTTGGGGAAGAACTCGCGGAACTCGCTGTACAGCTGTGCGGCCAGCGTCTTGTTGGGCGCGAAGATGATGGCCGGCCGTCCCAGGCGGGCGATCACGTTCGCCATGGTGAAGGTCTTGCCCGAGCCCGTCACCCCCAGCAGGGTCTGGAACACCTCGCCGTCCTGCACGCCCTCCACCAGCTTGGCGATGGCCTCGGGCTGATCACCGGCGGGCGGGTATGGCTGGTACAACGAAAAGGGCGAACCTGGAAACTGGACGAACTGCCCGTCCGCCGCGCCAGCGGCCGGCTCAGAGGTGACTTCATGCATGGCGGAGGTAAACGGCGCGCGGGGGCGGCCGTTAAAATCAAGAGTGGACCGAAAGCCTACCGTAGGTGAGGTCCCGTCGTCAGATTTCCATCCCCTCAAGGACTTTTCATGTCTCTGTTCAGCGCCGTCGAAATGGCTCCCCGCGACCCGATCCTGGGTCTCAACGAACAATACGCCGCCGACCCCAATCCAGCCAAGGTCAACCTGGGCGTGGGCGTGTACTTCGACGACAACGGCAAGCTGCCCCTGCTGCAGTGCGTGCAGGCAGCCGAAAAGGCCATGATGGACAAGCCCGCTGCGCGCGGCTACCTGCCCATCGACGGCATCGCCGCCTATGACAACGCGGTCAAGGCCCTGGTGTTCGGCGCGGAGTCCGACGTCGTCAAGGCCGGCCGCGTGGCCACGGTGCAGGCCATTGGCGGCACGGGCGGCCTGAAGATCGGCGCCGACTTCCTCAAGAAGTTCAGCCCGAACGCGAAGGTGCTGATCTCCGACCCGAGCTGGGAAAACCACCGTGCCATCTTCACCAATGCCGGCTTCGAGGTGGGCAGCTACCGCTACTACGACGCCTCCAACCGCAAGGTGGACTTCGACGGCATGCTGGCCGACCTGAACGCCGCCGCACCCGGCACCATCGTGGTGCTGCATGCCTGCTGCCACAACCCCACGGGCTACGACATCACCGCCGCGCAGTGGGAGCAGGTGATCGCCGCCGTGAAGGCCAAGGGCCTGGTGGCTTTCCTCGACATGGCCTACCAGGGCTTCGGCTACGGTATTGCCGAGGACGGCGCCGTGATCGGCAAGTTCGTCGCGGCCGGCCTGAACATTTTTGTGTCCACCTCGTTCTCCAAGAGCTTCAGCCTGTACGGCGAGCGCGTGGGCGCGCTGTCCGTGGTGGCCAACGACAAGGACGAGGCCGCGCGCGTGCTCTCGCAGCTCAAGATCGTGATCCGCACCAACTACAGCAACCCGCCCACGCACGGCGGCGCCGTGGTGGCCGCGGTGCTGAACAACCCCGAGCTGCGCGCCCTGTGGGAAAAGGAGCTGGGCGAAATGCGCGTGCGCATCAAGGAAATGCGCCAGAAGCTGGTGGACGGCCTGAAGGCCGCCGGTGTGAAGCAGGACATGGGCTTCATCACCACGCAGATCGGCATGTTCAGCTACTCCGGCCTGTCCAAAGACCAGATGGTGCGCCTGCGCAACGAGTTCGGCGTGTACGGCACCGACACCGGCCGCATGTGCGTGGCCGCGCTCAACAGCAAGAACATCGACTACGTCTGCCAGGCCATCGCCAAGGTGATCTGAGCCACGGCGACGCCCCAAAAAAAAGCAACCGCCTTCGGGCGGTTTTTCATGTGTTTTCGGGCTCTAACACCCATCCAGCAAGCGCTAGCAGCTATCAATTTAGATAGATCAACCCCAAAGCATGGAGCGCATGGAGATCGAGGCCGACTGAAAACCCGTGTTGAAAAAGCGCGGCATCTCCGTGGGCAGCGCGGCGCCTGCGGCATACAGCAGTGGCAGGTAATGCTCATGCGTGGGATGCGCCAGCGGCGCCATCGGGCCCCACTGCTGGAAGGCCACCAGCGCGTCCAGGCGGCCCGCCTTCACCAGTTCCTGCACCTTGACGTCGAATTCGTTCGCCCACTCGTAGGCTGCATTGATACCTGTGCCGCGCCGCGCGGCGCGCAGGTTGTGCACCACGTTGCCACTGCCCACGATGAGCACTCCACGCTCGCGCAACGCACGCAGCTGCTGGCCCAGGGCGTAATGCTCAGCCGCCGGGCGCGCGTAGTCCATGCTGAGCTGCAGCACCGGAATGTCCGCCGCCGGGAACATGGGCTTGAGCACCGACCATGTGCCGTGGTCCAGGCCCCACTCCCCCCCGTCCACCTCCAGGGCGCGCGCCGTCGCGGGTGAGCGCAGCTCCTGCGCCAGGCTGCGCGCCACCTGCGGCGCGCCCGGCGCCGGGTACTGCTGCTCGAACAGCTCGCGCGGGAAACCGCCGAAGTCGTGGATGGTGCGGGGCGCAGCCATGCCCGTCAGCTGCCAGCCGCCGCGCGTGAGCCAATGGGCCGACACGCACAGGATGAGCTGCGGCCGCTGCCCGCGCGCCAGCAGTTCCGCCCCCATGTCCTGCCAGGTGCGGCGCCAGGCGTTGTCTTCGATGGCGTTCATGGGGCTGCCATGGCCCACGAACAGCACCGGCATGCGCGGCGAGGGGCGCAGCGCCTCCAGCAACGGGGCGGCTTCGGACAGGGGGCTCATGAAGACTCCGGGAAGGGTGGCGAGGCCCGCCAGCGCGGCCATGGTGCTGCGGCGCTGCGGCAAGAGGAAGGCGTGAGAGGGCACGATATGATTTTGGCGGTCAGCCGGGATCGGGGCGCGCACGGGCGCCGAAGTTCCAGCCGCGGCCCTCCGTTCACCGCCTCCGCTTTCCACCCATGCCTCTCGCGCTCGATCCCCCTGCCCCGCTGGCATGCCGCCGGCTCAGTGTCCGCGCATGTCCTGGACCACAGGCCACCACCCTGCCCCCTGACGGCCAGCCCATGGCCACACTTCCGCCGTCCAGCGCGGCGGATGTTTGAACATGCGCACACACGGCATCGTCCGGCAATGGAACGCGGACAAAGGCTTTGGCTTCATCCAGGGCGCTGGCAGCACCCAGGTGTTCTTTCATGTACGGGACTTCCGGGGCACGGCGCCGCCCTCCCACGGGATGCCGGTGGAGTATGAAGAGATCCACGTGGGCGGCAAGGGACCGCGCGCGATGGATGTGCGTCCACGCAGCCAACCGAGCGGCTCCCCTTCCGCCCACCGGTCTCCGGCCCGCGCAGCATCCGCCCCGCCATCCACGCGACCCACCGCCCGCCCCACGCCGGCCACCGCCAGGCACACGCGCCCGCGCTGCGCACCGCAGGCACCCGCAGGCGCGGGCATCGCCGTGGCGCTGATGCTGCTCTGGCTGGGCCTGTGGGGCTGGGGCGCCTGGGCGCAGCGGTTGCCGCTGTGGTGGCTGGGCGCGGCGGCGGCCCTGAACCTGCTGACCTTCTTCACCTACGCGCTGGACAAGAGCGCCGCCCAACGCGGCACGTGGCGCACCCGGGAGAGCCACCTGCACCTGCTCGCCCTGCTGGGCGGCTGGCCTGCCGCATGGTGGGCCCAGCAGTGGCTGCGCCATAAATCGCGTAAACAGGACTTCCGCGCGGTGTATTGGGGCACGGTGGTGTTGAACTGCGCCGCACTGGCGGTGTGGACGCTGCGGCCGCAGACGCTGCGCGAAGTGCTTTCTTTTTTATAGCTGCTCGCGCTTACCAGCATTGCGGCAAGGCCGGTTTTAATCGGGATCTGCGGCATGCCCTGCGGCCACGTCCGACAGCGCGGCCTTCCATCGCCCGACAGCCAGGCGACGCTGCGGCACCTCCAATGGGTCCAGTTTCTTGCCGCATTGGAGAACGACGCCATGAAGCCTTTCGCCCTCGACCCGAGCATGACCACGGCGACCGGGACTTTCTACCCCACGGGCCATGTGTTCGCGCTGTTTGCGAACGAGGAGGCGGCGCGCTCCGCAGGCCAGGCGCTGCAGGCCCAGGGTCGCGACGACGTGGCGCACGCCACGCCGCCGATGATCCTGGAACATGTGGTGCGCACGCTGGGCAATGCCGATGCACCCCTGCCCTCGGTCGGTGCGGAGGGCGTGATCGTGCGCCGCATCGCGCAACTGGCCAGCGACGGCGCCCACGGCCTGTTGCTGCGTGCTGCGGATTCCGACGCTCCGGAGACGCTGCGCGACCTGCTGCAGCCGCTGGGCCCGCTGGCGGCGTTCTACTACCGCCGCCTGGTCATTGAGGAGCTGGTGTCCGCCCCCGCCGGTCCCGCGCGCTGACGGCCGGGTGCCGCCCCGTCAGCGCCGCCGGCCCGTACCCTTGCCCGACGCCGGGGTGCCGGCCCCGCCCTGGCGGCGCCCCGCGGCGCCCGCCGCGTTGCCGCCGGCATTGCCACGGCTGCCAGTGCGGGCACCGGTGCCGGCACGTGGCGGCAGGCCGGTGTTCTGCGTGAGCATGCGGCCCGGCTGCGGCGCGCTGCTACGAAAACGCACGTCTCCCTGCGGCTCCTCCGGCTCCTGCGGGCGGCGGCGCAGCGCCACGGCCTTGCCGTCCTTGTTGATGGTGTAGCCCACGCCGGCCCCGCCACCCTTGGGCCCGGTGCTGTTTTTCTTGCGGGCACTTTGGTAGCTGCCGTCGACCAGCGGCTGGAAGGTGGGGATCAGGTGGTGCTTGCCGTTACCGATCAGGTCGGCCCGGCCCATGCTTTTCAGCGCCTCGCGCAGCAGCGGCCAGTTGTTGGGGTCGTGGTAGCGCAGGAAGGCCTTGTGCAGGCGGCGGCGCTTTTCGCCACGCACCACGTCCACCTGTTCCTCGGCCACGTCGCGCATCTGCCGTCGCACGCGCGTGAGCGGGTTGCGGCCCGAGTGGTACATGGCCGTGGCGCTGGCCATGGGGCTGGGGTAGAAGGCCTGCACCTGGTCGGCGCGAAAGCCGTTCTTCTTGAGCCAGATGGCCAGGTTCAGCATGTCCTCGTCGGTAGTGCCGGGGTGGGCGGCGATGAAGTACGGGATCAGGAACTGTTTCTTGCCCGCCTCTTCGGTGTACTGCTCGAACATCTGCTTGAAGCGGTCATAGTTGCCGATGCCTGGCTTCATCATCTTGGACAGCGGCCCCGCCTCGGTGTGCTCGGGCGCGATCTTGAGGTACCCGCCCACGTGGTGCTGTACCAGCTCCTTCACGTATTCGGGGGACTTCACCGCCAGGTCGTAGCGCAGGCCGGAGCCGATGAGGATCTTCTTGATGCCCGGCAGCTTGCGCGCACGGCGGTAGATGTTGACCAGCGGCGCATGGTCCGTGTGCAGGTTCTGGCAGATGCCGGGAAACACGCAGCTCGGCTTGCGGCAGGCGGCCTCGATCTCTGGGCTCTTGCAGCCCAGGCGGTACATGTTGGCCGTGGGGCCGCCCAGGTCGGAGATGGTGCCGGTGAAGCCCTTGACCTTGTCCCGGATGTCCTCCACCTCGGCAATGATGGAATCTTCCGAGCGGCTCTGGATGATGCGTCCCTCGTGCTCGGTGATGGAGCAGAAGGTGCAGCCGCCAAAGCAGCCGCGCATGATGTTGATCGACGCGCGGATCATCTCCCACGCCGGGATCTTGGTCGGCCCCTCGTAGCTGCCCTGCGCGTCCAGGTACTGCGGGTGCGGGTTGCGCGCATACGGCAGGCCGAACACCCAGTCCATCTCGGCCGTGGTGAGCGGGACGGGCGGCGGATTCAGCCACACGTCGCGCGCCGTCGCGCCCTCGCCATGCGCCTGCACCAGCGCGCGGGCGTTGCCGGGGTTGGTCTCCAGGTGCAGCACGCGGTTGGCGTGGGCGTAGAGCACCGGATCGGCCTTCACCTGCTCATAGCTGGGCAGGCGGATCACGGTGCGCTCGCGCGGCGGCAGCGCCCGCCCGCTGCGCCCCTTGGAGGGCAGCGCCGGGTTGGGCGCGATCTGCACGGTCTGCAAAGGTTTTTGGCCTGCAGCGCTTTGTGGGTCAGCGCTGGCAGCTATTGAATTTGCAGCATCTTCCTGCGAACACGTCTGGCCCTGGGCCGCAGCCTGCTCGCTGGTGGTCATGTAGGGGTTGATCAGCTCATCCACGCGGCCGGGCTCGTCCACCTCGGTGGAGTCGATCTCGAACCATCCGGGCTCGGACGCGCGCCGCACGAAGGCCGTGCCGCGCACGTCGGTGATGGTCTCCACCGGGTCGCGCCGCGCAATGCGGTGGGCCACTTCAACCAGGGCACGCTCGGCGTTGCCGAACAGCAGGATGTCGCACTTGCTGTCCACCACGATGGAGCGGCGCACCTTGTCGCTCCAGTAGTCATAGTGGGCGATGCGGCGCAGGGAGCCTTCGATGCCGCCCAGCACGATGGGCACGTCCTTGTACGCCTCGCGGCAGCGCTGGCTGTAGACCACGGCGGCGCGGTCGGGCCGCTTGCCGCCCACGTCGCCCGGCGTATAAGCGTCGTCGCTGCGGATCTTGCGGTCCGCCGTGTAGCGGTTGATCATCGAATCCATGTTGCCCGCGGTCACGCCCCAGAACAGGTTGGGCTTGCCCAGCACCTTGAACGCGTCGGCGCTCTGCCAGTCCGGCTGGGCGATGATCCCCACGCGAAAGCCCTGCGCCTCCAGCACCCGCCCGATCACCGCCATGCCGAAGCTCGGGTGGTCCACGTAGGCATCGCCCGTCACCAGCACCACGTCGCAGCTGTCCCAGCCCAACTGCTCCATCTCGGCACGGCTCATGGGCAGGTACGGCGCCACGCCAAAGCGCTTGGCCCAGTAGGGGCGGTAGCTGGTCAACGGCTTGGCGTTGCGCGGGAAGAAGGAAACATCGATCGGGGCGTTCATGGGCGGGCCTGCAGGGGGGGGCCGGGCATTTTAGAAGCCATGCCCCCTTTGCGCCTAACCGCCCCCGCATGGCCCTTGTCGCCGTCGGCCCATGGGGTAAGCTCGGCCGCCCCCATGCCCTACACCCTCAGCGCCCCCGTTCACAGCGAACTCATCATCAAGAAAAGCCGCTTCATCGGCTGCGTGCAGCCCATGGCCGACCGCGCGAGCGCGCAGGCCGTGGTGGATGCGCTGTGGCGCGAACACCCGGGCGCGGCCCATGTGTGCTGGGCGCTGCTGGCGGGCGGCCAGTCCGCCGCGGTGGACGACGGCGAGCCCAGCGGCACCGCCGGGCGGCCCATGCTGGATGTGCTGCGCCACCAGGACCTGGAGGGCGTGCTGGCCACCGTGGTGCGCTATTTCGGCGGGGTGAAGCTGGGCGCGGGTGGCCTGGTGCGCGCCTATACCGATACCGTGGCCCAGGCGCTGCTGCAGGCCGACAAGGTGCCGCTGCAGCGCATGCGCACCCTGGAATGCAGCGTGCCCTACGCCCTGGAAGGACTGCTGCGCCGCATGATCGACGGTGCTGGCGCGCAGTTGCTGCAGGTGCAGCATGCCACGCTGGTCACGCTGCAACTGCGCCTGCCCGAGGCCGAGGCCGAGGCCTTCGTCCACCAGGTGAACGAAGCAGGCCAGGGCCGCGTGGCCTGGGGCGAATCCACGGACTGAAGACCGGGGGCGGGCCGCGCCCACGCAAGCCCAACAATGCCTGCGCGCCTACATGCCGCGCCGGCGCGCGCGGCGACACTGGCGGCCCGCATTGACAAGGAACCCCCTCCATGAGCCAGCCGCTGGACGTGATCATCCTGGGCGCCGGGTCCGCCGGACTGGCGGCGCTGCGCGAGGTGCGCAAACGCACCGACCACTGGCGCATCGTGAACGACGGCCCCTGGGGCACCACCTGCGCGCGCGTGGGGTGCATGCCGTCCAAGATGCTCATCGAGGCCGCCAACGCCTACCATGCGCGGCGCGCACTGCACACCTTCGGCATCGAGGGCGCGGATGCGCTGCGGGTGGACCTGCCCGCCGTGCTGCGCCGCGTGCGCGCGCTGCGCGATGACTTCGTGGCCGGCACGCTGGCCGCCACCGACGCGGGCGAGCGCGCCATCAGCGGCCACGCCCGGCTGCTGGACGCGCAACGTGTGGAAGTGAACGGCCAGGTGCACACCGCGCGGCGCATCATCATCGCCACGGGCTCGCGCCCCATCGTGCCGGAGGACTGGCTGGCTTTTGGTGACCGCATCCTGACCACCGACACGCTGTTCGAGCAGCCCACGCTCGGCCCGCGCGTGGCCGTCATCGGGCTGGGGCCGCTGGGGGTGGAAATCGCGCAGGCGCTCGCGCGGCTGGGGGTGGAGGTGATGGCCTTCGCGACGGGCAAGAGCGTGGCCGGCCTGAGCGACCCCGCCATCAACGACGCGCTGCTGGCGCGGCTGAAGGACGAATTCATCGTCAACGTGGGCGACAAGGCCGAGCTGCGCGAGGTGGCCGGCGGCATACAGGTCACCAACGGCAGCGCGACCGTGGTGGTGGACCAGGTGGTGGCCGCCATGGGCCGGCGCCCGAATCTTGAGCACCTGGGACTGGACACCCTGGGCGTGGCGCTGGACGACAAGGGCCGCCCGCCCATCGATCCGTGCACCCTGCAGGTGGGCGATCTGCCCGTCTTCATCGCGGGCGATGCCGATGGCGACCGCCCCCTGCTGCATGAGGCCGCGGATGAGGGTCACATTGCGGGGTTGAACGCCCTGGCGCCCACGCCGCGCGGCTTCGCCCGGCGCACGCCGCTGGCCATCACCTTCAGCCAGCCTCAGGCCGCCGTGGTGGGGCAGCGCCATGCCGATCTGCCCGAGGGGCAATGGGTGGGGGGCACGGTGGACTTTGCGCGCCAGGGCCGCGCGCGCGTGGCGCAGTGCAACCACGGGCGCCTGAACGTGTACGCCGAACACGGCAGCGGCCGCCTGCTGGGCGCCGAGCTGTGCGCGCCAGCGGGCGAACACATGGCCCACCTGCTGGCGCTGGCCGTCGAGCAGCGGCTGACGGTGCACGACCTGCTGCGCATGCCCTTCTACCATCCGGTGCTGGAGGAAGGCCTGCGCACGGCGCTGCGCGACGCGGCCTCGCGCCTGCCCAAGGCCAGCGATTCCGACCTCGCCGCCTGCGAGGCCTACGGCGCGAGCGCGCTGGACTGATACAAAAACAATAGCTGGCTGCGCTTGCCAGGATGAATTTTCAGCACCAAAACAGCTTGAAATTCTTACGTATCAAGCGCCAACAGCTATGTTTATAGAAGCACCCTTGAATCCGCGGTGAACTGGCCGATAACAAGAGGTACACCGGAGATCGCCATGGACGTCGCCCTCACCCAATCCATCGTCAGCACCGCCAGCGCCCTCGCCAGCCGCGAGACGGCCGATGCCGTCCAGGTCACCGTGCTGAAGAAGGCCCTGGACACGCAGGAAACGGCCGCGGCCACCCTGCTCGCCGCCCTGCCCCAGCCACCGCTGGCGACCGAGGGCCCGCTGGGCACGCAGCTCAACACCTACGCCTGACGCGCACGGCGCGCTGGCTTTTTTTCGCCGGCTCAGGCCGGCTTCAGCCCTGGCCTTGCTCAGCGCAGCCGCGCAGGCGACAGGCCCGCCACGTCCACACCCTCGCGCGCCAGCTCCGGGGCCAGCGGCTCGCCCAGTGCCAACTGCCGCGTCAGCAGCGCCGCGCCCGCCGCGCTCTGGATGCCATAGCCGCCTTGCGCGGCCAGCCAGAAGAAGCCGGGCACATGGTTGTCCCAGCCAATGACCAGGTCGCCATCGGCCACGAACGAGCGCAGCCCCGCCCAGGTATGCGAGGGGCGGCGGATCTGAAAGCACGTCACCTGCTCGATGCGGTGGATGCCCAGGGCCACGTCCAGTTCCTCAGGCACCACGTCGTGCGGCGCCACGGCATCGGCATTGGCGGGGGAGCCCAGCATCTGCCCCGCGTCAGGCTTGAAGTAGTAGTCCTCCGCAATGCCGATGACGGCTGGCCAGTGGGCCGCTTGCATGCCGGCCGGCACGGGAAAGGTGAAGGCCGTGCGCCGGCGCGGCTCCAGCCCGATGGGCGGCACGCCCGCCTGGGCTGCCACCACGTCGGCCCAGGCGCCTGCGGCATTGACCACGGCGCGCGCGTGCAGCACCTCGCCATCGGCCAGGGTGATGTGCCAGCCCTCCTCGCCCCGTTGCAGGGCCGTCACCTCGGCATGGGTGCGGATCTCGCCACCACGCTGGCGCAAGCCGCGCAGGTAGCCCTGGTGCAGCGCATGCACGTCGATGTCGGCGGCGCCGGGCTCGCTCATGCCCGCGGCCACGGCCTCGGGGCGCAGGCACGGGGCCTGCTCCAGCAGCTCCTCGCGCGTCAGGCGGCGCACCTGCGGGTTGCGCGGCAGCGCCTCGGCGTACGCGGCTTCCAGCAGGTCGAGCTGGTCGGGCCCCGCCAGGTACACCACGCCGCGCGGCGTGAGGATGGGGGCGCTGCCGAATTCGGGCGGCGGCGCATCGTAGAACGCGCGGCTGGCCCGTGTGAGTGCGCAGATGTTGGGCGTGCCGTAGGTGGCCGAGTACAGCGCGGCCGACCGGCCGGTGGTGTGGTAGCCGGGCTGGGCCTCCCGCTCCAGCAGCAGCACGCGGCGGTGCGCGGCCAGTTCCCAACCGGCGGAGGCGCCGGCAATGCCCGCGCCGATGATCACAAAGTCATAGGGTTGCATGGGTTCCCTCGCCAATCACTGTCAGACCGCCGACGCCTGCGCCGCGGCACCGCGCGCGCCCAGGCGCGGCACGCCGCGCGCGTCATCGGGGTCCGGCGCGTGGGTGACGATGGAGGTGAGCGCGGGCTGCACCGGCCCCAGCCGGGCCAGGTCGGGCCGCGGGCGCTGCAGGCCATCGATGCGGGCGAAGGCCTGCTCCAGCCCCAGGCCGATGGACAGCAGGCGATGGTCGTCGCGAAAGCGCCCCACCACCTGCAGGCCGAACGGCATGCCGGCCGTGTCGCGCCCGCAGGGCACGCTGAGCGCGGGGTGCGTGGTCAGCGTGGTCACGTAGGTCAGCGCCAGCCAGCGGTAATAGTTGGCCTGGGGTTCCCCGTTGATGTGACTCGCGTACAGCGCGGTCCACGGGAAGGGCGAGACCGGCGTGGTGGGTGCCAGGATCACGTCGAAGTTGGCAAACGCCTCCTGTGAGCGCGCCAGGATGCGCGTCTGCTCGGCCTGTGCCCAGGCGCTGTCCAGCAGCGACATGGCCGCACCCATCTCGTAGTTGGCGCGCGTGTTGGGCCCCAGGCTGGCGGGGTCGCGCTCGTAGGCCTCGCGCATGCCGGCCACGAAGCTCTCGGCCCGCAGCACGTCGAAGCAGCGGTGCACGTCGCCCAGGTCCAGCCAGATCTCCTCGCAGGAGCGGAACAGGTGGCGCATGGCGCCGATCTTGGCGCGGAACACGGCGCGGATGCCGTCGTCCACCGCGCAGGCGCCGAAGTCTTCGGTGTAGCCCACGCGCAGGCCGCCCAGGTCGGCCGGCTCCAGGTGCAGGAAGCTGTGGGGGTCCAGCGGGTAGGTGAGCGGGTCGCCCGCCGACAGGCCGGCCGATGCGGCCAGCTGCAGGCAAGCCTCGGCCATCGTGCGGCCCATGGGGCCGACCACGGAGATCGGCGTCCAGCCCAGCAGCTTGCGCGAGCTGGGCACCACGCCGGGCGACGGCCGAAAGCCCACCACGCCGCACTTGGCCGCGGGGATGCGCAGCGAGCCACCCGTGTCCGAGCCCGTGCACACCGGCAACATGTCGCAGGCCAGCGCCGCGGCCGACCCGCCGGACGAGCCGCCCGCGTTCAGGCGCGGATCGAACGGGTTGCCCGTAGCGCCCCAGACCACGTTGCGCGAATTGGCGCCCGCGCCCATCTCGGGAATATTGGTCTTGCCCGTGACGATGGCGCCGGCCGCGCGCAGGCGCGCCACCAACACGTTGTCCTGCGCAGGGATGTTCTCGCGGTAGATGGGCGAGCCGTAGGTGGTCAGCAGGCCGGCGGTGGCCTCCAGATCCTTCACGCCCATGGGCAGCCCGTGCAGCAGGCCGAGGGGCTCGCCAGCGCGCACCGCCCGCTCGGCGGCCTGCGCCTCGGCGCGGGCGCGGTCGTAGCAGGTGGCGGTGACGGCGTTCACATACGGATTCACCGCCTCGATGCGGTCGATGCAGGCTTGCAGCAGCTCGACGGGCGAGATTTCGCCCGTGCCGATGCGGTGGCGCAGCTCATTGGCGGACAGTTCCACCAGCGTGGGATCAGCAGTCATGGTCGTGAAGAAGGTCCAGGGGCCATTGTGGATGAGCCGCGCCTCAGTCGGCGGTGATGCCCGCGCGCTGCGCAATGGCACGCATCAGCGGCAGCTCCCGCTCGATCAGGGCAGCCAGCTCGGCCGACGAGGCGAATGCGGGCTCAAAGCCCAGGGCGAGCAGGCGCTCGCGCGTGTCCGGGTCGGCCACCACCTCGGCCAGCGTCTTCTCCAGCCGCGCCTTCACCGAAGTGGGCAGGCCTGCGGGCGCCACCAGGGCCAGCCAGGTGTCCATGTTCAGGCCGGGGTAGCCGCTCTCGGCCAGCGAGGGTACCTGGGGCAGCAGGGTCGAGCGCTTCTCGGTGGTGACGGCAATCGCCTTGACCTTGCCCTCCTTGAGCTGGGGCAGCGCGGCCGACACCGTGTCCACGGTGAACGGAATCTGCCCGCCGATCAGGTCCACCATGGCCGGCGCACTGCCTTCGTAGGGCACGTGCTGGATCTTCAGGCCCGCGGCATGAAAGAACATCTCGCCCGCGAACTGCGAGGTCGTGCCCGCGCCGAAGGAGCCGTAGGAATACTTATCGGGCGCGGCCTTCACGGCACTGACGAACTGCTTCACATCGTTAACCGGCACGCTCTTGCTGGCCAGCAGGATCAGCCCCGTGCGCCCGGTGATGCCGATGGGATCGAAGCTCTTGACGGGGTCATACGGCAGCCGGGGCCGCACTGCCGGGTTCACCGTAAAGGTGGTGCCCGAACTCAGCAGCAGCGTGTAGCCGTCCGGCGCGGCCTTGGCCACGTAGCTCGCGCCAATCACCGTGCCCGCGCCGGCGCGGTTGTCGATGACCACGCTTT
The DNA here is from genome assembly GCF_002916785.1 of Diaphorobacter sp. LR2014-1. Classification (NCBI taxonomy): domain Bacteria; kingdom Pseudomonadati; phylum Pseudomonadota; class Betaproteobacteria; order Burkholderiales; family Comamonadaceae; genus Diaphorobacter; species Diaphorobacter sp. LR2014-1. The sequence goes on along the minus strand of NZ_MTBE01000028.1, from coordinate 20,995 downwards.
GCCCCAGCTTGTCGCCGAGCTTCTTGCCGATCAAGCGGCCCAGCACGTCGGTGGCTCCACCCGCGGGGAACGGAATCACCAGCGTGATGGGGCGGGAGGGAAACGCCTCCTGCGCATGGGCGGGGGCGAAAGCGGCGGCACCCAGGGCGCAGGCCAGCATGGACAACATCGTCTTGCGGTTCATGGCGGTCTCTCCAGTCAAGCCAGTCAAAAAAACAGATCCTTTCGCGGGGCCAGGACTCGGCGAAGGCGCGTCAACCCAGGGCCCGGCCACGTTCCTCGAAGCGCGCGTAGGCCTCGGGCGGCACGTACAGCCCGCCGGTGGTCCACACCAGGTGCGTGGCATGTGCCAGGTGGGGCCACAGCCCTTGCGCGTGCAGCCAGGTGCGGCCCGTCTCGGTGCCCGTCAGGAAACCGGGGCCGCTCAGGCCCGCCGCCGCGGACGGCTCGATGCGCTCGCCCGTGGCATCCAGCACCTGTACCAATTGGCGAAACAGGGTGTCGTCGCGCACGGTGAAGCAGCCCGACAGCAGCGGCGCCATCAGCTCGGCCGCGGGCAGGGACGCGCGTGGCACGGCCAGGCCGTCGGCTTCCGTCCGGTTGGTGAGGCCCCAGTCGTACACCGAGGGGTGTGCGCCCTGTCCGGCCATCATTTGCACCATGAAACACGGCGACTGCACGGGCTCCGCGAAGAAGCAGTGCACATGCGCCCCCAGCACCTGCCGCAGGCCGAAGGTGATGCCCGCCGGCGCCCCCCCCACCCCGCAGGGCAGGTAGACGAACAGGGGGTGCTGCGCGTCCACGGCGATGCCCGCGTCCTGCAACTGCTGGCGCAGGTGCAGCGCCGCGGCGCTGTAACCCAGCAGCAGCGACAGCGAGCGTTCGTCGTCCACGAAATGGCTGAACGGGTCCTGCGCCGCCTGCGCACGCCCCGCGGCCACGGCGCCCTCGTAGTCACCCGCGTGCTCCACCACCTGCACGCCGCGCTGGCGCAGACGCTGCTTCTTCCATTCCTTGGCATCGGCCGACATGTGCACCACGGCACGAAAGCCCAGCGCCGATGCCGCCACGCCGATGCTCAGGCCCAGGTTGCCCGTGGAGCCGACGGCCACGGTGTAGCGCGCAAACACGGCGCGCGCAGCGGGGTTTGCCAGGGCGCGGTAGTCGTCGGCACCGGACCGCGGCGTCAGCAGGCCGTGCTGCAGTGCCAGGCGCTCGGCCAGCTCCAGCACTTCATGGATGCCTCCGCGTGCCTTGATGGACCCAGCCACGGGCAACCGGTGATCCGCCTTGATCCACAGCGCGCCCTGGCCCGCGACGAGCCCCGCCGCGGCATGCAGGCTGGATGCGGGTAACAGGGGCGACTCGATCACGCCACCCGTCGCCTGCAACTCGGGGAACACGCCCTCCAGCAGCGGCGCAAAGCGCGCGAAGCGTGCCGCTGCCTTCTCCGTATCATCCAGACTAATGTGATCACCGGCCACGGCCTGCCGTGCGGCGGGTATGGGCTGCCTGTGCGGGTTGAGCCATAGGCAGGGCTCGGCGCGGCGCAGTTGTGCGCCCGGGGCGTCGTCCTGCAAGCAATCCTGGGGGGAAACAACGGAGGGCATGGGCTGCGGTCGGTGGAAGGTGGGTATCGACGGCATTCTTGGCATGCCCCGGCACCGATACAACGCATTTATATTGACGAGTGCATTAGTTTGAATAATGAATTCACGGCTTTTTCCTTCCCTGCTCGCGTGGCTGCGCTGCTTTGAAGCGGCCGCACGCCACGGCAGCTTCACGCGCGCGGCGGCGGAGTTGTGCATTACCCAGGGCGCGGTGAGCCAGCAGGTCAAGCAGCTGGAAACCTGGCTGGGGCGCCCCCTCTTCGTGCGCACGCCCCGCACCCTCATGCCCACGCCCGAGGGCAAATGGCTGGCCGTGGTGCTGCGCGAGAGCTTCGGCGCCATCGAGGACGCCCTGTCGCAGATGCGTGTGACCGACGATACGCCGGTGGCCACGCTGAGCTGCTCCCCCTCGTTTGCCATGCAGTGGCTCACGCCGCGGCTGGGGGATTTCTTTCGTGAGCACCCGGACGTGGGCCTGCGCGTGTTTGGCGAGTTCCACCGGCTGGACCGCACCCGCATGGTGCGCGACGGGGTCGAGGCGGCAGTGCGCTTCGACCTGGGCGGCTACACCGACCTGCGCGCCAGCGTGTTCCTGGATGAGTGGCTGATTCCCGTGGCCAGCCCCGCCTTCCTGGCCGCCCATCCTGACCTGCAGTCACCCTCGCAATTGCGCGGTGAATGGCTGCTGCACGACAGCAGTGCCTGGGAGGGAGCCGAGCCGTTCGAGGAATGGCAACACTGGTGCGCCTGCACGGACACAGCGCCGCCCGCCTGGGGCGCCGGGCAGCAGTTCAACCTGTCGCAATTGGCGCTGAGCGCCGCCCTGGCGGGCCAAGGCATTGCCATCGGGCGCGCGGCCCTCGTGCTGGAAGACGTACGGCACGGGCGGCTGGTACCGCTGTTCGGGTGCAGCGTGCGCTCGCGGGCGTCGTACTCTTTCGTCACCACGGCGCATCCCAGCCCGCCGATGCTGCTGGTCAAGGAATGGCTGGCGCTGCAGGCACAGCGCTTTGCGGAGTTGCGCGGGGCTCTGCTGCCGTTTCCCGCTTGAAAAAAGGAACTTATAAAGCGCTTTTTAATAAAAAAGCGTATAAAGGATGGCATGACGCATTCGTTGATCACCACATTGGCAGAAGTGCGCAAAGCCCGGCGCATCACGCAGGCCGATCTGGCCGCACAAGCCGGCCTGTCGCGCATGGCCGTGCAACGCACCGAGACGGGGGACGTGGACCCGCGCTTTTCCACCCTGGCCGAGATGGCCCGCGTGCTCGGCATGGAACTGATTGCAGTGCCGGCCGAACTGGGCCCCGCGCTGCAGGCCTTCATCCAGTCGGGGGGCAAGTTCCTGGGCCAGCCCTCGGGGGCGGATGCGCCCCCCTCGGTGGTGGAGAGCCTGGGTCGCTGATCAAGACGCACGATGAGCACCGCCATCCGCTACCTGCGCCTGTACCTGCACCGCCCAGCGGCCCAGGGGGGCGGGCGGCGCGGCATCGGCTACCTGTCCCAGTACGGCGACATCCTGCGCGTGTCCTTCGATGAGGACTACATCGCCGACCCGCAGCGCCCCACCCTGTCGCTGAGCTACCGCGGCGCGAACGAGGCGGACACGCAGCGGATCCTGCGCTCGGCGCGTGACGCCCGCTTGGTGCGCACCGACGGACGTTGGCCGGCGTACTTCCAGAACCTGCTGCCCGAGGGCCACAACCGCGACCGCCTGGCGCGCGAACGCGGCTGCGCGCCCGACGACGAATTCGAGCTGCTGGCCGCCGCCGGCCACGACCTGATGGGCGCGCTGGAGGGCGAACCCGTGCCCGCCCAAGAGGGCGTGCCCGACGTGGTGCGCTACTGGCACACCACGCAGGGCCTGGACGTGCTGGAGCCCGGGTTTGTCGAATACCCGGTGGAAGACGCCGCCTCACTGCCCGGTGTGGTCACCAAGTTCAGCGCCGTGCAGGACGGGCGCCGCTACCTCGTCAAGCGCCGCGGCGCCGCCGGCAGCGTGATCCTCAAGCTGCCCACCACCGCCCACCCGGACCTGGTGGCCAACGAGTTCACCTGCTACCAGCTGGCCGGTAGCCTGGGCCTGCATTGCGCCCAGGCGCGCATCATCACCCGCGCCGAGGCCGAGCTGCCCGAGGCCGTGCCGTTAGACGACATCCTGGCCGTGCAACGCTTCGACCATCTGGCCGACGGCACCCGCGTGCACATGGAGGAGTTCAACCAGGCCCTGGGCTACGCGCCGCGCCAGAAGTACGGCAAGGGCCTGTTGCAGGACTGGGCCACCATGCTGCGCGTGGTCGATCGCCTGAGCGACCAGCCGGTGCAAGACACCCGCGAGTTCCTGGCGCGCATGGTGGCGTTCATCCTCATGGGCAACACCGACGCGCACCTGAAGAACTGGGCACTGGTCTACCCCGACGGGCACACGCCGCGCCTGGCGCCGCTGTACGACCCGGTGTGCGTGGCTGCGTTCTTCGAGGGAGCGACCGAGCACCAGTACGCGGTGAACCGCGCCATCGACCGCAGCATGCGCGCGCTGGACTGGGACGCACTGCAGGCCCTCATCAAGACCGCCGGCCTGTTGCGCATACCGCGCCACCTGGCACTGCTGCGGGACCTGGTACGCCGCGCGCAGGCCGACTGGCCCGCACTGCTGGCTGACGCCCCCTCCACGCTGCAGCGCACCGTGCAGGCGCGGCTGGCGGGTGGCGTCGCACTCACGCACCCATAACAGTCGGGCCCGGTCCAGCCGGGTGCGGCAGCCGCCCCCGTCGGTGAAAAGCCTGTGGGGCCACGCCCCGCAGCAGCTCGGTGCCCGACAGCCTTTGCCACAGGGTGCTGCCTAGATGGACGTGCAAACCGGTGCCTGCCCCGAGTCTGGCCACCATCGTCAGTCACAGCCATGAGGCGGCGGCGACCGCGCCTTCATTGGCCAAGGGATAAGCCGCGCGCCGCCGCAGCCCTCAGCGGCTCTGCATCCATCCAGCAGCCTCATCCATCAAATGCCCGCGAAACACTTCGGCAATGGGCGACAGCCGCTTGCCCTTGGGCCAGACCAGGTGCCACTGCGATTGGATGGGAAAACCCTGCACGTTCAGAATGGCCAGGCCATCGAGGTGCGGACCCAGCGCGTGCCGCGAAACGATGGAAACGCCCAGTTGCCCTTGCACCGACTCCTTGATGGCCTCATTGCTGCCCAGCTCCAGTACCGCAGCGGGCGCAAAGCCCAACTGGCGCAGATGGGCGTCCGTCGCCATTCGTGTGCCTGAGCCTTTCTCGCGCAGGATGAACCGCTCGCTCTGCAACTGCGGCAAGGCCACCCGTTTCTTGGTGGCCAGCCGGTGCCCCGCGGGAGCGATGACCACCAGCGGGTTGGGCATGAGCACGTGGTCCTCCAGCGGCAGATCGCCCGGCGGCATGGACATCACGTAAAGGTCGTCCTGGTTGGCACGCAGACGGGTGATGACATGGTCGCGGTTGAGAACTTCCAGCGAAATATCGATCTGCGGGTGCAGCTTGCAAAAGCTGCCCAGCAGGCGGGGAACGAAGTACTTGGCGGTGCTCACCACCGCCACCTTGAGCCGGCCGCTGGTCAGGCCCTTGGCGCCCGAAATGCCCTGCTCAAACGCATCCCACTCGCTGGCGATGGCGCGGGCGGTGCGGGCCAGGGCCTGGCCCGCCTCGGTCAGGTACACGCGGCGCGACACCACCTCGTACAGCGGCACGCCCACCGCTTGCGCTACCTCGCGCAACTGCATCGAAGCCGTGGGCTGGGTCACGTGCATGAGCTTGGCGGCGGCGCTCACGCTGCCGGTCTCGGCCAGCGCAAGAAACAGGCGCAGTTGGCGAAAAGTGATATTCATAGACTTTTATCTATAGATAACCGCATTCGAATCGATTTTACTTTACCCCTTGCCCTCTCTAGCATCGCCTCCCATCACCCATGTGGAGTTGAAGAATGCAAAGCTTGCTGGACCCTGCGGTCCTTTTTTTTGCACTGGGCGCGTTTGCGGGCCTGGTGCGGTCCAACCTGGAGATGCCTGCGGCCATCTCGAAGTTCTTGTCGATTTACCTGCTCACGGCGCTGGGCCTGAAGGGCGGCTTTGCGCTGGCGGCCTCGGGCTTCACGGCCAGCGTGGCCAGCAGCCTGGGGCTGGCGGTGCTGCTGGCCGTGGTGGTGCCCCTGGTGGGTTACGCGCTGCTGCGGCGGGTGCTGTCGGGCTTCAACGCGGCGGCCGTGGCGGCCACGTACGGATCGGTCAGCGCGGTGACATTCGTGACCGCCACGCAGTACCTGGAATCGCAATCCATCTCCTACGGCGGCTACATGGCCGCGGCCATGGCGCTGATGGAGTCGCCCGCCATCCTCCTGGCCGTGATGCTGGCCAATGCGCTGCGCCAGCGCCAGGCGGTGCCCGCAGCTGCTGCGCCCGTGCTGGCCGTTTCTCCTTCAGGCGTCGCGGCCCTGGCCGGCCCCGGCGGGCTGGGTGCCGCGGGCCCCACCCCAGCGGGCAAGGGCGGTCCGGCCTTGTCGGTGGGGAAGATCCTGCGCGAATCGTTCACCGATGGCACCCAACTGCTGTTGCTGGGCGCCATGCTCATCGGCCTTGTCACGGGCGAGGCAGGCAAGGCTGCCATGCAGCCGTTTTCGGGTGACCTGTTCAAGGGCATGCTCTGCCTGTTCCTGCTGGACATGGGCCTGTCTGCCGCGCGCAATCTGCCCGCCGTGCGCAAACAGTCGCCCTGGCTGTTGGCCTACGCAGTGTGGGGTCCGCTGGTGCATGCCAGCGTGGCGGTCGGCCTGGCGTGGCTTGCCCAGGTGCCCGCGGGCGACGCCGTGCTGCTGATGGTGCTGGCCGCCAGTGCGTCGTATATCGCCGTGCCCGCCGTGGTGCGCTATGCGATACCCGAGGCAGATCCTTCGCTGTACGTCAGCCTGTCGCTGGGTGTGACGTTTCCGCTCAACATCCTGCTGGGCATCCCGCTGTATACGCAGGTGGTGTTGCAGTTGTGGGGTGGTTAACGGCTTGGGCACCAAAGCGCATTGCCCCAGCGGTGGCATCCGCTGCCGGGCATATGCCACCCATTTTGCTATCAATAAAGTAGCTTCAACCGCTTATCCAACCCGCGCCAGCTCGTCTTTCCACTCAGAATTTTCGGCACCTGCCGAGCGCAGCAGGGCGGCTGCCGCGTCGGCTTTCATCGCGAGGGCGCAGCCCAAGGCGGTGTTGCCTTGCAGGTCGGCCGCGCGCGGGTTGGCGCCGCGTGACAGCAGCAGCTCGACCACGGCCGGGTGGTTGAACAGGGCGGCGAACATCAGCGGCGTACGGCCATCGGGCGAAGGCCCGTCCACGGCCGCACCACCGTCCAGCAGCAGGCGCACCATGTCCACGTCGCCCTTGAAGGCGGCGCCGGCCAGCGGCGTCTGCCCGCGGCCGTTCACCAGCCCCGCGTCGGCTCCGCGCGCCAGCAACAGCCGCGCGGCCTCGGCATGGCCGTGGTAGCTGGCCAGCATCAGCAGGCTGTCGCCCTGGGCATTGCGCAGGTCGGGCGGCAGGCCGTTGTCCAGCCACAGCGCCAGACGCGCGGCGTCGCCCTGGCGCGCGGCGTCGAACACCTTCTCGGCAAAGGCCAGGGTGGCTTCATCCAGGGCGGGGCGTTCGGGCGTGGCGGTCATGGGGTTCTCCAGCGTCGAGGTGTGAGCCATTGTAGGAACCGGCACCCTGCCCCGCCGCGCATTTGCGCTATGGCTTCGATAGCTTGACAGGCCGCACGGGTCAATGCCCCGTGGCCTTGGAGAGCAGCTGGATCACCAGCACGCCGCCCACGATCATGGCCATGCCGACGACGGCCGGCAGGTCCAGCTTCTGCCCATAGAGCAGCCAGCCGACCAGCGATATCAGCACGATGCCCAGCCCCGACCACACGGCGTACACCACGCCCGTGGCCATGTGGTTCATCACCTTGGAGACGAGGTAGAACGCCACGCAGTAGCCCAGCACCGCCAGCGCGCTGGGCCCCAGCCGCGTGAGCCCCTGCGAGGACTTGAGCGCCGAGGTGGCCACCACCTCCGCCACGATGGAGATGCCGAGCAGAAGGTACGGATGCATGGGTAAGAAAGTGCGGTGCGTGCGAGATTTATCAAAATGATAGCTGCTCGCGCTTGATGGGAAAGCGCTCCTGGCATATTTGGCTTGAAATTCCCACGCTACACCCTACCCGCCCGTGCAGACCAGCCGCTGCTCGCCCAGCCCCGTCGCGCCCAGCCGCATCACGTCGCCCGCGCGCAAGAAGCGCGGCGTGGGCTTCTGTCCCAGGCCCACGCCGGCGGGCGTGCCGGTGAGCACCAGATCGCCCGGCTCCAGCGTCATGAACTGGCTGATGTAGGCCAGCACACGGGGCACGCCGAAGATGAAATTGCGCGTGTGGCCGTCCTGCATGCGCTGGCCGTTCACCTCCAGCCACAGCCCGATGGCGTGCGGGTCGGGAATCTCGTCGGTGGTCACCAGCCAGGGGCCCACGGGCGCGAAGGTGTCGCAGCCCTTGCCCTTGTCCCACTGCCCGCCACGCTCCATCTGGTAGCTGCGCTCGGACACGTCGTTGGCCAGCACGTAGCCCGCCACATGGGCCAGCGCATCGGCTTCGGCCACCTGCTGCATGCGCGTGCCGATGACGATGCCCAGCTCCACCTCCCAGTCGGTCTTGAGCGCGCCGGGCGGGATGCGCACGGCATCCGTGGGGCCGCTGAGCGCGCTGGTCGCCTTCATGAACAGCACGGGTTCGGCGGGCGCGGGCAAGCCGGCCTCGGCCGCATGGTCGGCGTAGTTCAGGCCCACGCAGACGATCTTGCCGACACCGCCCACGGGGCAGCCCAGGCGTGTGCCGGGTTCCACCGCGGGCAGGCGCGCGGCGTCGATGGCGGCCAGCGCGGCCAACGTGCGCGGCGCCAGCTGCGTGGGGCCGATGTCCGGCAGCAGCATGGACAGGTCGCGCAGCACGCCCTGGGCGTCGATCAGGCCGGCGCGCTCCGCGCCGGGTTGTCCGTGGCGGACGAGTTTCATGGGTGTCTCCGTGGGTTTGATCGGGACGATCTTATGCATGCCATCCCGTTCATCCATCGCATCGACTGATGGCCGCATCGCGTTTGGCGATGGCGAGGCCGGCACGGCCGCCGCGCGGCACGCGTACGATGCGCAGCTTCGCCGCCCCGCCATGCACCCCCACATCCCCGAATCACCCGCCAGAACCGCCGAGGACGACCACCCACGCCCGCACAGCCTGCGTGAGCTGTTCTGGGCCTTCACCTGGCTGGCGCTGCAGGGCTTTGGCGGCGTGCTGGCCGTGGTGCAGCGCGAGCTGGTGGAACGCCGCCGCTGGATGAGCAACGAGCAGTTCGTCGAGGACTGGGCCGCCGCGCAGATCCTGCCGGGCCCGAATGTGGTGAACCTGTCCATCATGGTGGGCGACCGCTACTTCGGCCTGCGCGGCGCGCTGGTGGCCGTGGCGGGCATGCTGTTGCTGCCCATGCTGCTGGTGGTGGTGCTGGCCGTGGTCTACGCCGGCTTTGCCGACCAGCCCATGGTGGCCGGCGCTCTGCGCGGCATGGGCGCCGTGGCCGCAGGCCTGGTGGCGGGCGTGGGCTGCCGCCTGGCCGCATCGCTGCGCAAGCACCCGCTGGGGCCCTGGGCCTGCGGCGCGATCGCGGCCGCCACCTTCGTCGCCATGAGCGTGCTGCGCCTGCCGCTGGCCTGGGTGCTGCCCGTCGTGGGCGGCGCGGCCTGCGCCCTCACCTGGCGCAAGCTCGCTCCCGCGGGGCACTGACGCAGCCATGGCCGCACCGCTGACCTTGCACCTGCAGCCGCTGGACTGGCTGAACCTGTTCCTGTACTACCTGTCGCTGTCGCTGCTGGCCGTGGGCGGCGCCATCGCCACCGCACCGGACATGCACCGCTTCCTGGTGGAGCGCCAGGGTTGGCTGACCGAGGTGCAGTTCAACACCTCCATCGTCATCGCACAGTCGGCTCCCGGGCCCAACGTACTGTTCATCGCCCTGCTGGGCTGGAACGTGGGCCTGAACGCGGCCGGCACCGGCACGCATGCGGCCTGGGCCTTCGGCGCGCTGGGCGTGGCGGTCTGCATGCTGGGGGTGCTGCTGCCCAGCAGCCTGCTGACCTGGGCCGCCACGCGCTGGGCACACCGCAACCGCGAGCGCCGCTCGGTGCGCGCCTTCAAGCAAGGCATGGCACCACTGGTGATCGGCCTGCTGCTGGCCACGGCCTGGGTGCTGGGCAGCGCCCATGGCGAGCCCGCGCAAGACTGGCCACTGTGGCTGCTGAGCGCGGCCACCACCCTGCTGGTGTGGCGCACGCGCATCCACCTGTTATGGCTGCTGGGCGCGGGGGCGTTGCTGGGCGCGTTCGGCTGGGTCTAGCGCGGTGTCAGGGCTGGCGCGCGCGACGGTAGTCCGCCAGCGCCCGCACCGTGGTGCACAGCAAGCCATGCGCACGGGCAAAGCGGGCCACCTGTGCGCCGCGCGCCATGCTGCCGTCGGGGTTCATGAGCTCGCACAGCACGCCCGCAGGCGGCAGGCCGGCCAGCACGGCCAGGTCCACGGCCGACTCGGTATGGCCGTCACGCTCCAGCACCCCGCCCGCGCGTGCCACCAGTGGGAACACGTGGCCCGGGCTTACGACCTCGGGCGCGCACCCCGGCGCCGGAATGCGCAGGGCGCACCGCACGGTCTGCAGACGGTCGGCCGCCGACACGCCGGTACTCACGCCATGCGCGGCTTCGATGGACTGGGTGAACGCGGTGGAGAACGCCGAGCGGTTCACCTCCACCATGGGCCGCAGCCCCAGCGCCTTGGCATGCGCGGGCGTCAGGCACAGGCAAACGATGCCGCTGCCCTCACGGATCATGAGTGCCATGGTGGCCTCGGTCATGTTGGCGGCGGCGCAGACCAGGTCGGCCTCGTTTTCGCGGTCGGCGTCATCGAGCACCAGCACCGGGCGGCCGGCCGCGATCGCGGCGATCACCGCGGGCAGGGGCGCGAGCGTGACCTCCCGTGGGAGATCGCCAGGGGCGGACAAGAAAGTGGCGGGAAAAGACATGAAACGCTCCTCGGTTGAAATGAAGAAACGCCTCAAGGCATGCAAGAAGCACCCACGCGCGCCATGGGCCCGGGGCCCGGCACGCGCGAAGCACACGGCCGCGCCCAGGGCACTGGGCCCCGGTCGCGACACGTCTTCTTTCATCCGGACTATGACCGTCGGCCCCGGACTGGGAGTGGCCTGCGCCGCCCCGCACCGGGTCTGCTGACCCCCGGCCGCACTGATGGCAACCGGGGCGCTCGCGGGCTCGCGGTGCAAGAAAACCTCCATGCGCCGCCTACCGCCGGTGGGGAATTCCACCCCGCCCTGAAGACCTGCCGATTATGGCGCCCCAACCATCGGCGGCCCGTCCAGCAGCAATGGCAGCAAACGCGCCGCCGGGCCGCGCAGCACGGCGTGGGCGATACCGTCCAGTTCGCTGGCCGCGGTGTTGACCACCACCACGCGCGCACCGGCATGGCGCGCCTGGTGCGCCAGCCCTGCGGCCGGGTACACGGCGCCCGCGGTGCCCACCACCAGCATCAGCTCGCAGGACTGCGCCGCCTGCTGCGCCGCGGCCAGCACCGGCAGCGGCAAGGCCTCGCCGAACCAGACCACGCCAGGGCGTACCAGGTTGCCGCAGGTGGGACAGCGCGGCGGGTGGCCGGGCGCGGCGTGGGCCAGATCGCAGCAGGCACGCGGACGGTCGAGCCAGCGGTCGGCCGTCAGGTCACCATGCAGGCACAGCACATCCGGGCTGCCGGCGCGCTGGTGCAGGCCGTCCACGTTCTGGGTGATGAGCGTCAGCCGCCCGCGCCCGTGCTGCGCAAACGCCGCCAGCGCCCGGTGGCCCGCGTTGGGCTGCACGCCCGCGAGCAAGCCGCGGCGGTGGGCGTACCAGTCCCACACCCGCGCGGGCTGGGCCCTGAAACCGGTCTCGCTGGCCATCTCCATGGGGTTGAACTGCGCCCAATAGCCCGTCTGCGCATCCCGGAACGTGGGGACGCCCGACTCGGCGCTGATGCCTGCGCCTGTCAGCACCGCGATGCGGCGCGCATCGCGCACCCACGCTCGCACCTCGTCCAGCGGGGTGCAGGGGCCGGACGTTCCGGCATCGTCCGTCATGCCGCGGCCTCGGCCAGCAGGCCCTGCTCGACCATGGCGACCAGCCGCTCGGCCAGCGCCTGGCAGCCGGCCTCGTCCAGGCCGCGCAAGGGGCCGTCCAGCATCAGCATCGCCATGCCATGCACGGCGGACCAGGCCATGAACTCGGCGCCCGGGCGGCGTGCGGGTGGCAGCAGACCGGCCTGCACCATGCCGTCGAGTGTGTGCCCCAGCAGTTCGAACGGATCCATGCCGCTGGCCCCGCGCGCCGCATCATCGTCCGGCGCGCGCTCGTCCACATCAAAGGGCCGCGCCACGAAAGCGGTGCGGAACAGGCCCGGCTCGTGCCGCGCAAAGCGCAGATAGCCCAGGCCCACGCCGCGGAACGCGGCGCGTGCACGCTGGCGCGGATCGCGCAGCCGGCGCGTGGCATGGATCTCGGCCTCGATCGCGCGCGCCAGTTCCGACAGCGCCTCCGCGCGCACGGCTTCCAGCAGCGCCTGGTGGTTCTGAAAGTGCCGGTACGCCGCATTGGGCACGACACCGGCACGGCGCGTGGCTTCGCGCAGCACCACCGCGGCAGGGCCGCCTTCGCGCGCCAGCGCCACGCCCGCGTCCAGCAGCGCGCGCTTCAAATCCCCATGGCGGTACGTGGCACGCGCGGGGCTCAGGTCTTCATTCGGCATTTACGAGTTTTTACAGATACACCGTCCACATTTATCGACGCAGCCCGAATACACTGCAAGTGTACATTGTCCACAAAGGAGTTGCGCCATGGAACCCGACAGCTACATCGACGGCTTCGTGCTTGCCGTCCCCACTGCCAACAAGGAGACATTTCGCCAGCACGCCAGCGAGGCCGCGCAGATCTTCAAGAAGCACGGCGCCCTGGAGATCGTGGAATGCTGGGGCGACGACGTGCCCGAGGGCAAGCTCACCTCCATGCCCCTGGCCGTGCAGCGCAAGGACGACGAGACCGTGGTCTTTTCCTGGGTCGTGTGGCCCTCGCGCGCGGTGCGCGATGCCGGCATGCAGGCCGTCATGGACGACCCGCTCTGCCCCAAGGACATGCCTTTCGACGGCCAGCGTGTGATTTATGGCGGGTTTCGCGTGCTGGTACACGCGTAAACGGCGCGCACCTCTTCCCCTTCTACTCCACTCAAACCACCCCAAGGAGACACCATGCACTTCACGCCCTACCTCAACTTCGACGGCAACTGTGCCGAGGCATTTGCCTTCTACGCCAAGCTGTTCGGCGGCACCATCGTCCACCAGAGCACCTTTGGGGAGATACCTCCCTCCGAAAACATGCCCCCGCTGCCCGAGGCCGCCAAGAGCCGCATCATGCATGTGCAACTGCAGATCAAGGACCAGTCGTTGATGGGATCGGACGCCATGCCGGCCATTCCCGGGCAGGACCCGAATGCCTGTGGTGGCGGCTACCAACTGCCGCAGGGCCTGTGGGTGTCGATCCAGGCCGCCGACGCGGCCGAGGGGCGCCGCCTGTTCGATGCGCTCAGCGCCGGCGGCGAGACCGTCATGCCATTTGCCGCGACCTTCTGGTCGCCCGGCTTCGGCATGGCGCGCGACCGCTTCGGCACGCCGTGGATGGTCAACGTGACGGCACAGGCCTGATGCTCCACACCCAAGGAGGCCATATGTCCGACCGCACCGTTCGTTTGCACCGGGTGCTGCGCACCACGCCGCACAAGCTGTATCGCGCCTTCCTGGAGGGCGACGCCATGGCCAAATGGCTGCCACCCCACGGCTTTACCTGCAGGGTGCAAGAACTCGACGCCCGCGTGGGAGGTACCTTCCGCATGTCGTTCCACGACTTCGGCTCGGGCCAGTCGCACGCCTTCGGCGGCGAGTACCTGGAGCTGGTGCCGGGGGAGCTCATCCGCTACACCGACCGGTTCGACGACCCGAACCTGCCCGGCACGCTGGAGGTCACCATCCGGCTCACGCCTGTGAGCTGCGGCACTGAGCTGAGCATCACCCAGGCCGGCATTCCGCAGGCCATTCCGCTGGAAATGTGCTACCTGGGCTGGCAAGAATCTCTCACCCAGCTGGCCGCACTGGTGGAGCCCGACATCCCGGGTTAAAGGCCCAGCAGTCCCGACTCAGCAGGAGCACCCCATGACGCAACCCGCCAAAAACACCGTCTGCCTGTGGTTCGACGGCACTGCCGAGGAAGCCGCGCGGTTCTACGCGACAACCTTTCCCGACTCATCCGTGAGCGCGCTGCACCGCGCGCCGGGGGACTTTCCGTCAGGCCACGAGGGCGATGTGCTGATGGTCGAGTTCACGGTGCTGGGCATCCCCTGCCTGGGGCTCAATGGCGGCCCGGCCTTCAAGCACAGCGAGGCTTTCTCGTTCCAGGTGGCGACCGCCGACCAGGCAGAAACCGACCGCTACTGGAATGCCATCGTGAACAACGGCGGCCAGGAAAGCGACTGCGGCTGGTGCAAGGACCGATGGGGCCTGTCCTGGCAGATCACGCCCGTGGCCCTGACCCGCGCGGTGACCGACCCCGACCGCGCCGCCGCCAAGCGCGCGTTCGACGCGATGATCCAGATGCGCAAGATCGACATTGCCGCCATCGAGGCGGCGCGCCGCGGCTAGGGGCCGGGCGCCTTCCGCGTTCAGGCGCGCTGGCGCAGCGCCTCGTAGAGGCACACCGCGCTGGCCACCGAGACGTTCAGGCTCTCGACAGCGCCCTGCATGGGGATGCCCACCAGTTCGTCGCAGGTCTTGCGCGTGAGTTGGCGCATGCCCGGGCCCTCGGCGCCCAGCACCAGGGCGACCGGGCCTTTCAGGTCCACCTGGTACAGCGTCTTGTCGGCATCGCCACTGGTGCCGATGACCCAGATGTTGCGCTCCTTGAGCTCGTTCAGCGTGCGCGCCAGGTTCGTGACCATGAAGTACGGCACCGTCTCGGCCGCGCCGCTGGCCACCTTGGCCACGGTGGCGTTGATGCCCACCGCATGGTCCTTGGGGGCGATCACCGCATGCGCGCCCGCGCCATCGGCCACGCGCAAGCAGGCGCCCAGGTTGTGCGGGTCGGTCACGCCGTCCAGCACCAGCAGCAGCGGATTTTTCACGCCACGGGCCTCCAGCTCGTCCAGCAGCTCGTCCAGCGTGCGCACCTGCGCCACGGCCTCGACCCGCGCAGCCACGCCCTGGTGGCCATGGCTGCCGGCCAGCTTGGCCAGGCGCAGGCCGTCGGCTTCGATCAGGCGCGCCCCCGCCTCGCGTGCGCGCTCCAGGAACTGGCGCATGCGCGCGTCGCGGCGCGTGGGCTCGTAATAGATCTCGATGATGCTTTGCGGCGCGGTCTTCAGGCGCACGCCCACGGCGTGAAAGCCGAAGAGGACTTTGGGGGAGGACATGGGTGGCGATTATCCCGCCAGCGACCCCACTGGCACCGTGGCGCGGCGCAGGCCACCGCCGGGCAGCCGCTAAAATCCGCGTTTCTTCCCTTGACAAACGGGCCGCTGCCACAAGCGGCGCCGCTTGCCTGACCGCCTTCATGGCCGTCCCTGTGGCGGCCGCGCCTGCCACAAGGCGCCGCGCTGCGCGGCCTGCGCAGCGGCTCAGGCCCTCCTTCTGTTCAGATCATGATCCTCTCTCCCCTGTTGCGCTGGGTGCAGCGCACGAGCCTGGTCACCCAGATCGCCATCGCGCTGGTCGTCGGCATTGTGCTGGCGGCTGTATGGCCCGCCGCAACGCCCCACCTGTCCATTCTGGGCTCGTTGTTCATCTCGGCCCTGAAGGCGGTGGCGCCGGTGCTGGTGTTCGTGCTGGTGATGGCCGCCATCAGCAACCACACACCGGGCGAGACGACGCACATCCGCCCGGTACTGGTGCTGTACGCGGTGGGCACGCTGGCCGCGGCCACCGTGGGTGTGGTGGCCAGCGTGTGGTTTCCCAGCACGCTCACGCTGCAGGCGCCCGCACAGGCCGCCGCGGGGCCGGGGTCGGTGTCCGAGGTGCTGATGAACGTGCTCAAGAGCGTGGTCGAAAACCCGGTCAAAGCGCTGCTGGAGGCCAACTACATCGGCATCTTGGCCTGGGCCATTGCGCTGGGCCTGGCGCTGCGCCACGCCAGCGCGGGCACGCGCGCCATGCTGCAGGACGGCGCCACGGCCGTGACGCAGGTGATCCAGCTGGTGATCCGCCTGGCGCCTCTGGGTATCCTGGGCCTGGTGGCCAGCACGTTCGCCGAAGCCGGTGCCCAGGCGCTGTGGGGTTATGCCCAACTGCTGGGCGTGCTGCTGGGCTGCATGCTGTTCGTGGCGCTGGTGGTCAACCCGCTGATCGTGTACGTGGCGATCCGCCGCAACCCCTATCCCCTGGTGCTGATGTGCCTGCGCGAGAGCGGCGTGACGGCGTTCTTCACGCGCAGCTCTGCCGCCAACATCCCGATCAACCTGGCCCTGGCCAAGCGCCTGCGCCTGAACGAGGACACCTACAGCATTGCCATTCCGCTGGGCGCCACCATCAACATGGCCGGCGCGGCCATCACCATCAGCGTGCTGTCGCTCGCCGCGGCCAACACCCTGGGCATCCAGGTAGACCTGCCGACCGCGCTGCTGCTGTGCGTGGTTGCGTCGCTGTGCGCCTGCGGCGCATCGGGCGTGGCCGGCGGCTCGCTGCTCCTGATTCCGCTGGCGTGCAGCCTGTTCGGCATCGGCAACGACGTGGCGATGCAGGTGGTGGCCATCGGCTTCATCATTGGCATCCTGCAGGATTCGGCCGAGACGGCGCTGAATTCCTCCACCGACGTGATCTTCACCGCCGCCGCCTGCCTGGCACAGGAGCGCAAGGCGCAGCTCTGATTCACCACCAGCTCGCTATCGATACGAGAGCTGTCAGCGCATGCTATGCAAGGGTTTCAATATGAAATTCATTGAAAACCAGCTACCATCAAGCGCTGGCAGCTATTCTTTCAGGAGTTATCGACCAGCCGTCCGGCCTCAATGGTGATGCGCCGGTCGCAGCGCGCGGCAATGCCGCGGTCGTGCGTGACCAGCACCAGCGTGGTGCCCTGCTCGCGGTTGAGGGCCAGCATCAGTTCCATGATGGTCTCGCCCGTGGCGAAGTCCAGGCTGCCAGTGGGCTCGTCGGCCAGCAGCACGGCGGGCTCCACCACGAAGGCGCGCGCCAGCGCCACGCGCTGCTGCTCGCCGCCCGACAGCACCTTGGGATAGTGCGTCAGGCGCTGGCCCAGGCCAACGCGCTCCAGCATGTCGGTCGCGCGGCGGCGTGCATCGCGGATGCCAGCCAACTCCAGCGGCAGCATCACGTTCTCCAGCGCCGTGAGGTTGCCCATGAGCTGAAAGCTCTGGAACACGAAGCCCACCTGCCGCGCGCGCAGTGCGGCGCGGTCGTCCTCGTCCAGTGCGAACAGGTCCTGCCCACCCAGCCGCACCGTGCCGCGCGTGGGTGTGTCCAGCCCGGCGATGATGGACAGCAGCGTGCTCTTGCCCGATCCCGAGGCGCCCACGATGGCCGCAGTCTCCCGCGGCGCCAGGCGGAAATCGATATCCCGCAAAATCTCCAGCGTACCCGTGGAGTCCGTGACGGACTTGGACACATGCTCCACCGCGATGATGGATTCGGGCGGCATGCGGTCGTTGGAGGCAGCAGGGGCCGTGGCGGCGGAGGTTTCGGACATGAAAGGTTCTCGGCAGTGAAGCATATGGTTCGGCGTGACTTTATCGTGGCGGGCGCCCTGGCCCTGTGGGGCGCGGCGCCCGCCCTTGCGCAATCCGGTGGCAAGAAGCCCACCCGCGCCCCCGTGATCCTGGTGGTGGGCGACTCGCTCAGCGCCGAATACGGCCTTCCGCGCGGCACCGGCTGGGTGGCGCTGCTGGACAAGCGGCTAGCGCAGGAGAAGATCCCCGCCACGGTGGTCAACGCCAGCGTGAGCGGCGACACCACCGCCGGCGGCCGTGCGCGGCTGGCCGCACTGCTCCAGCAGCACCGGCCTACGCATGTGGTGATCGAACTCGGCGGCAACGACGCCTTGCGCGGCCTGCCGCTGGCCAGCACCCAGGGCAACCTGGCGTGGATGACCGAACAGGCCCAGGCCGCGGGCGCGCGCGTGCTGCTGGTGGGTGTGCAGGTGCCGCCCAACTACGGCGCCAACTACACCCGGCAGTTCGCCGAGGTCTTCGAGAACGTGGCCCAGGAGCGCAAGGCAGCGCTCGTGCCCTTCTTGCTCAAGGGCGTGGCCGATGGGCCCGATCCCACGGCGCTGTTCCAGCCCGACCGCATCCACCCCACGGCCCAGGCGCACCCGCGCATGCTGGACAACGTGTGGCCCGCGCTGCGCGCGTTGCTGTAAACCACCGTCAGAGAATCAGCCGGCGCTCTGCGGCGCCTGCGCGGACGCAAGGGGCGCAGTGGGCGCCGCCACCGCCGCGCGGTAGGCATGCCAACTGGCATGCCCCAGCACCGGCCCCACCACCAGCAAGCCCGCGCCCCAGGCGAACAGCGACAACGCCACCAGCGCCGTGATGAGCAGGCCCCACAGCAGCATCACGCCGGGGTTTTCCACCACCACCCGCATGCTCGCAATGCCGGCCGTGAGCGCATCGGTGTCGCGGTCCAGAATCATCGGAATGGACACCACCATGCTGGAGAACACCAGGGCCGCGAACACACTGCCTACCAACAGGTACACGGCGACGAACTGCCAGTTGCCCGGGTTGAACACCGCCTGCACCACCCCCGTGGTGGACGGCATGCCGGTGTTGAAGAACACGGCAAACACCACGAGCGACGCGCGGCCCCACAGCAGTTCCAGCACCACAAGTACGAGTACCAGCATGCCCATGCTGCCCAGGTGGCGGTCCCAACAGGTCAGCGATTCGCCCAGATCGGGTGCCAATCCCTGTTCGCGCCGGCGGCTGGTGTCGTACAGCCCCATGGCCAGGAAGGGGCCCACCAGCAGGCAGCCGCTGGCAAACGACATGGTGTATTCCGGCCGCGCCTGGAACACCCAGCCCAGCAGGAGTGCCATGCCCCAGAACCACGTACCGTAGAACAGCGCCACGCCGGGCGCGGCCATCATGTCGCGCGCCCCCAGCACGAGCCAACGCAGCGGGTCCGGCCAGCGCAAGGGGTTGAGAGTCACCGGTGCGGACACCGGCGCGGAGGTGACTGGCGCGGAAGAATCAGACATGGTGGTCGGCATCGCTGCGGCAGTGGCGTTGCTGCCACCTTAACCACCTGACTGCCTGACCACCATCAAGGAAACTACCACCCTCGCCGCGCCAGCCGCCAACGCATCAGGCAGCTCCAAAGGCCTGGTGCATAGCCTGCGCCAGGTCGGCACGCAGGTCGTCCACGGCCTCCAGCCCCACGGAGAAGCGCACCACGGTGCCGGGCCGCAGATGCGCGGTGGCGCCCGTGCGCATACTGGGCAGGTCGTAGGGCACCACCAGGCTCATCGGCCCGCCCCAGCTGTAGCCCAGCTTGAACAGGCGCAGGTCGTCGCAAAAGGCATCCACCTGCGCCTGGCTGTGGCGTGCGTCAATGACCACGCTGAACAGGCCGGCGGCAGCGCCCTGCCCGCCATTGGCTGCGCCGCACAGCGCCTTCCACTGCGCATGGCCGGGCGATCCGGGCAGCGCCGGGTGCAGCACCTGGGCCACCGCGGGCTGCAAGCCCATCCATCGGGCCAGGTCGCGCGCGGCCGCATCGTGCGCGTGGTAGCGCAGCGCCATGCTGGGCAGCGCCCGCAAGACCGCTTCCACGTCGTTCGCCCCCACCCCCAGCCCGAGCCGCATGTGCGTGAGCTTGATGCGCAGGTGCAGCCCCTCGTCGCGGGTGGTGATGCTGCCCATCAGCACGTCGCCGCCGCCGCTGGGGTACTTGGTGAGCGCATGCACGGATACGTCCACGCCCAGCGCGCCCTCGGCACCCGCGCCACGGCCCAGCAGGTCGAAGGGTGCGAAAGCCAGGCCCGCGCCCCAGGTGTTGTCCAGCACCGTAGCCACGCCGCGTGCGCGGCAGATGCGCACTTGCTCCACCAGGTCGGGAAACTCCAGCGTGACGGAGCCCGGCGCCTCCAGCCACACCAGCCGCGTGGCGTCGGTGATCTTGGATGCGAGGTCCGCCGGGTCCAAGGGGTCATAGATACGGTGGCGGATGCCGTAGTGGCGCAGCTCTACCTCGGCCAGTGCCTTGTTAGGACCATAGGCGTTGTCCGGGATCAGCACCTCGTCACCCTGGCGCAGCAGCGCCAGCGATACGGTGGAAATGGCGGCCAATCCGCTGGGCACCAGCAGACACTGCAGCCCGCCTTCCAGCGTGGCCAGGCGCTCTTCCAGCTGGTAGGTCGTGGGTGTGCCGTGCAGCCCGTAGGTGTAGCTGCTCTTGTCCTTCCACTCGCGCGCGCGCATTGCGGCGACGTTGGGGAAGATGACGGTGGACGCCTTGTGCACCGCTGGCTGCGGAGCATGGAAACCCTGCGGCGGTGTGTACTCGTGGTGAATGAGGCGGGTGGACAGGTCGGGTGTGGAGGGCTGCTTCATGCGCCGATGGTAGAGCCTGTCCCCCGCCCAGGCTCAGCCGCCGCTGGAGATGGTGAGGTTGTTGACCACCGAGGTCACGCCCGGTACAGCCTGCGCGATCTGGCTGGCGCGATCACGGGCCTGCTCGCTTTTCACGGGGCCATTGAGCGTGACGACGCCCGCACGGGTGTCCACGTCGATCTTGATGGCGCTGAGGTCCGGGTCTTGCGCCAGGCCCGCGTTCACCTTGGTGGTGATGCCTGCATCGTCCATAAGGGCGGCTGCGTCGGCCGTGGCGTTGCGTGAAGCCTGCCCGGCTTCCTGCGCCGCGGATTCCATTTTTTGCTTGGCATCCTGGGCCGCCTGCTCGGTCTTGTTGATGGCGGAATCCAGGCGTTGCCCGGCCGTGGGTTCCTCGGCCTTGTTACAAGCACTCAGCCCGGCGGCCAGCGCAGCAGCAGCGGCGAAAACGGTCCAGCGCGACGCTCGAAAAAGAGGGGTTGTCATGGGCATATCTCCTTCCAGTGGGTACGGGGTCCACTGTAGAAAGCACTGGCTACCGAGCCGGTCGGAGAGGACCGAAACCGCAGTAGGACAACAGCGGCTTTAACAGGCCGTTGAAAAATCCCCCGCCGACGCCCGCGTTGGCCGCTACGATCTGAAGCCA